>CAZECO010000240.1:0-971 GCA_964510455.1 uncultured Actinomycetes bacterium
TGGGGGCCCCGCCGGACATGTACAACCAGTTGGGCCAGGACTGGTCCCAGCCGCCATGGCTGCCGGATGCGCTGGCCGAGGCCGGCTTCATCCCCTACCGCGACATGCTGCGCACGATCCTGCGCCATGCGGGCGGAATCCGTGTCGACCACGTGCTGGGGCTGTTCCGGCTGTGGTGCGTGCCGGAGGGGATGAAGCCGTACCACGGCACGTACGTGAAGTTCGATCACGAGGCCCTGGTCGGAATCCTGGTGCTGGAGGCGCAGCGGGCGGGCGCCTTCGTCGTGGGTGAGGACCTCGGCACCGTCGAGGACTGGATCCAGGACTACCTGCTGCAGCGCGGCGTGATGGGAACCTCGATCCTCTGGTTCGAGCGGCATCCCGATGGCGAGCTCCGGCGACCGCACGAGTGGCGCCAACACGCCCTGGCCAGCGTCACCGTCCACGACCTTCCGCCGACCGCCGGGTACCTCGCCGGGGAGCACGTCCGGATCCGTGCGGAGCTGGGGCTGCTTGCCCGCACCGAGGCGGAGGAGCGCGCGGACTTGGACGTGGAGCTGGCGCTGTGGCGCTCACGATTGCGCGAGTACAGGCTGCTGGCCGACGACGACGAGTCCGAGCGCAGCCTGCTGATCGCGCTGCACAAGTACCTGGCCATCTCCCCGGCGGTCATGCTGGGACTGTCATTGCCGGACGCCGTGGGGGACCGTCGCGCGCAGAACCAGCCCGGCACGGATCAGGAGTACCCGAACTGGCGGGTGCCGCTGTGCGACGGAGAGGGCAAGGCCGTCCTGCTGGAAGACCTGCCACGCATTCCCCTGGTCCAGGACTTGGTCTGGGCGATCACGCTGAAGTAGCCGATCCGGCGGCGGGTGGCGTCGCCCCCGACCTCCCCGCCGTCCGGCGTTCGGGATCTGGCGGGGCCGGGTGGGGTTGGCGAACGCGTCGGTATTCCGGGCATGGCCGGGTTC
>CAZECO010000240.1:1071-4071 GCA_964510455.1 uncultured Actinomycetes bacterium
TCGGCAGGGCGTTGGGCGGAGCGCGGCTCGCCCGTCCCGGCCGGCGCGCCCGGGCGGGGCCGGGTGGGGTTGGCGAACGCGTCGGTATTCCGGGCATGGCCGGGTTCCCCCGCTCGGGGCGGGGGCCTGCCCGGGATTTCGCGGCGTTCGCCGTCGGCAGGGCGTTGGGCGGAGCGCGGCTCGCCCGTCCCGGCCGGCGCGCCCGGGCCTGGGCGGAAGCAGATGGCAGGTCCTGATCGGCCCCCGCCACACCACTACCAGACGATGTCCTGGTTCTCCACGACTCCTGGCATCCGGTCGATGACAACCCGCTCACCCTCGACCATGACGTGGCCGGTGAACAGGCCCGTCGGCTGCACGAACTTGCTGCGGATGAGTCCGAGGTTGAGGCCCTCCCGGTACACCGTCAGCGGTTGGAAGCTCAGGTGCACCGAGCCGTCCACCGTGCGCACCGTCCACGGCTTCGTCAGGTCCGACTTGTCGAAGATCACGCGCACGCTCGGGCTGAGCGGCACCAGAGCGCCATCGAGCCAGACGCCGTTCTCGTGTGCGTTGTCGCCGATCCCGGAGAACTCGCTGACCAGATTCAGCCCGAACAGGCGACCGTCCCCGAGTCGCCCGGTGGTGAACGCCCAGTGCCAGGCGGTGTGTCGGGGGAGGAAGCCGTTGGTGTAGTCCATGCCGCCGGTGCCGTTGTCCAGCGACAGGGTGCGCGGCGCTTCGCCCGACTTCTCGCCGTGGATCGTGACCGTGCCCCAGGAGTTCATTGCTGCGGACTTGACGGTGCTGGTGACGAGGCCCCCGTCCGCCTCGACCTGGCTGATTGCGGTCAGCGGGGGCGCCACCGTCGACTCCAGGGTTAGCTCGACCTCCAGCCAGGGTCGCGTCGATGCGGTGGGCAGGTCGCGCAGCACCGGGATGCTGGTGATGCCGGGCACCCAGCGCAGCCCGGGCAGCGACTCGGCGGTGTTCCGCAGCCGGACACTGATCTTCGTCTCGCTGCTGCCGGCATCCCGCTGGATCCGGTACTCGGTCCCGGGCAGGCGGTAGGTGGCGAGTAGTCCCTCCGTGGGGTTGTCGCTGACCTGGACCAGCGGGCGGGTGCCGCCGGGGCGGGACGAGTTGGCGATCACCTCGCCGGTCTCCAGGTCCGTGATCATGCAGAACGCGGTGCCGGACACCCCGCCGTCGACGATCGCCAGCGCGACGAACAGCCGGTCCGTGGACGCTGTCGCGTACACCCAGCGCCGATGCCGCAGGAAGGACACCAGGGGGTTGCGCCGGTAATCCTTGTGCAGGGCGGTCCAATCCACCGTCTCCACCGACCCGTGACGGGCGCCGAACACCGGGACGCCGACGCCGTCGAGCACGGTCTTGCCCGCCTTGGGGAGCCTGGGCTTCTCGGGCAGGACGCGAAGTGGCGTCGCCTTCTGGGCGCTCGCCCGGGGCCTGGACTGCGACCCGTTCGGATTGGCCGCTGTGGTGGAGGCCGACTTCGGGGTGGATGCGCCGGCGCGAGCAGAGCGGGGCCGCCGCGCAGGTGCGGCTTGCACGAGCGTGGCATGCCCGGTCGCCGCCTCGGGGGTTGCTGCCTTGGATGGGGCGGCTGCCTCGGACGCGGCTGCCTTCGACGGGGCAGCTTCGGAGAGGGCCGCCTTAGAAGTGGCTGCCTTCGACGGGGCAGCTTTGGAGAGGGCCGCCTTGGAAGTGGCCGCCTTCGAAGTGGCCGCCTCCGCTGTGGGCTCCTGCGCGGCAGCCGCCTGGGGCGCGCCTGCCGTGGCGGCGGTGGTTGCCTTGGACGCCGTCGCCGTCGACGTGGCTGCCCTCGACGTGGCTGCCTTCGACCTGGTCGCCTTCGAGGTGGCTGCTTGGGAAGTGGCCGCTTCGGACTCGGCCGCCTTCGACGTCGCCGCTATGGTCGTGGCCGCCTTGGTCGTCCCTGCTTGGGATGTGGCCGCTTGCGACGTGGCGGCCTTGGTCGTGGCCGCCCTGGTCGTGGCCGCCTTGGTCCTGGCTGCTCTGACCGTGGACGCCTTCGACGTGGCTGCCTTGGAGGTGGCTGCCCGCACCGGGGGCGCCGGCACCTGCGCCTGCGCGGGAGCCTCCGGCGCTGGGGTGGCCTGTTCGGCGGCAGGCGCCGCAGGACCGTCGGCTTCGGCGGCAGGCGCCGCAGTCGAAGCGAGGACCGGAGGCTCGGTCGCGGAGGGCCCAGCAGCCCGATCCTGGTCGGGTTGCGCGTTGTCTGCCGGAGCGATCACCTCAGGTTCCGCAACGGCGCCCGCATCGGCGGGGCCCTGCAGTTCGTCGTCGGTCGTCTCGCTCTTAATGGGGGCGTCTGCCATGGGGTGAGGGTACGTGATGGGGGTTGCGGCGGTGCGCGTGGGGTTGCCCGCGAAGTGTCACACAGGTTCGCCGCGGCCGAGGGCGAATCCGACCAATCGGCGCCGCACCTACGCCGCACTCCGCCGCTGGTCGAGCGACCCCGGCCCGACGATCACGCGCCGTCGGCTGCACGGGCGCGCAGCGAGCGCGCGACCGTGTCCCGGCCCTCTGCCACCAGCCGCGCAGCACCGGGGTGCTGCTGCACGGACAGGAAGTCGTCGGCCGCCTGCAGGGTCTGCGGCTCGACGAGGTGATACGGGAACAGCATCATGGTCAGCGACGAGGCGGTGTCGAACGTCCGCGACTCCCACAACCCCGGCAGCGACTCGAAGAACCGGTCGCGGTAGGGGCGCAGCAGGTCCGCCTGTTCGGGCTGGATGAGCCCCGCCATCGTCGCGTCGAGCATCGCGTTGGGCAGTTCGTCGCGTTCGACGCAGGCCTGCCAGGCGGCCTCCTTGGCATCGCTGGACGGCAGCGCCGCCAGGGCCATCGCATGCTGCCGGTGTCCCGCTGCCGTCGGGTCGCGCTGCAATTCGGCGTCGATCATCCCCGGGGGAGCGTGGCCGACCGCAGCCAGCCTGGACAGCAGCGACCAGCGCAGATCGGTGTCCACGGCGA
>CAZECO010000241.1:0-4037 GCA_964510455.1 uncultured Actinomycetes bacterium
CCCTGCTGGATCTGAAGCGCGATCACCTCGGTGACGGCCACCGGGTCGACCCCGGTGACGAACGTCGGCTGGGCGTCGATGATCGCCGAATCGAAGAGGATCGGGGTGGCCCCCGAGATCCCGGGGGCGGAGCGCACCTGATCGGTGACGGTCGCCGGCATCGGGGTGTTGCCCACCAGCGGCAGCACGAGCACGTCGGCGGTCAGCGAGGTGGAGGCCGCGTTGTCCAGGGTCGCCTTCGTCGAGGCCGTGAGGACGCCCATCGACGTCACCAGTGCCAGACCCAGGGCCAGCGAGCCGGCGGTCACGGTGGTCCGTTTGGCGTCGCGCAGGCTGTTGCGCCCCGCCAGGTCGCCCGACAGTCCGGCGACCCGTCCGGCCGCGGGGGCCAGCCAACCGATGATCAGGATGACCAGCGGCCTGGTCCACGCGCCAAGGCCGATCAGCAGGAACCCCAGTCCGATGCCGACGTCCGCCAGGCCGTCCGGGTATCCGATCGTGGTGCCCCGGCCGATGAACAGGACGGCCAGCGCCAGCGCCGCGAACCCCAGCGCCAACCTTCCGAAGGAGACGATGGTGGTCGGGACCACCGACTGCCGCATGGCGCTGACCGGGGGCATCCGTCCGGCCGCTCGCGCCGCCGGGTAGGCGCCGATGATGGTGACGACCAGGCCGACGGCGAACGAGACCACGATCGTGGTGGGACGCATGACGACCCCGCCGGTGATCTCGCCGAAGCCGAGGGCCGCGACCAGCCGGAGCAGGGCGTTGGTGCCGAAGTACCCGAGCAGGACGCCGGCCGCCGCTCCCAGCGAGCCGATGATCGCGCCCTCGGCGAGCGTCGCGGCGGTCACCTGGCGCTGGCTGCATCCCAGCGCCCGCAGGGTCGCCAGCTGGTGGGTCCGCTGGGCGGTCAGCACGGCGAAGGTGTTGAACACGATGAACGCGCACACGATCAGGCCGATGCCGACGAAGACCAGCAGGATCACCTGGAAGAAGCCGAAGATGGCCTCCACCTTCTGCTGGGACTCCTCGGCGGCCTGGGCGCCGGTCAGGACCTCGACCTCTGCCGACACCGTGCTCGCCACGGCTGTCGCCAGGTCCTGCGCGGCGACGCCGTCGGCGGCCGCGACAAAGATCTCCTGGAAGGCCCCGACGCTGCCCAGCAGCGTCTGGGCGGTCGCAGGGTCGAACCAGCTCAGCGCCGATCCGGTGCCGCTGCTGACATCGGCGATGCCGACCACTGCCATCGTGAGCACGGTGGTCGAGGTGGCGATCTGGATCTGGTCGCCGATGACCACCCCGCCCTGCTCGGCCGTGGTGGTGTCCAGCACGACCTCGCCGCCCTGGCCGGGCCCCTGACCGCCCACCAGCGGGATGCTCTGCAACTGCGGATCGGCGATCCAGGTCCGGCCGATCCCGGGCTGCTGTGCGCTGCCGATCGGATCCCCGGACAGCGACACCGGCTGCGCGAACCCCTCGACCACGCCCGCCGCGGCAGCCGCGCCGGGGACGGCGGCCGCCGTTTCGACGAGTCCTTCGTCGAGGTCCGCACGGGAGCCGAAAGCCACCTTCTCGCCGCGCAGCACCACGTCGACGGTGTCGTACTGCGAGGAGAACAGCACCGCGACGTTGCGCGCCAGGGTGTCGGACACGGCAAGCGAACCGGACAGGAAGGCCACGCCGAGGCAGACCGCGACCAGGGTCATCGCGGTTCGGCCGAGGCTGGCGCGAGCGTTGCGCCAGGCGATCAGGAGGAGTTGGCCCACCGGCGCATCATCGCAGCCCCGGGCCGAGCCGCGCGGCTAGACTCCGGCTTGTGACCACAACCGCGCCGCAGTCCACGGCTGCCGCCCGTGCCGAATCGGTGAGCAAGATCTACGGCGAGGGGCCGACCGCCGTGCGGGCGCTGGACGACGTGTCCGTGGAGTTCGCAGCCGGGGGGTTCACCGCGATCATGGGTCCGTCGGGCTCGGGCAAGTCCACCCTGATGCACTGCGTCGCAGGCTTGGACACGGTGACGGCGGGCGAGGTGTGGATCGGCGACACGCCGCTGTCGGGGCTCGACGACAAGGGGCTGACGGCGATCCGCCGGGAGCGCATCGGGTTCATCTTCCAGAGCTTCAACCTGATCCCCACCCTGACCGCCGCGGAGAACATCCGGCTGCCGCTGGCGATCTCCGGCCGGAAGCCGGATCCGGAGTGGTTCGGGTTCGTGGTGAAGACGGTGGGGCTCGGCGACCGGTTGACGCACCGCCCGGCCGAGCTGTCCGGGGGGCAGCAGCAGCGGGTAGCGGTGGCACGCGCCCTGGTCAGCAGGCCGGATGTCATCTTCGGCGATGAGCCGACGGGCAACCTCGACTCGAAGTCCGGCACCGAGGTGCTGGAGTTCATGCGTCGCTCGGTCGACGATCTGAACCAGTCCATCGTCATGGTCACGCACGATGCCCGGGCGGCGTCCTACGCCGACACCGTGTTGTTCCTGGCCGATGGGAAGATCGTCGACCGCCTGCAGGCGCCGTCGGCCGACGACGTGCTGGACCGGATGAAATCGCTGACGGTCTGACCCCCGGGCCTCATCGGCCCGGCCGCCACCACCGCCACCGCAGCATCCCCTTGGGGGGGACATGGCCCTCCCGATCCGGATCGGAGTACCCGCCGGCGAAGTTGCGATCGTGCTCGATGTGCTCGTGGGTGGGCTCAGTTTCATCGTCGGGCTCCGCAAAGTCATACTGCGGGCGCGCCGGTCCGCGCAGTTCGGCCGACTTGCGGGCGGCCCGCACGCCTGCCGAGATGCTGTGCCACATGTGTTCCTCTCCCAGGGCCTCGATAAAGCCGGCCCGGGCGAGTGTCTGCCGCGCCTGATAGAACACACGGACCAGGTACAGGTCGATGCCGCGATCGGCCAACCGCTGTCGCATCATCTCCAGCGCATCGATGCTCGTGACGTCCAGCTGGCTGGTCGCCTCCAGGTCCAGCAGCACGGCCCGCACCCCGGGCTGGGCGGTCGCGACGGCGAAAGCCCCGTCGCAGGCGTCGCTGGCGTTGGCCCAGAACAGGGGGCCGTCGAGCCGGACAACGGCGATCCCCTCGTAGGTCCTGCGTTCCGGATGGTTCTCGATCGACCCCCATGCCGCTTTCTCGTCCGGCACCCGTCCGAGGACTTCGACCTCGATGCGGCTGGACCGGTAGACCAGGCCCAGCAGCGCCAGGCCGATCGCGATCACCAGGCCGTACAACGGGCCGAACAACAGCACCCCGAGCATCGCGGCGACAGCCGCGACGAAGTCGTTGCGCCGGATCCACCGGTAGCGCTTCATCGACGGCACATCCATCAGCCCCCACACGGCCTGGATGACGATGGCCGACAGGGCCGCCCTGGGAAGGGGGGCCAGGGCCTCGGCGAACAGCAGCAGGACCAGGAGCGCCATCACTGCGGCGGACAGCCCGGCCACCTGGGTGCGCCCGCCGCTGCGATGGGAGGCGGCGGTCTTGGACAGCGACCCCGCGACGCCGAGGCCGCCGGTCAGGCCGGCGGCGATGTTCGCGGCGCCCGAACCGATCAGCTCCTGGTTCGAGTCGATCGAATAGCCCTCCCGCGCGGCAAGCAGCCGTGCGGCGCTGAGGCCCTCCGCCAGCCCGACCATCGCCATCGCCACCCCGCCGAACAGGATCGGGGCGATGTCGCCCGGGTGCAGGCCGGGGAGGCCGAACGGCGGCAGTCCGGACGGGACGGGCCCCACCACGACCACTCCCCGGTCTTCCAGCCCGGCTGCGGAGGAGTAGGCGATGGCGCTCACCAGGACGATCAGCCCCCACGGCACGCGCGGCATGAACCGCGCACCGGCGAACAGGACCACCAGCGCTGCACAGCCCACGATGGTGGTCAGCCGATCGAGATCGGTGATGCTGCGCAGGATCTGCACTACCTGCTCGATCGAGTCGCCGCTGGTCGGCGGCAGCCCGAGCAGCTTCGGGATCTCGCCGATGATGATGACCAGCACCAGCCCGAACACGAAGCCCGTCACGATGGACCG
>CAZECO010000242.1:0-2229 GCA_964510455.1 uncultured Actinomycetes bacterium
GTGGTGGACGGCGTGTGCATCTTCTTCAACGGCCCGGACTTCGCCGGCGGCTACGGGTGCGCGCTGCACCACCTCGCCGACGCCGAGGGCCGCTCCTTCGTCGAGACCAAGCCCGATGTGTGCTGGCAGCTGCCGCTGCACCGCGAGTACGACTGGCGCGAGGAGCGGGACGGCACGCGCCGCCTGGTGGTCACGCTGACCGAGTACACACGTGCCGGGTGGGGCGAGGGCGGGCACGACTTCGACTGGTACTGCAGCAGCAACAGCGAGGCCCACACCGCCTCGGTTCCGGTGTATCGATCGGCCGCGGAGGAGATCGCGGCGCTGATCGGGCCGGGCGCGGCCGCCGAGCTCGCCCGGCACTGCGAGGCGCACGAACAGTCGCAGGCGCTGCGGAAGGCGCGACACCTTCCACTGCTGACGGTGCATCCGGCCACCAGCGCCGGAGCCTGCGCCTAGAGTCCTTCAATGGCCACCCGGAGGACGCCCGCAGACCGCCCCAACCACCGCTGCGGCGAGTGCGGCTGGACCTCGCCGAGGTGGGTGGGCAGGTGCGGCGAGTGCCAGGCATGGGGAACCGTGCAGGAGGTGGGCTCGGCGCCGGTCGCCGCGGTCCTGGCCAGGGCGGCGTCGTCCGGGCCCGCGCGCAGGCCCGCGGTGCCGATCGCCGAGGTCGCCGCCGGCAAGACCGAGCGCCGCGGCACCGGGATCGGCGAACTCGACCGCGTGCTGGGCGGCGGCCTGGTCGGCGACGCAGTGGTCCTGCTGGCGGGCGAGCCGGGCGTCGGCAAGTCGACGCTGCTGCTGATGATGGCGGCCAAGCTCGCGCGCCAGGGCCGCAAGGTGCTCTACATCAGCGGCGAGGAGTCCTCCGGCCAGGTCCGGATGCGCGCCGGCCGGATGGGCGCCCTGGCCGACAGCCTGTACCTCGCGGCGGAGACCGACCTGGCGTCGGTGCTCGGCCAGATCGAGGTGATCGATCCCGACGTCTTCATCGTCGACTCGGTGCAGACGGTGTCCACCGACGCTGTGGAGGGGACCGCGGGCGGTGTCGCGCAAGTGCGGACCGTGACCGCGGTGCTCACGCAGGTGGCCAAATCGCAGGGCCGCGCAGGCGTGCTGATCGGGCACGTCACCAAGGACGGCGCCGTCGCCGGGCCTCGCACGATGGAGCACATCGTCGACGTCGTCCTCACCTTCTCCGGCGAGCGGCATGCGTCGCTGCGGATGCTGCGCGCCGTGAAGAACCGGTACGGCGCCGTGGACGAGGTCGGCTGCTTCGAGTTGAACGACGAGGGGATCGCGGAGATCGCCGACCCCAGCGGGGTGTTCGTGACCAATCGGACCACGCCGACCCCTGGGACCGCGGTGACCGTCACCCTCGAGGGGCGCCGCCCGCTGGTCGCCGAGGTGCAGGCGCTGGTCGCCACCAACACCCAGACCGCCCGCCGCATCACCTCCGGTCTCGACTCCAGCCGGGTCGCCATGATCGCGGCCGTGCTGGAACGGCGGGCGGATGTTCGGTTGGGGCAGGCCGACCTGTTCGCCGCCACCGTCGGCGGGGTGCGGATCGGCGAGCCCGCAGCCGACCTCGCCGTGGCACTGGCGCTCGCGACCGCCACGATCGACGCCGACGCGCCCCTGGGCCTGGTGGCCGTAGGCGAGATAGGGCTGGCCGGGGATATCCGCAGCGTGCCATCCGTCGGGCGCCGATTGCGGGAGGCGGCGCGACTGGGGTTCACCTGCGCAATTGTTCCAATGGCGGCGGGAGTTGAGGCGGGGCTCTCCCCAGAGGGCATCGAGGTCGTGCCGGTGGCCAGGCTGACCGAGGCGCTGCGCGCGATGGGATCGCTGCGGTCGCGCCACCACTCGGGCTCCGGCCGGCGGCGGGTTGTCGCGGCGGGGGGAGCGGCCGCCCCGGTCATCCGGCTGCCCGCGATGGCCCTACTGCAGGACGAGCCGGACGGGATCTGAATCGACCGATCCGTTTCGGCCCTCGGCCTGATAGGAACCGGGTTGCGCATCCACAGCGTCGCCCGTGCACCCCGGCGCGCTCAGCTTCCGTTCCCACACCACGGTCACCGCCGCCTCTCCGCCCGATGGCAGCACCTGTTCATTGTTCGCCTGGCTGGGATCGCAATCGTCGCTGGACCAGACATGATGGCCGCCCGAGCTGATCGAGATCTCGTTGGCGCCCGATCCGATATCGCGCAGGCAGTCGGACTCCGA
>CAZECO010000242.1:2329-4029 GCA_964510455.1 uncultured Actinomycetes bacterium
GATCCTGCGGCGCCAATAGACGGCCGCCTTCTTGGGGCCTTGCGGGCGCAGCACTGAGCTCATGGCATAACGGTAACTGTGCACAACCGCAACCCGGTCCAGGGTGTATCTGGTGTCGCCGCACGGCGTGCCGATGCGGTCGAACGGGTGCTCCACTGGTATGCGGACAACGCGCGCGACCTGCCGTGGCGTGCTGCCGATCGCACGCCGTGGGGGGTCCTGGTCAGCGAGGTCATGCTGCAGCAGACCCAGGTATCCAGGGTGGAGCCGAAGTGGCTGGCCTGGATGGGGCGCTGGCCCGCACCGCAGGCCCTGGCCGAGGAGTCCTTGCCGGAGGTTATCCGCGCCTGGCAGGGACTGGGATACCCGCGGCGCGCCCGACGATTGCACCGGGCGGCCCAGCAGATCACCGACCGGCACGGCGGTGACGTCCCCAGCGATCTCCACGCGCTGCGAGAGCTGCCGGGGGTGGGCGACTACACCGCCGCCGCGGTCGTGGCGTTCGCCTTCCGCGGATCGATCGCCGTCCTCGACACGAATGTGCGGCGGGTCTTGTCGCGGTGGCTCGCCGGCGCCGCCTTCCCGGGAACCGCCTCCGTGGGCCGGCGCGAACGTTCCCTGGCCGAAGCGCTGCTCCCCGGCGCAGGCCTGGCCCCGCTGTGGAGCGTAGCGGTCATGGAGCTCGGGGCGCTGGTGTGCACCGCCCGCAGCCCCGCCTGCGAGGTGTGTCCGCTGCAGCTGGAGTGCGCCTGGGCCGCCGACGGCTTCCCGCCCGGCGCCCCACGGGCACGGCAGAACCCGTTCGAAGGCAGCGACCGTCAGGCGCGCGGCTTCCTGCTGCGCGCGGTGGCCGAGGGCAGCGGCTGCTCGGAGGCGGAGCTCATCGGGCTGTGGGCCGATCGGCGCACCGGTGGTGCAGCTGCGGAACAGGCCGCAGCGGCCCTGGCATCACTCAGCGCCGACGGGCTGATCGACCGGTGCGACGGGCTGGTCGCGCTCCCGCGGGAATGAGCGGTGCTGGGAGGCCTCCCCGGGGGCGGGGCCGCCGGTTGCATCGATTTCGATCTGCAGCATGGCGGTCACCATACTCCTTCGCGGCTGCGGGGGGCGGTGCTGCCCGTGGGAATGCGGCGGCCCGCATCCGCGCCCGCGCCGGGCCCGGACACAGCGGAACGGCGACCGGAGGGTGTCCGATCGCCGTTCCGTTCGCGTAGCGCTACTCGGAATCCCGTGCGTGCTCCACCGGCGGGGAGTCCGGCAGCTTGGCCTTCGGCGTCGACGTGAACGACAGCTCCGCGTCGTCGCCGGTGCCCACGAGGTCCACCACCACGATCGAGCCGGAGATGATCTCGCCGAACAGGATCTTCTCGCTCAGCAGATCCTCCACCTTGGACTGGATCGTGCGCCGCAGCGGCCGGGCGCCCATCACCGGGTCGTACCCCTCGCCCGCCAGGTACTCCTTGGCGGCCGTGGTGAACTCGATGGACAGGTCCCGCTCCGACAGCCGCTTGTCGAGGTCGGCGGCCATCAGGTCGACGATCTGCACGATCTCGTTGCGCGACAGCTGGTGGAAGACGATGACGTCGTCGATCCGGTTGAGGAACTCCGGGCGGAAGCTCTGCTTCAGCTCCGCCTGCACCTTGGACTTCATCCGGTCGTAGGCGTCGTCCTCGTTGTCGCCGGTGGTGAAGCCCATGCTG
>CAZECO010000243.1:0-2913 GCA_964510455.1 uncultured Actinomycetes bacterium
CGGTGCACTGGCACGGGCTGGCGATCCGCAACGACATGGACGGCGTCCCGCACGTGACCTCCGAGCCGGTGCCGCCGGGCGGGGGGTTCGCGTTCGAGTTCGTGGTCCCGGACCCGGGCACTTACTGGTTCCACCCGCACACCGGCCTGCAGGCCGACCGCGGCCTGTACGCGCCGTTCATCGTCGACGACCCCGGCGACCCGGGCGGCTACGACGCCGAATGGGTCGTCGTGCTGGACGACTGGACCGACGGCGTCGGGCCCTCCCCGGAGCAGATCTACGCCGGGCTGCGCAGCTCCGGGGGCGGGATGATGGGCATGCACGGCGGGATGGACGGCGGCGACGTGGACTACCCGCTGTACCTGGTCAACGGCCGGGCACCGGCCGACCCGGACGTGCTGCAGGCCGGGCCCGGCCAGCGGGTGCGGCTGCGGCTCATCAACGCCGCCGCCGACACGATCTTCGACCTCGCCCTGGGCGGGCACGACCTGACCGTCACCCACAGCGACGGCTGGCCGGTCGAACCGGTGACGGCCCGCTCGGTGCGGATCGGGATGGGCGAGCGGTACGACGCGACCGTCACCCTGTCCGACGGGGTGTTCCCGCTGGTCGCGCGTCCGGTCGGCAAGTCCGGCGTCGCCCGGGCGCTGATCCGCACCGGCACTGGGCCGGTCCCGGACGCCGGCGCGCTGCCGGAGGGCCTCGACGGGCCGCCGCTGACCGTGGCCGGGCTGCGCGCGGCGGCCGGCGCCGGGCTGCCGGACCGGGACCCGGACCGGGTGCAGGACCTGGTCCTGGGCGGGTCGATGGGGCCCTACGTGTGGACGATCAACGGCCGCACCTACGACGACACGGTGCCGCTGACCATCGGGCAGGGGCAGGCCGGGCGGCTGCGCATCGTGAACCGGTCGATGATGCCGCACCCGGTCCACCTGCACGGGCACACCTTCCAGCTCGGCCCCGCCGGCGGCGCCGGCGCCCGGAAGGACACCCTCCTGGTCCCTTCGATGGGGGCCGCCGAGGTCGCCTTCGCCGCCGACAACCCGGGGCAGTGGATGGTCCACTGCCACAACGCGTACCACGCCGAGGCGGGCATGATGACCCGCTTGGACTACACCACCTGAAGGGGAACCACCGTGAAGCACACCAGGAAGCTGGCCGCGCTGGGGATCGCGGCCGCGCTGGCCGTCGGGCTGTCCGCCTGCGGCGACGACCCGGCCAGCGACGGGGCGGCGACCTCGGACGGGGCGACCACCACGGCGTCGGCCTCAGACGTCGCATTCGCGCAGGCGATGATCCCGCACCACCAGCAGGCCGTGGCGATGGCCGGCATGGCGCTGGACCCTGCCTCCGGCGCGTCGGCGCAGGTCCAGGAGCTCGCCGGGCAGATCGAGGCTGCGCAGGGCCCCGAGATCCAGCAGATGACCATGATGCTGGGGGACTGGGACCAGCCGATGTCCATGCCCGGCGCCACCTCGCCCGAAGATATGGAGGGCATGGAGGGCATGGACCACGACATGGGCGGCATGACGATGTCGGGGATGATGAGCGCGGAGGACATGGCGGCGCTGGACCAGATGACCGGCGCGCAGTTCGACCAGGAGTGGCTGCAGATGATGACCGAGCACCACCAGGGCGCCATCGACATGGCCGAGCAGGCCGCCGCGGCGACCCTCGACCCGCAGGTCGCGGCACTGGCCGACGGCATCATCACCGCGCAGCAGGCCGAGATCGCCACCATGCAACAGATGGCGGCGACCGCGCAGGGGACGGCGGCGCCATGAGGCTCCCCGCCCGGTCCGCAGCTGCCCTCGCAGCGCTGACCGCAGCCGCCCTGGTCGCCGGCTGCAGCGCCGACCCCGGGGACCAGGCGACCACCGCGTCGCCCACGTCGCCCACCGCGCAGGCTCCATCCGCGCCGGTGTCCGCGGACGGCATCGACATCGGGCACGTGCACGACGTGGCCCTGGACGGCGGCGCCGTGCTGCTTGGCACCCACCAGGGCCTGTACCGGCAGGACCCGGGGCAGTCCCCCGCCCGCGTCGGGGAGCCGTTCGACGTGATGGGGTTCGCTCCCGCCGCCGATCGGTGGCTGGCCTCGGGCCACCCCGGCCCCGGCATGGACGCCCCCGCCGACCTCGGGCTGCTGGCGTCCGCCGACGGCGGCGGCACCTGGCAGCCGGTGTCCCTGGCCGGGCAGGCCGACTTCCACCGCATCGCGACCAGCGGCTCAATCGTCCTGGGCGTCAACTCCGGCGACGGGCTGCTGTGGCGGTCCACCGACGAGGGGGCCGGGTGGGCGAAGCACGGCGAGGGGCCGTTCGACCTCGCCCTGAACCCCGCCGACCCGGCGCAGGCCATCGCAACCACCCAGACCGGGCCGCTCGGCAGCGGCGACGGCGGGCAGACCTGGGCCCCCATCCCCGGCGCGCCGCTGATCGCCTACCTGGCCTGGACCGGCACCGGCCTCGTCGGCGCCGCCCCGGACGGCAAGATCATGCGGTCCCCCGACGCCGGCGCCACCTGGACCGCCGCCGGCGAGGTCGCAGGCCAACCGGCCGCACTGGCCGCCGCCGACGACCGCATCGTCGTCCTGCAGGGCGGCACCCTGTGGGAGAGCACCGACGCCGGAGCCACTTTCACCGCGCGCATCACCGGAATGCCCGGCGACTGAAGGAGGAACCATGAGCCAGCACCATGCCGCCACCGGTCCCGGTACCGGCGTCGGGGCGGGCGACGGCTACGTCTGCCCGATGCACCCCGAGGTCACCGGCACCGGGCCCTCGGCATGCCCCAAGTGCGGTATGCGCCTGGTCCCCGCCGCCGATGCTGCCGCCGCATCCCAAGGGCACGATCACGGGCACGATCACGGGCACGATCACGGGCACGATCACGGGCACGATCACGGGCACG
>CAZECO010000243.1:3013-3994 GCA_964510455.1 uncultured Actinomycetes bacterium
ATCACGGCGGCCCGACCGCCGCGGGGACCGACCCGCGGGCGGGCTACGCGTGCCCGATGCACCCGGAGGTCACGGGCGACGGTCCCGCGGGCTGCCCGAAGTGCGGCATGCGGCTGGTCCCGGCGGAGGAGCTCCGATCGGGCGCCCACCAGCACCACGCGCACCCACCTGCCACGCGCACGGCGCCGCCGGGGTCGGGCGGCGCACAGTACACGTGCCCGATGCACCCGGAGATCGTGCGGGACAAGCCGGGCCGCTGCCCGATCTGCGGCATGCACCTGGAGCCGCTGCTGCCGACCGCGGACGACGACACCGCGATGCGGGAGTACCGGGACATGGCGCGACGGTTCTGGATCTCGGTGCCGCTGTCCCTGGCGCTGCTCTCCATCACTGTGCTCGGCTTCCCTCCGCTGGCCGCGGACGTGCAGCCGTGGGTGGAGCTGGCGATCGCCACGCCGGTGGTGCTGTGGTGCGCGGGACAGTTCTTCGCCTGGTTCGCCGATTCGGTGCGCAACCGCAGCCCGAACATGTGGACCCTGATCGGCCTGGGCGTGGGCGCCGCCTACACCTACTCCGTGATCGCCACCGCCGCCCCGGGCATCTTCCCCGAGTCGCTGCTCGACGACGAGGGCATGGTGCCGGTGTACTTCGAGGCGGCCGCGGTCATCTGCACCCTCACCCTGCTCGGCCAGGTGCTGGAGCTGCGGGCCCGCGCCACCACCGGCGACGCCATCAAGGGCCTGCTCGACCTCGCCCCAGCCACCGCCCGCAGGGTCACCGGCGACGGCGAGGAGGAGGTGCCGCTCACGCAGATCGTCGTCGGCGACCGGGTCCGCGTCCGCCCCGGAGAGAAGGTCCCCGTGGACGGCGTCGTGGAGTCCGGGCGGTCGGCCGTCGACGAGTCGATGCTCACCGGGGAGCCGGTGCCCGCCGACAAGGAGCCCGGCGACCGGGTCATCGGCGGCACCCTCAACACCACCG
>CAZECO010000244.1:0-3959 GCA_964510455.1 uncultured Actinomycetes bacterium
AACCGCAATCCTGGGCTCCCGCAGGGACGGGGCATCCCGGTGATCGCCGACGGCCAGCGGTACATGTTCGACTTCATGAAGGTCGCCGTGAATGTCGCACGCCGCGAGGACGGCAGCGGCAACGTGCTGGGTGTGCTGCTGATCGGATGGTTCGGTGCGGACGCGGGCCGCCCAGGGACCGACTTCCGCGTGCGGCTGAGCCAGGACGCGGGGGCGTGGGTTGCAGAGCCGGTTGTGCGGTTGGAGCCGGCCGTAGCGAACCCTGCGTGAGGGGCAGTTTCTGGCTTGACCGATCGGTTGACCCTGTACCGGCGCGTGCACCGGTACAGGGTGACGAGAACCCAAGGGGGCACCCGGAAGCGGTGCAGGCCCCCACCAGACGACTCCCGCGTTGTTGAACGGTTTGCACCACGCGGAGGCTGCCGGCACGGAGCGGATCAGGACCGTCCCCGCACGCCATTAGCGAGTTCGCGAGGTTCAGCGCCCGTAGTGGTAGCGGCAGGCGGCGATGCGCAGGTCTTCCCCCACGATCTTGTAGACGAGCCGGTGCTCGTCGGTAATCCGGCGGGACCAATAGCCGGCGAAGTCATACTTGAGAGGCTCAGGTTTGCCGATTCCCGCGTTGCCGTTTCGGACGATGTCGGCGATGAGGAGGTTGATGCGCTTGAGCACGCGGCGGTCCTGGGATTGCCACCACACGTAGTCCTCCCAGGCGCCCTCGTCCCAGACGAGGCGCATGTCAATCTGTCTCGATCAGGCCGTGTTCGGCGCCGCCGCCCCCTTCGAGGCGCTCCATGGCATCCAAGAGTCGGCGGGCGTTGGCCGGGGAGCGCATCAGGTAGGCGGTCTCCCGCAGCGACTCGAACTCCTCCAGCGAGATGATCACCACTGGCTCGTGGCCGGCCCGGGTGATGACGACCTCCTCACGGTCGGCAACCACTGCGTCAAGCACCTGTGCGTACCGCGCCCGCGACTCGGTGTAGCTCATCGTCTTCATCTGGAACCTCCCAACATATCGGTACAGAATACTGTACAGGGTTCGAGCCCCCTCTACGCCCTGCGATCCAGTACGGGGCGGTCGCCTGCACACCCGCTTCATTGCGTAAGCCCGGGGGGCGGACAATCGCTTCACTCGTGCCCGGACAGTCCGAGATGCGCGACATCCGCCTTGCCGAAGCCGACGCCGGATCGAGGACGGATGCGGATATCCTCGCCGGCGAAGACTCAGACTCGAACCCGGACCTGGACAGTTCGGCCGCCTTCGCCGCGTCGACCCATAGCCGATCTCACTGATGCGCCCCATCCACGCGGCTCTCGATCGCGGACAAGTGACCCGACGCGTGCTCATTCCGGCCTGTCCGGTTCGTCCGGGTCCGCTCCGCGTTCGTTGCGGGCTCATCGAAACCGCCCATCCCGGTACCGGCGGCCACGCTCGGATCGTCTACCTATCAAAGCGCCCGACTGGTCGATGTTCGCCCTCATGGCCGGGTACGAGGCCGCGCGGATCCGGGAACGCATTCAGGACGGGCTGCGAGCCGCCCCACGCCCGGTGTGCGCAAACCGGCGATGACCCCGGAACTCATCGGAGGGTCCAGCGCATGTAGCACACCCGAGAGTTCACGATGGACGAAATCACACTCGTGCGACGCCCCATGACGATCCGCCGCAACATCGCGACGGACGAAGCCCGCCCACCGTCCGGCCCTGCATCGCCAGGGCGAGCGGCTGCGCTGATCATCCTCGACCCTCGGAACGCGAGACAGCCCGCTGGGAGCCTACGCTGGGGCATGACGGAGGAAGCGTCCCAGCCCCCGGAACGGCCTCAGGAGGAGGGTCCGTCGGCGACCCCTGCGAAGTCGCCGCGGCTCACCCGCGCCGGTGCAGCCTGGATGGCCACCGCGTTCACGCTCGTCCTGCTCGTGCTGCTGATCATCTTCATCCTGCAGAACCCCGACCCGGTCGAGGTCCACTTCCTCTGGTTCTCGGGCACCCTGGCGCTGGGCATGGCCCTGTTCGTCGCCGCCGTCGCCGGAGGCGTGCTGGTCGCCGTCGCGGGCGTGGCCCGTGTGACACAGTTGCGCGTGAGGGCCCGCCGGATACGGCTGCATGGCCCGGACGCCTGACCGACGAGTCGCCAGAAGCGGCCCTCGACCGCTCGAACCGACCGGGCCAACACGCGCTCGAGCCGTCGAGACGCGATGACCTGCGACACGTCCAGAGACTCCCACCCGTGGGCGATCACCCAGATCGCCCACCACAAGACGATCGCCAGCGCCAACGGCTGTACGGATCGTCCTCGACCCCGGACGCGTGCTGCGACAACGGGGCAGCGCTCCGTCCCCTTCTTTGGTCGTAGGGGACAATTCCGGCCACCCACCCGTTGCCCGGCCAGCAGGACGACCCGGATCCGGTTCGTCGGGCGAGGTCCCCGTCGTGGCTGCGGATCGACCTGGTGCCGCCAGTATCGGGAGCGGCGGGGGGGGGCTGTCAGCGGGCCTGTAGCCGGCGGACCGCGCCCCGATGGTCGGCGTCGCTATTTGCCCGGCCGCAGCGGGTTCGTCCAACGAATCTCGGCGAAGCGCGCGAAGTCGGTGTCAGCGGAGCACAGTGCGACACCGTGTTCGATCGCTAGGGCCGCCAGGTGGGCATCTGGGATCAGGTTGCCCGTCAGCCCGTATGAGCGGACAAGACCGCCGAGGACATCCGCATGCTGCGAGGTGGGTCCTGGGACCCACGCCGTCGGGGCCGCCAGCCAGCCTTCGACGATCGTCCACGCGTCCTCGCCGCTCAGGGGACGCCGACTGGCCCGCGGGTGGGTCGCGATCCGGACGAAGGCAAGCAGCGAAGCCCATGGCAGCCCGACCTGGACTGGACCGTTCAGCACCTCTTCGACCCAGGCTCGCGCGGCTTTGTGCTGATTCGCCGTCTCATCGACGGCGTACAGCAGGAGGTTCGCGTCAACGATCATGGAGCCTCGTCGAGCAGGTCGAGCACGTCACCGATGTTGGCGACATCGACGCGCAGTCCGAGGTCGGACGTCTTCTGCGAGAACGGCTTGGGGGTCTGTCGCCGCCGCGCGCCAACACCCACCCGTGCCAAGGAGTTGAGCGCCTCGCTCACCCCCAGCCCGGACTCGCGGCGCAGGCGCTCCACCTCAGCTGCCACATCATCGTCCAGAGTGACGGTCGTCCGCATGCAAGAAGAATAGCATCTTGATGCATGCATGAGTACATCAATGTGGGCAACGCGATGAACACGATGCGGCACGATCATCCGCAACGTCGTCGACTTGCCGGCGCCGTTGTTGCCCAGGAACCCGGTCACGCGGCCGGCGGATACGTCGAAGGTCAGGCCGTCGACGGCCAACTGCGCGCCGTAGCGCTTCGTCAGCTCGCGGACCTCGATCACGACACTCAACGTACGAGCGCGATGCCCAGGCCGTCGTCACCCGCGGGATGCGTCCTGCGCGTACCTCTGGTGGGTGAGTTGCAGTCCTCCTGCGGACCGCAGCGGGCGAAGAACCGTCAGGCCGCCACGTAGGTCAGACACTGCGCGGTGCCTGCGCCCACGCTCACCTCCGCAGCGACGCACTCCAGGTGGTCGTTGTGCGCGCAATCGATCCGCTGGCAGGCCCCCACATGGGCCTGGACGCCGCGGATCCCGCCCCACACGTCGGTCAGCGCGACGAAGGTCTGGCAGCTGGCCGAGTCGCCGGTTCCGCCCACCGTCACCGCACCGGCGTGGCAGCCGTCGTGGTTGTAGGAGCAGCCCAACTCCGCGCAGTCATGGATCACGGGAAGGTCGAGGAGAGTAGACAATGCAATCACGCTCCCTTGAAGTCCTACCTCCAAGGTAGCCCTCGTCGGTCGCCGTGATGGGGCGGAACTCCCGTGGATTAGTGGGACCGTCAGACGGCGTCGAGACCGGATCAGCCTCCTCCTACGCCTGCGGCTGCGTCA
>CAZECO010000245.1:0-3913 GCA_964510455.1 uncultured Actinomycetes bacterium
TGGTTCGACGCCTGATCGAGGAGTTTGATCAGGTCCTCCAGGTTCCCGGCCATCTCCTCGGCGGGCTTCCGCTTCGCCTTCACCACCGACGGCGGCGCCTCGAGGATGGTCACCGACAACGCCTGCTTGCCTTTGCGGCCATCCGCCACGCCGAACTCGACCCGAGTCCCGGGCTTCAATTCGGAGACCCCTGCCGGCAGCGTGGAGACATGGACGAACACCTCGTCGCCGTCATCGCTGGCGACGAACCCGAACCCCTTCTCAGCGTTGAACCACTTCACTTTGCCAGTCGGCACGGCGCCCCTCCTCCCCTGCCCAGCACCGGTTTTCGGCGCGATGACCTAAGTTACCCCACCAGCGCTCCGCAGCGGTCATCCGGCGGTTTGCGACGCGCCCCGTCTGACCGACGCGCCCCGCCTGCGGGCGTTGCGCAGCAGCCCCATACCGATCAGCAGGAATCCCACCCCGATCAGCATCGCGAGGAACCACATGATGCTCGGCGGTTCGGCTCCGGTCACCAGCGGCGAGAGCGCGACCAAGGCGCAGACAGCGCCAACAAGGAAAGCGGCAACCCCGACCCGGATCATGTACGCCAGGATACGCCCGCGTTCGGGCGCGCCCCCGGGTCGCTCAATCGCCGCCGGTCTCGGACCCGCCCGGCGCGGGAGAACCGGTGGCCGGCCCCTCGTTCATCGACCCCGATCGGAAGCCACGCGGATCGACCTCGGCACGCTCGAACCCCGATCGCCGGACAGCCTCGATCAGCCCTGGCAGACGACCGACCTCCTCGACGACATCGGCATCCACCTCCACGGTGGCCCGGTCCCCCCTGTCACGCACGCGAACGTCGCGCACGGCGATGCCCTGCGACGCGAGGACCTGCCGAACCGCGGTTTCGGCCCGATCGACCCGTTCCAACCGGCGCGGCGTGACTTCGATGCCGTAGCGGATCCGGCTGGCCAAGCATGCTTTGGCAGGGCGATCGGCGGTGCTCAGCCCCCAGTTGCGCGACAGCTGCCGCACCTGGGACTTCGTCAGCCCCGCGTCGGCCAACGGGGTTCCGGCGCCGCGGGCCGCGGCTGCGGCGATCCCGGGACGGAACCGTGACCGGATGTCATCTGCGTTGGTCCCGGTCAGCACCGCGTCGAATCCGCAGCGGCTGCTGTACTGCTGCAGCTGGTCGAGGAGCTCCGCCTTGCAGTGGAAGCACCGCATCTGGTCGTTGGCGCGATAGGCGGCGGACGACATCTCCTGCGTGGCGATGACGTCGTGCGCGACACCCAGAGCCTCGGCGAACCGTCTGGCATGCTCGAGCTCCCCGTCGGCGAGGGATTGGCTCACGGCGGTGACGGCGCGGACCTTCCCGGCCCCCAGGGCCCGCACCGCTGCGGCCACCACAAGCGCGGAGTCCGCCCCGCCGCTGAACGCGACAACCGCGGACCCCGCGCCGGAGAGGTCTTTCAGCAGGGACTCCTCCCGACGGTCCAGGCACCATCGGAGCAACCAGTCGGACACCGCAACGAGGTCCGGCAGCACCACGTCGGCACCCGCCCCGGACAGCGCGGCCGGATCATCCACGTTGCTCGTCACGCCGACCGCGACGGCGCCGGCCGCCTTCGCCGCCGCCATGTCGCCGGTGTGGTCGCCGACGAGGACCGCTGCGCCGTGCTCGGCGAGAACCGTCGCCTTCGACGCCCCGTAGTGGCCTCCGGCAACGACGTCCGCCGACAAGCCCGCCGCCTGCATCACGGCTTCCGCCTGGTGCGGCTGCTTGGCCGTGACGACGACGGATCGGCCGCCGAGCTCAGCCACGGCCCGCAGTGCCGCCGCTGCGCCCGGCAGGGCTGTGGTTGTCGGGATCCCGTGCCGCGCGTAGTGGCTGCGGAAGTCATCGATCGCGGTGTCGAGGCCCTCCTGCGGCAACCAGCGGGCGAGGCATTCGCGCAGCGGCAGCCCCACCGTCGAGCGCGCCTCGGCCTCGGCCACCACGGCGCCCCCCAGCGCGGCGGCGAAGGCCAGCGATCGCGCAATCGCGTCGGCGGAATCGACCAGGGTCATGTCGAGGTCGAACCCGATCGCGAAGTCGCGCATGGGGTAACAGTAGGCGGGAGGGCCGACTACCCCTTGCCCTGCGCGGCCACCGCGGCGGCGGCCTTCTTGGCCGCTTCCGGATCCAGGTACTCCCCGCCGCGCACGGTCGGCTTCAGGTTCGCGTCGAGCCGGTAGACCAACGGGATGCCGGTGGGGATGTTGAGCCCGGCGATACCGTCGTCGGTGATCTCATCGAGGTGCTTCACCAGGGCGCGCAGCGAGTTGCCGTGCGCGGTGATGAGGACCGTCTGCCCGGTCAGCAGGTCCGGCACGATCGCGTCGTAGTAGTACGGCAGCATCCGGGTGACGACGTCCTTCAGGCATTCGGTCGCGGGCTTGATCTCGGGCGCCAGCGTCGCGTAGCGGGGATCGTGCGTCTGGGCCCACGGATCCTCGGGATCGATCGGCGGCGGCGGCACGTCGTAGGAGCGCCGCCACAGATTGAACTGCTCCTCGCCGTAGGCCTGCAGGGTCTCCTTCTTGTTCTTGCCCTGCAGGGCTCCGTAGTGGCGCTCGTTGAGCCGCCAGTGCCGCTTGACCGGGATCCAGTGCCGATCGCAGGCGTGCAGCGCCTTCTCCGCGGTGTGGATAGCGCGGCGCAGGACGGAGGTGTGCAGGATGTCCGGCAGCACACCGGCGGCCTTCAGCATCTCGCCGCCCCGCTGGGCCTCCGCGGCGCCCAGCTCGGTGATATCGACGTCCACCCATCCGGTGAAGAGGTTCGAAGCGTTCCACTCGCTCTGGCCGTGCCGGAGGAGTACCAGGGTCAACGAATCAGCGGTCATGCTCGAATCCTGCCGCATCTGCACCCGATGGCGCGAGGTGACGGAAAGCTTCGAGATTCCTGGTCGATTCGCCCCGGGACAGGCGCCACTTCCACTCGGCGCGGATGGCGGACTCGAAACCCATCTCGAGCAGGATGTCGAAGTCGCCGTCGGCCGTGGCAGCGATCGATCCGAGGATGCCGTCGACGCTGTCCGCGGTGATCGCCGGCAGCGGCAGCCGTGCCACGAGATAGATGTCCCCCAGGTGATCCACCGCGTAAGCCACCGCGAACAGGCGCTGGTTGCGGCGCAACAGCCAGCGGTGGATGTCGGGGACCCTCTCCTGCGGCGAGCGGATCACGAAGGCGTTGATGGCGACGCTGTGCGCGCCGACGGTGAAGGCGACCGGGGTCTTCAACTTGTGCTGGCCCGGCAGTTCGACGACGAGCGTCGTACCGGCACCGGAGTCTGCGGCGGCCTCGTACGCGACGCCGATGTCCTGGAAGGCCTGCGTGAGGACTGCGATGGGCTGGCTCATGTGCTCCATGGTGCCAAGCATGCTCCGTGGCGGCACCCGCCGAGCCGATGATCCCGGGCGCCGCTGACGGCGTTGTCACCGCCGATGGCCTTCGCGCAACTGGCGGCCACCCGCATGACCTCGTCGTGGTGGAGCACCGCTTCCATGAGGCGGCCTGTTCGAACTGATGGCGTCGGCCGAGCGGCGCACGATCGACGCCTCGGCCTGGTCGGTTGGAGTATCCGTGGCACTGCCCGCGGATACGATGCTGTGCGTGAGACAACTGCCCGGCCCGAGGACCGCCAAACTCCCAGCATGACCGATGACATCGTCGTGCTGCGATCGATCCGCATCGCCGCCGCTGCACCGGACATCCTGGCCGATCTGATCGACTTCCGCCGCTGGCGGGAGTGGTCGCCCTGGGAGGGCGTGGATCCGGATTTGAAGCGCAGCTACTCCGGGCCGGAGTCCGGCGTGGGCGCGCAGTACGAATGGTCGGGCAATCGCAAGGCGGGGGCGGGCCGGATGCGGATCGACACCG
>CAZECO010000246.1:0-3907 GCA_964510455.1 uncultured Actinomycetes bacterium
CCGAATCTGTAGGTCAGTGATATGGAAGTGGAGGAGCAGCGTCGATCGCTGCCTGCATCTGGGCCGGTGTCATCGCCCTGACCTCCTGCTGCAGGTTCCAGCGATGCCCGAACGGGTCGCTCAGCCAGGCGCTGCGGGCTCCGAAGCCCTCCTCGACCACGTCCCGATCAATCGTTGCGCCAGCGGCTCGTGCCCGTTGGACCGCGCCGTCGACATCATCGACGTGCAGCACCAGACCCACCGGCGAGCGCGTCCCGGGCCGTGGCGCAAGCTGCCCCTCGGCCGGGAACTCGTCCGCCACATAGACGCGGCGGCCACCGAACTGCAGCTCGGCGTGACCCACCTTGCCATCAGGCATCATCAGCCGGTAATCCTCCACCGCGCCCAACCCGGTGACATAGAACTCGAGCGCGGCCGCCGCGTCCGCGACGATCAGATACGGCACGACATCGTTGATGTGGGGTGGACTCGGCATGAAGCAACTCCTCAGCTTCGGTGGACCCAGCTCGTGACGGCCCGTCCAACACCCTCGCAGGAGGGTTCGCCTCACGCACCCGCATCCCGCTGAGCCCGGTGACGGAGTGGAGAGTTGAGGAGCAATCGGTCCGGGTCTACGCGCAGGCCGCCGACGCGACCATCAGCCACCCTGCGCAACAAGGAGGCCACCCGTGAGATCGGACATCACCCGCCGCTACTGCGTGGTGGTCGAGTGTTCCCGCCACGCAGTGCTGAGAACTTGTGCGAACGCCTCGACCGGCTGCGCGCCCGATACGGCGTACTTGCCGTCGATGACGAAGAACGGAACGCCGGTGATGCCGAGTCGGTGGGCGAGGGAGACGTCGTTGTCGAAGTCCTCAGCGTAGGCGTCAGACTCGATGACTTCGAGGGCTTTGGCGCGGTCGAGTCCGATCTCGGCAGCAAGGTCGGCGAGAACGTCGTTGTCGCCGGTGTGGAGGCTGTCGGTGAAGTACGCCTTGAACAGGCGCGTGACCGCCTCGTGCTGCTTGCCCTGGCTCTTGGCGAAGTGGATGAGTCGGTGGGCTTTGCGGGTGTTGGTGGCGATGGCCGTCTCCATGTTGTAGGTCAGGCCGATCTGGGCCGCGCGTGCGGCAACCTGCCTGTTCATGGCGTCGGCCTGGGCGCGGGGGAAGCCGCGCTCCTTCTCCAGCAGCTCGCCCGGGTCGACCGCGGTGTCTTCTGGGAGCTGCGGCATGAGCTGGTAGGAGTGGTAGCGGACCTCGACATCATGGTCGGCTTGCTCGACTGCTTGGGCGAGGAGGGTGTCGCCCATGTAGCAGAACGGGCACATGATGTCGCTCCAGACGTCGACGACGACCCGGTCGGGGTAGGTCTCGAAGGGCATGGTCATGTGCAGTCTCCATTCAAGTCGCAGACGCCGAATCCTTCGGCGCCGTGAAGCAGGGTGAGCGATGGGACGAGGGCCGGTTCTGGGTTCTCTCGCCTGTGGACTTCGGCTCGCACAGCGGGGGCGACCTCGGTGCCGAGGAGTTCGATCGCTCGCATGATGTCGCGGTGTTCGATATTGCCGACAGCCAGTTGGAGCATGGTCCGCTGGTGGCCGAAGACCTCGTGGTGGAGCAGCAGCTGTTCGATGACCTGCTGCGGCGAGCCCACGGCGTACATGCTGCCGGGGAAGTTCTTCGCCGCGATGTCGGCCGCGGTCACTCCGGAGACACCGCGCGCCGCGCCCGCGGTGTTGAACAGGATTGCGTCGGCCGGGTAATAGATCTCGCCGGCCCTCTGCGAGGTGTCGGCGACGAAGCCATGCAGGGTGACGGCGACCGGAAGCGCTGGCCGCTTGTAGCGGTCCAGTGCTTCGCGGAACAGCTCGACAAGCGGCTTGAAGTGGGCGGTATTGCCGCCCACGGTGCCGAGCGCGAGCGGGATGCCGAGCTCCGCGGCACGCAGCACCGACGCTGGCGTGCCTCCGACGGCGAGCCAGACGGGGAGAAGGTCCTGGACCGGGCGTGGGCCGATCAGCTCGTTCCGCAGCGGCGGGCGGAACCGGCCCGACCAGGTGACAGGCTCGGACTCACGGATGCGGAGCAGGAGTCGCAGCTTCTCCTCGAAGGCGGTGTCGTAGTCAGCCAGGTCAGGGCCGAAGAGCCGGAAGGGGTCGAGCAGGGCTCCGCGTCCGGCCATGATCTCGGCGCGACCGCCAGACACGAGGTCGAGTGCGGAGAACTGCTCGAAGACCCGCACCGGGTCATCTGCGCCGAGCACGGTGACGGCGCTGGTGAGCCGGATGCGCTTGGTCCGGGCTGCGGCAGCCGCGAGCAGTACAGCGGGGGCCGGTCCTCCGAAGCCAGGGTGGTGGTGCTCGCCGGTGCCGAAGACGTCGAGCCCGACCTCGTCGGCCAGTGCGATCTCCTCAAGCAGCTCGGGGATGCGCCGGGCCGCAGCGCCGGGGTCGCCGACCGGGAGGTCGGTGAAGGTGAACCAGCCGATTTCCATCCTTCTCACTTCGTCTCGTTCGCGCTGTCGTGCAGGCGCATCAGGGCGCGGTAGACCTTCTCGTCCGACGGCGGCGGCGGAAGGGTCTCCGGGCCGGGGAGCCCGAAGGCTGCGTACAGGTAGGCGCGAAGGCGCAGGGAGAAGGCCGGGCCGACCTCCCCGGCCGCACTGGTGACACCGGCGTGCGCGAGCAGCAGCAGGACGATGTCTTCAGGGCTGAAGTCGCGTCGCAGGGCGCCGGCGTCCTTCGCTCGTGCGACCAGATGCGTGATCGCGGCGTAGGAGTCGCGACGAAGCTGCTCGCAGCGCAGCGAGGGGGGGAACGTCATCGTCAGCACATCAGCGAAGCCGCGGTCCACCAACTGCATCTCGGTGACGGCATCGAGAAACCCGCGCATGCCCTCGGCAGGATCGCTGTTCGAGAGCGCGCCCTCGGCCAGCTCGGCGTAGCAGGCGACCTTGCCCTCGAACGCCTCAGCGACAAGTTCCTCTTTCGTGGAGAATCGACGTCGCAGCGTCGGCTCACCAACGCCGGCCCTCTTCGCGATCTGCCGCAGCGAGACGTCGAGCCCTTCCTCGGCGAACATCTCGCGCGCAGCGTCGAGGATCAACGCACGGTTGCGGGCAGCGTCAGTGCGCAGTGTCTGGCCTGCCACAGTCGGCCTCCCGTTAAGTGATGCACCTGCGTCGCTTAGTCTAGCCTAGAAAGCGACGCACATGCGTCAGTTACTCCGAGGCGAGAAGGGGGTCGATGTGAACGTCGCACTGTGGATTGCGGCCGGCCTGCTGGCCGTCCTGTTCCTCTTCGCCGGCCTTACCAAGGCCACCACCCCGAAGGACAAGCTTGTCGAGAAGATGCCCTGGGTCGAGGACTTCAGCCCGGCGGCGGTGAAGCTCATCGGCGTTCTCGAGGTCGCAGGTGCTGTCGGTCTCATCGTCCCGGCCCTCATCGACACCATCGACTTCCTCGTCCCGCTCGCAGCCGGCGGCCTGGCCATCACGATGGTTCTTGCCGTCGCTACGCACATACGCCGCAAGGAGTTCTCGGTCATCCCCGCCAACCTGGTCCTGCTGGCGCTCTCAGCGTTCGTGGCCTGGGGCCGCTTCGGGCCGTACTCGTTCTGACGTATTCAAAGCGTTCGACATCCAGTCGCCGGATCGACGGCTGCGACCGAGCAAGCGATCGTCGACCGGTTGATTGCTGGGGTCGACCGTTCGAGGCACGAGTCGCCGCGGCGGCATGACTGGCCGCAGCGGCGACAGCGTTGCTCGAGCTGCCCGACCCAGGCTGGCGCTCCGTTCCCCCAACTCGTCGAGATGTTAGACAGTCAGTCGTCAAACCGTTAGATAGTCACTCGACGATCTGTTAGATTCAGGGCCGTGGCCTACCGGCGTCGCATCATCGATGAGACCCTCGACGAACTCTTCCCCC
>CAZECO010000247.1:0-3893 GCA_964510455.1 uncultured Actinomycetes bacterium
AGATGGCCGGGAACCTGGAGGACCTGATCAAACTCCTCGATCAGGCGTCGAACCAGTTCCGCCGCGGACGCTACCCCGATGACGTGCATGCCCGGCGTATCGCAGCGCTGTTGCGTGCGGTTGCGGACGAGATCGACGTCTAGCCCCCGTCAGCCCGACCCGTCCACCGTCAGTCGACGAGCCGGATGGCCCATACCCCCCGCAGTTGCGCGTCCGAGCCTGCCAGCACCTGTAGGCCAACGCCCTGGGACGGCAGCTGCGCCGAGGGGAAGGTGAACCTGAAGTAGGTGTCGGTGATCGGGCTGTTGACCAGATTGGTGCCGCCGATCGCGGGCACCCAGCCCTCTTCGGCGATGGCCTTGTCCACGCTGATCCCGACGACGTTGCCCGGGCGCACCTGCAACTGGGGGGCCTCGGCGAGCTGGCTGCCCGCGACGATGCTCTGGGCGCATTCCCCCGACTCCAGCGTCGGCGAGTCGAAGGCCCAGCACAGCGCCGGCACCCGCACGCTGGAGGTCCCGGAGAACGCAGTGACTCCGGGCGGCGGCTGCTCGCAACCGGCCAGCACCCCGCAGCCGATGGCGACAACGGCTGCCAGCGTCCAGCGGCGCTTGGGCATTGCGGGCTCCTTCGCGGTGGCCGTGCGGATGATCGGGTACAGACTATCCCCCCGCGGGTGCTCGGTCGGATGGAGCCATCCGGCACAATCGAGTCGTGTCCCCCCGGATGAGATCAACCGCTGTGCTCGATCCTGCTTGTGCCCAGGCCGTCGAGCTCGCCAGAGCCGCAGCGGTTGCAGAGGCGGGCGCTGATGCAGTGGGCGAGCACCAGGGCGCGGTAGCCGAACGGGAGCGCGTCGTCACGCACACGTTCGCCTCGAACCTGGATGGGTACCGGGGATGGTTCTGGTCGGTCACGGTGTCACGGGCGAGCCGGTCTCGGCAACCCACCGTCAGCGAAGTGGTGTTGATGCCCGGTGAGGGGGCTCTCCTTGCGCCGACCTGGATCCCCTGGTCGGACCGGCTGCGGGCGGGTGACCTCGCGGTTGGATTCGTGGCCACGACTGATCCGGATGATCCGCGCCTGGTCCACGGGTGGAGCGGCGAGGACGACCTCACGGGACCGTTGGCGGACCCGCCGCTGCATCCGGTCAACTGGGAGCCGTGGCTCGCACGGGCGAGGGTCCTGTCCGAAGAGGGGCGCAGGGATGCGGCGTCCCGGTGGTACGGCGGGGAGCATGGACCTCACTCGAGCATGGCGAAGGCAGCCCCCGGCAAGTGCGATACCTGTGGCTGGCTGCTGCTGATCGGCGGCCCGTTGGGGCAGCTCTTCGGCGTCTGCTCCCATCTCCTGTCGCCCTCCGACGGGCGGATCGTGTCCTTCGATCACGGTTGCGGGGCGCACAGCGAGGTCCAGGCCGCGCAGACGTCGGTCCCGCGCGTGGAGCACCTGATCGATGACTACGCCCCGGACTCGCTGGACTTCGGACACTCATAGCGCCGCTTGGCCGGGCGCACCGGTCGGCGTACGGACGTGGTGGGCGGTCGGTCTGCGGCTCCGGGAGGAAACTCGGCGGAATCGCCATTGCGTCCGGACCGGCACGGGATCCGCTCCCGCGACCGTGGACCGGCGCCCGTTCGGTCGGCTCCGGCAGGAAACCGGCCCTTCGGAATCTTGCGGGGAGTCCATGTGGGAGGGGTGCGCCGGGCTGGGGTGCCGCTCCCGCTGGCCGGCGTCGGGGCATCGGCCGCGCTCGCATGTGTTGCGGATTCCAGGGTCGGCGGCCCCTGCGCATCCCCCGGCGGCGCGAGAAGCACCCGCTGCCTGTTCGCACCCGCTGCGTGGGGCGGATAGCCCCTGAGTTTGCACCCGGGCCCTCTTTGCACCCGTGGCGTGGGCGGATCGCCCGTGACACGCCGCAGCGAGCCCACGTAGCAGGTGCAAAGCCCCACAACCGGTGCATCTGCCCGCCCATCCGCCGACCGTGGGACCGGCACCGCGGGGCCGCCACCCGGTGCCGAACCCGCGGATCCCGCCAACCGCACACCCCGCAAGATTCCGATGCACGAGGAAACCCGGCGGAATCGGCCGGATAGCGCCGCATTCGCACGAGTTCCCCGCCCGGGCGGGGCGGTCGGATCAGGCGACGGCGCCGGGGGTCGACGACGCGCGCGCCGCAGCGCGGTAGACCTCGCGGCGGCGTCTGGAGTAGATGATGCCCACCACGCCGATGCCGGCACCGGCCAGGCACACCCACAGCCACCAGCCGTTGTCGGCAGACGGCCTGGTCCCGCTCAGCAGCAGGACCAGCAGGGCGACCACCCACAGCACCGTGCCGAACGTCATCGCGGACACACCGTCCACATCCAGCGGCGCGATGGCGTCGTGGGAGGGGTCGGGGGCTGCAGCGGTCACACAACGCACGGTACCCGCCGCGAACCTGGGACGATGACCGGGTGCGGGTCTTCGCGGCACTGAGCATCCCCGACTGGCTCACCGAGCGAGTCGAACCGCTGCTGCCGCCGGTGGGGGACGGTGTGCGCGGCATCCCCGCACAGCGATGGCATGTGACGCTGGCGTTCTACGGCGAGCTCGACGACACGCGGCTGCAGTGCGTGCAGCGGAAGCTGCGGCAGCGGCTGGACACCCATGACAGCTCGCCCCGTGCCGGAATCGGGCTGCGGGTCGACGGCGGGGGGTCTTTCTCCTCCGACGTGGGCTACCTCGCGGTGGTGGCAGAGGACCCATCCGGCGATGATCGGCTGCGGGGGCTCGCCACAACCTGTCGGCGGGTAGGCATGGCGTGCGAAGCCCCTGGAACGCGCATCCCCGGAAAGCGGTTCCATCCCCACATCACGGTCGCGCGATCACGGCGCCGGGGAGCCATCGGCGCCGATTTCACCGCATCGCTGCAAGGGGTCCGGTCCGATCCATGGGATGCGAACAGTGTCGCCCTGGTGGCGTCGTTCCTCGGAGCCAACCCCGAGTACCGGATTCTCGAGACCTTTCCCATACCGGGCTGATCCGCGAGCCGTGCCGCGGTCCGGTGTGGCCTACCGTGGGGATGTGGACCCGAGAACCCGGCGACTGGTGACGCTGCTCGTGCTCGTCGGGCTGATCGCAGCGCTGGTCCTGTCCTCGATCCTCTGACGGTCGCACCGGGTCAGACGAGGTCTTCGGCCGTCACGAGCAGAACCTTGTTGCCCGCCGTCCACGGGATGCCGCTGGGAAGGCTCACCTCCACACGTCCGCCCCCGGCGACGTCACGCACCTCGCCCGCACCGGTCGCGACGTGGAATCCGCCCACGTAGACGAAGACACGCAGGGTCGCAGACCGCTGGGCGGCCGCGAGGTTCTGAACCGTGCCCGTGACCGTGAGGTTGCCGCCCTCCCGCACGATCGCATACGGCGACAGCAGCCACTCGTTGGAGCTCAACTGGTTGCTGGCCGGTGCGGGCGGGATCACCACCTCGGGAGGCGGTTCTGGTGCCGGTTCGGGTTCGGGCTCCGCGACAGGATCGGGTTCTGTCGGCTCCTCGGACGCTGGGGGGGGAGCGGACTCGACCACGGGCTGCGTGGCCGCCATGGCCCAGAATGCCGCGACCATCAGGCCGATGACGGCGCATGTCACCACCGCGGCCACGGCGAAGCGGCTGCTGTTGTCCGTCGCCGCCGGCGGACGGCGATCCACGTACACCGATTTGCGGGTGTCGTTCACGATCAACAGAGTAAGCGCAACAACGCCGATCCTCGGCAGCGCCCCCGCGATCAGCCGAGTCGCTCCACGATGAAGTCGATGCAGGCGGTCAGGGCGCGCACGTCGTCGGGATCCACTGCCGGGAACATAGCGATCCGCAGCTGGTTGCGGCCAAGTTTGCGGTACGGCTCGGTGT
>CAZECO010000248.1:0-3890 GCA_964510455.1 uncultured Actinomycetes bacterium
CGGCTCGAAGGAATCGGCTGTCAGTTCGATGGTGGCCATTGCCCGCCTTCCGCGTAGTCCCGTCGAATACCCTCGGGGGTATCAACTGCCCTGCCCCCGCCGCTATTCCCCTACTATGGGGGCATGTCCGAAGTGTCTCCCGCAACCAGTCCTGGAACCAGCCAAACGCTGCTGGAGGAACCCGCCACGCAGTTGCAGGAGCCCGGGGATCAGGAACGCTTCTCGCACTACGTCCGCAAGGAGAAGATCGTCGAGAGCGCTGTGACCGGAGCGCCGGTCGTCGCTCTGTGCGGCAAGGTCTGGACTCCGAGCCGCGATCCGCAGAAGTTCCCGGTCTGCCCGGAGTGCAAGGAGATCTACGACAGCCTCCCCGGCGGTTCTGGCGAGCAGAGCTCCTGATCGCGTCTTGAAGATGCCGACCGAGACGAGCCAGACACTCGACAGGGGTCTGCGGGTGCTGGAACTGCTCTCCGCCCATCCCGAGGGCTTGACCGTGACGGATATCGCCGGCGAATTGGCCGTCGGCCGGACCGTCGTGTACCGCCTCGTCGCGACACTCGATCAGCACGGGTTCCTCAGACGTTCGGCGGACGGCAGATGCCGTCTGGGGGTGGCTGCCCTGTCGCTGGCGCGGCAGATCCAACCCATGCTGCGCGATGCCGCGGTACCGGTGCTGCGGCGGCTTGCCGACACCGTGGGCGCCACCGCCCACCTCACGTTGTTGGACGGCAGCGACGGACTCGTGGTCGCCGTGATGGAGCCGGCTCGCACCGACGTCCACGTCGCTCTGCGCGTCGGGGCCCGCCACGCCGCGGAGCGCAGCATCGCCGGGCGTGCGGCGTTGCTCAGCCGGACCTCTGGGCGTGCCCTGGATCCGCAGCAGTTCATCTCCGGCCAGGACTCGCAGCTGGGCGGGTTCTCGGTCGCCGCGCCGGTGCATGGCGTTCCGTGGCTGGAGTCGGCGGTCGGCATCGTGAGCCTTGTCGAACTCGACCCCGCGAAGGCGGGTCCGGTGGTCGTCGCCGCGGCCAACGACACCGCGCGCCTGCTGCGCTGACTCGCCGGCCCCGCGAGCCCGGCCCGCGATCGGGGTTCGCACGCGGACCCGGGTCGCGGGCATCGCGGGCAGCCGCACCCCGAACTGCGCGCCGCGATCAGCGTCGGAGCCCCGTGGCACTATTGCAGCGTGTCGGTAGCCCCTGCCCCGGTTGAAACCCGGCAGCCGGACAGTGCCGTGGTGCCCGACCGCCCCTGGGTCACCATCGTTTGGAACGACCCCATCAACCTCACGACATATGTCACCTACGTGTTCATGACCTACTTCAAGTACCCCCGCGCCAAGGCCGAGCAGTTGATGCTCTCGGTGCACAACGAAGGCAAGGCCGTGGTCAGCAACGGCACGCGCGAAGAGATGGAAGTCGACGCTGCGGCCATGCACTCCTACGGGTTGTGGGCGACCCTGCAGAAGGACGATTGACGTGCTCCGACGCGGATTCCGGACAAGCGGCAGCGGCATCGAGTTGCGGCTCGATCGTCACGAACGGCTCGTTCTGGCCGGTCTGCTCGGCCAGCTGGTCGAACTCATCGAACCGCACCCCGCGCCGCAGCACGATGATCCGTTGGCGCGGATCGTCGGGATCGCCGCGGAGGCATCCGCGCCCGAGGACCCCGCGGTGCTGCGGCTGCTGCCGGACGCCTACCGCGATGACGACGAGGCCGCGCACGACTTCCGCAGGTTCACCGAGCACTCGCTGCGCGCGCAGAAGACCGACCGGGCGCGAACCGCGATCGCCACCCTCGATCGGGCGGATGACCGCGACCGGGTCTCCATGGACCGGGCGGAGGCCGAGGCCTGGTTGCTCGCGCTGAACGATGTCCGGCTGGCGTTGGGGACGCGCCTGGGGATCACCCAGGAGGATGAGGACAGCGACGCGGACCGGCCCGCCGTCTACGACTGGCTCACCTGGCTGCAGTCGACCCTGATCGATGCTCTGACAAGGGCTCGGCGGCTACGGTGAAGCCCATGCTGCGCATCAGAGCTTCGCTGGTGGATGACATCGTCGCCCATGCCCGCCGCGATCACCCCGACGAGGCCTGCGGGGTCGTCGCCGGGCCGGTCGGCAGCGATGACCCGCAGCGCTTCATCCCGATGCTCAACGCCGCCCGCTCCCCGACGTTCTACGAGTTCGACTCCCTGGACCTGCTGCGGCTGTACCGCGAGATGGAGGACCGCGATGAGGAGCCTGTCGTCGTCTACCACTCGCACACCGCGACGCCCGCCCACCCCTCGCCGACCGACATCGCCTACGCGAGCGAGCCGAACGCGCACTACGTCCTGGTGTCGACCCGGGAGACGGGCAACGAGGACGGCCCGTACGAGTTCCGCTCGTTTCGGATCGCCGATGGCGACGTGATCGAGGAGGCCGTGGAGATCCAACCCGGCTGACGGCCGCCGTCGCCGACCGGACCCCGGAATCGGACCGAGCGGCGTGCCGACGAGCGCCTTCGCCGGTCGGGAATCTCCTTGCGTACCCTTGGGTTGCACACCCTTGTCCGGCGAACACGCGCCACACCCAGATCTCAGGAGTATTCCCCGATGGCCATCGAGGTCCGTATCCCCACGATCCTGCGTACGTACACCGACGGAGAGAAGGCCGTCACCGGCAGCGGAGCCACATTGGCGGACCTGCTGGACGACTTGGAATCCCGCCACAGCGGCCTGCAGGCCCGCCTGCTGGACGCCGGGAAGCTGCGGCGCTTCGTCAACGTCTACCTCAACGACGAGGACGTCCGGTTCCTCGACGGCTTGGCGACGCCGCTCAAGGAGGGCGACGTCGTCACCGTGCTGCCGGCGGTCGCCGGCGGCGCCCGCTAGGAGTGCAGCCTCCTCAGATGCGCTACGATTCCCTGCTGGCCTCGGTCGGCAACACGCCGCTGGTGGGGCTGCCGAGGCTGTCCCCGTCGAGCAGGGTGAGGCTGTGGGCCAAATTGGAGGACCGCAACCCCACCGGTTCGGTGAAGGACCGGGTGGCGCTTGCGATGGTGGAGGACGCCGAGGCGCGCGGCGTGCTGCACCCGGGCGTGACGCTGCTGGAGCCGACGTCCGGCAATACCGGCATCTCCCTGGCCATGGTCGCTGCACAGAAGGGGTACCGGCTGATCTGCGTGATGCCGGAGAACACCTCGGCCGAACGCACCCAGCTGCTGCGCATGTGGGGAGCCGAGATCATCTACTCGGCGGCCGCTGGCGGGTCGAACGAGGCGGTCCGCGTTGCCAAGTCGCTTGCCTCGGAGCACCCGGACTGGGTGATGCTCTACCAGTACGGCAACCCGGCGAACACCGACGCGCACTTCCGCGCGACCGGCCCGGAACTGCTCGCCGATCTGCCCACGATCACGCACTTCGTTGCCGGCCTCGGCACGACCGGCACGTTGATGGGCGTCGGCCGGTACTTGCGCGCGCACAAGCCCGATGTGGCGATCGTCGCGGCTGAGCCCCGGTACGGGGAGCTGGTCTACGGGCTGCGCAACCTCGAGGAGGGATTCGTTCCCGAGCTGTACGACGCCGCGGTGCTGACATCTCGGTACTCGGTCGGACCCGGCGATGCATTGCACCGGACCAGGCAGCTGCTGAAAGAGGAAGGGATCTTCGCCGGCATCTCCACCGGAGCCATCCTCCACGCCGCGATGGGCATCGCAGACCGTTGCGTGGGCGAGGGCGGGGAGGCAGACATCGCCATCATCGTTTGCGACGGCGGTTGGAAGTACCTGTCGACGGGTGCCTACAACGACGACGAGGATGCGGCGCGGGCCGCGCTGGAGGGGCAGCTGTGGGCCTAGGAGGCTGGTGTCTTTCAGCGCGTGTCGGTTCCTGGCTGCGCGCGCGGGTC
>CAZECO010000249.1:0-3874 GCA_964510455.1 uncultured Actinomycetes bacterium
CAACGCCCTGCAACACCCCACCGCAAGGCACTAAACGAAATGACCCAACTCAGGACGGCGATGAGGGCAGAGCCATCAGGGTCGCGAACGCTGCCGTGAAGAAGTCGTCGAAGAAGGGGAGCAAGAAGTCCTCATGAGCCTGGTCGCAGGCCTCGGCCGGCGGGGGATCCCGGCATCAGGCCGCCCGCTGGACTCGGTCCGCGGCTCGCTGCGGGGATGGTGTGGCGCCATCGTGCATCTGGAACTGGGACTGGGCAAGGCCTTCCACCGCGTGACCTATGCGGTGCGGATGGGCCTGATGAAGGGCCTCGGCCCCGCGGACCTTCCCGAGTCGGTCGATCCGCAGCAGGACATGCGCCGTGAGCACGAGATCCAGGAGGCGGCCGAGGCACGCGCCGACCTCACATTCGTCTTCCTCGCCTCCCCCGCGGGATGCCAGCTACGTCTCGGGGACCGTGCTCGGAGTCACCGGCGGGAAGGCCGTGTTCTGAGCCGCCGAGCCGGGGCTACCGGCTCCGGCAGCGCTCAGTCTGTCGCCGAGCAGTTGTAGGCAGCCAGCGCCTGGTCGAGCTCGCTGCTCAAGTTCGACGCGGCGCTGCTCAGCGCTTCGCGCACATCGCCCAGCGTGGAGGCGTTGGACAGGTCGTCGATCGCCTCCGACAGCTCGTCGAAGGCGTCCTGCATAGCATCGGAGTTGGCGTCGGAGACCTCCTGGGCGGCCGCCTTCACGTCGGCGAATTCATCGCTGACGTCCTCCCTCCACTGCCGGATCTCCTGAATCGTGGAGTCGTTGTCGAAGGACTGCGCTTCGGCCACCGTCGTGGAGAGCTCCTCGACCTGCTGGCAGTAGTCGGCCTCGGCCTGCGCCAATTCGTCTTCGCTGCTCGAGCAAGCGGCGAGTCCGAGCGCCAGCGCCACTGCGGCGGCAGACGCCGCCACACCACGAAATGCCATGAGTCCTCCACGATTTCGGCCATCGGCCAACTGCCCCAGAGCAGCATACGTGGTGGTTCCGCCTTCGACCGCAGCCGCGGGCACCAGGCCGGTAGCCTCCACTTCGTGGCCGACCCCGATGATCTGATCCGCAACCGCGAGGTCTGGTCGGTCGTGAACACGATCCACACCGACGCCGCGTCCGAGGGCGAGTGGCACCGCGACGGCGTGCACTGGGGCTTGTACCGGATCCCGGAGACGGCGTTGCACGCCCTGCCGCTGGTAGCCGGGCAGCGCATCGTGGAGCTGGGCGCCGGGACCGCGTTCCTGTCCTCCGCTTTGGCCCGGCTCGGTGGCGAGGTCATCGCGGTGGACCTCAGCCACGAGCAGCTGCTCAGCGCCGCGAGGTGCCAGCGGACGATCGGTCCTGCCTTCCCCCTGCTGGAGGCGGACGGCGGTGCCGTTCCGCTGTGCGACGGTTCCGCCGACATCGTGATCAGCGAGCACGGCGCCAGCGTCTGGTGCGACCCCGACGCCTGGCTGCCGGAGGCGTCCCGGCTGCTGACGCCCGGAGGGTGGCTGCTGTTCTTGACCAACAGCGTGCTGTCGACCCTGTGCGTCCCCGATGACGAGGGGCCGGCTGTCGAACGGCTGCAGCGGCCGCAGCGGGGGCTGTTGCGAACCGCATGGTCCGGCGGCGGGATCGAGTACCACCCGAGCCATTCGGACTGGATCGCGCTGTTGCGCAAGTACGGCTTCACGATCGAGGCCATGCACGAGCTCTACGCACCCGATGATGCGCAGGACCCCGCGTTCTACGAGATCGCCGACGCCGATTGGGGACGCCGGTGGCCGGTGGAGGACCTGTGGGTGGCCCGGCGGGCGTGACGCCGAGGGGGCGAACACCGACTCCACCACCAGCGGAGATCCGGGCATCCGTCGCGGCCGCATGATCGGATTCCCGGTTCAGCGGCCGGTGCGCGGCGGGGCGCGGGGTGCGGGGTGCGTCTCCGGCCGGTGTCTACCGCCGGCGGGGCGCCAGAAGGCGCCGGCTGCCTCATCGCACCCGTGGCGTGGGCGGATCGCCCCCGGGTTTGCACCCGGGGTGGGGGGCTTTGCACCCGTGGCGGGGGCGGATCCGCCCGCGACAGACCGCTGGGAACCCACGCTGCGGGTGCAAAGCCCTCGAAACGGGTGCAACATCCGGCCACGGACCGCCGCAAACACCCACGCGGCGGGTGCAAAGCCTCGCAACAGTGCATCTACCGCTGACCCGATTCCGGCACCGCCGCGCCGGTCCCACGATCCGCCCGGCCGCGGCCGAGCCGAACTGCGGGCCGACAGATACCGAAAAGCACCGCCGAACACTTCCGGCCCGGCAAACCCCGAGCGGCCGACGAGACCGGCTACCGCTTGGCGCCTCCCTGGCCGAAGAGGCCGAGCTGATGCAGCCGCCACAACCGGCGCACCGTCCACGGATGGGACCGCTGCAGCTGCGCGAGCTCGACCCAGAACCCGCCCAGCTCCTTGCCCTGTTCGACCAGTTCCGGGACGGTGACGCTGTCGTGCGCGTAGCGTCCGGCAGCCAGGAGGACCAGGCCCTTCTCCCCCTTGGGCTCTAGCGCGGCGCCGTTGCGGTCGCAGGAGTACTCGCGCAGCCGGGACAGGGTCGGGCCGAGGATCGGGATCAGCTGCGAGAAGCAGATCGACAACTGGTACCACAGGGCGACATGGTGCAGCCGGATGTGCGCCATCTCGTGCCCGAGGATGAAGCGCAGCCCCTCGCGGTTGTTCCGCTCGAGGTTGGCGAACAACTCGTTGGACAGCACCACGTAGTTGTTGTTCGTACCCGACTGCGCGGCGAACGCGTTCAGCGTCCCGTTCCCGTTCGCCAGGAAGACCGAGGGCGGACTGGCCACCCCGAGCCGGTTCGCGAAATCCGTCGCCGATGCGCGCAGGTCCGGGAACTGCGACTGCGACAGCAGCACCGCGGTGCCCGCGATCGATGCCCGTTGGATCTGACGGACGATCACGAAGCTGGGGACGATCATCAGCAGGAGGCCGCTCACCACCGCGGCGATATCCTCCACCTCGTCGCGGAACAGCCAGCCGGAGTACAGCCAGGGCGAGACGACCAGCTGCAGCAGGAACAGCACAATTGCGACGTTCAGCACGACCAGGATCGTGTACAGCGTCATCTCTTGGGGGTGCCGCAGCGGCAGACTCGCCTGAGCCGCCTGGTTCGGTTGCTTCTTGGCGCCGCGGACGGTCGGTTGAGTAGTCACGGATCCCAGGATTCCATATGCCTGGGATGCGCCGACGCACGGCGGACAATGGCGGGGTGCATCCGGCCGCCCAACTCCCCCTCGCCGGTCTCATCGACCCTCCGAAGCCGCTGCGCCGGCTGCCCCCTCCTCAGCGCGGCGGTCGGTCGCGAGGTCTGGATCAAGCGCGACGACATCGGAGGGGTGGCGCTGGCCGGGAACAGAGTCCGCACGTTCGACCTCGTGCTCGGCGGCGCGGTGCGCGACGGCGCGGACCTGCTGATCACCACAGGTGCCGGACAGTCGAACGCCGCACGCGCAGGGGCGGCCGGTGCCGCGATCCTGGGCATGGACTCCACCTGATCCTGTCCGGCCACTCCCTGGACGGCCCACTGGGAACCTCGTGCTGGACCGGCTGCTGGGCGCCCGGGTGGACTTCCGCGGCGAGGTTTCGTGGTCGGCGCTGCAGGGTGCTGTCGGATTTGCTGCGGGGCGAAGGCCGCCGCGGACGGCCGCCGCCCGGTCATCGCGCCGGTCGGCTGTTCCAGTCCGCTGGGCGCCCCCGGCGTGAGCCAGGCGCCCGGATCGAAGGGTTCTTCCGAGGGCCCGGCTACGGGATTCGGGACGGCGCCACCGCCGCGGCGATCGGCCTGCTGGCGCGCACCGAGGCCGTCATC
>CAZECO010000250.1:0-3822 GCA_964510455.1 uncultured Actinomycetes bacterium
GGCATGGCCTCTCCAGCGTGATCCGGCAGTGGTTCCCAGGGTACGGCAGGGGCCCTGCGGCTGCGGCTGGGCGGAAACGGCTGGGAGGCGCTGGCCGAAGGCATGCCGGATCCTCGGCTCCCGCCGCGTCGCCAGAGGCGCACGCCCCGGCGGGCCGGATTCGGATGTCGCAGGGGTGCGTATGCACCCGTTGCGGGGGCAGTTTCGGCCCTTCCGTCGCTGGTTCTTGCAGCCGTTGCGGGGCCTTGCACCCGTCTGCGTGGGTTGCCTGCGTCTGTCGCCGGCGATCCGCCCACGCAACGGGCGCCAACAGCCAGCGGGTGCCTTCTCCCCGCCGATGCACAGCGGGACTCCGCGCCGCGAGCACCGCTGCAACCTGCGACCGGTGCGACCGACACCCGACCCGCGGCGGGTGCGCGCCAGCCCCGCGCGCCCGAACTGCGCGGCCGGGACCCGCCAGATTCCAAGTGCGGCCGGACATGGCCGAACCGGCGCAGGGTTTGGCGAAGCCCGCGACGGCACAGCGCCACACGGACTTGACGAGTGGGCATGGAGCGCCAGGCGCGTCCCGGATACGGCGCTGGACCCGAAGCCGCGGCCGCTACGCCAGCATCCCCCGCCGGAAGCCCTCCGCCACGGCGTGCGCCCGGTCGTTGACGTCCAGCTTCCGGAACAGGCGCCGTGCATGCGTCTTGATGGTGTCCTCGGACAGGAACAGATCCTCCCCGATCTGGCTGTTGCTGCGCCCCCGGCTCATCCCCTGCAGCACCTGCAGCTCGCGGTCGGTCAGCTCCACGTCCGCTGTCCGGCGGGCCGCGGGCACCACCTCGCCGGGAGCGCCGCTGCCGCCCTCACGCCGTTCCTCCGGCATCGCCCGGTCGCCGCCGGAGCCCTGTTCCGGAAGCAGCGCCAGCGCGGCAGCCACCTCGGGGACGGCCGCGTCGCGGGCCAGGTAGCCGGCGGCCCCGGCGGCCATCCCGGAGATCACCTCGTCGGGGTCGGTGCCCATCGTCAGCAACAGGATGCGGATACCGGGGGCGTTGCGGCGGATCCGGCGGATCGTCGCCGAGGCACGCGCACCGCCGAGTCTCGATGCCAGGAGCACGAGATCCGCGGTCCCCTCCTGCAACCGCACCGACAAGGTGTCGGCGTCGTCGACGGTTTCAACCACCGCCACCCCCGGAACCTCCCCGACCCGTTCCGCGAGCAGACCCCGAAGCGGCGAAGGGGGGTCGCAGATCACCACCGTGGTCATGGGTCCCGTCCCTCCCTACGTGCCCTTGGTGCCAGGATTGCGCCGATCGGGCGGGGATGCGACCCCTTTCCCCTCGGGGTGAGGGGAAAGGGGTCCGCAACCCTGCGCGGGCCCCGCGGGTTGACCACTGCCGGCTCGAGATCCACCCGCCCGCCGTCAGAGCCCGGGCGGGGTGTGCCGCTGCAGATGCGAGCGGGCCCGTTCGACGGGGGCGGTCCACTGCTGGGCCCTTGCGGGATCCAGGACTGCCAGCTGCTCCACCGCGGGGACCAGCAGCGGTGCGAGTTGAGCGTGCGCAGCGATCCGGGCGCTCAGCTCCAGGCTGGCCGTTGCCTCCGCGCGCTGTCCGGCGCATCGCTGCGAGACACCGAGGAACAGCAGGGTCTTGGCCCGCTCGAACGGCCACCGGGTGTTGCGGACCTGGCGGGGTTTGATCTGCACGAACGGCCGCAGGACGGCGGCCGCCCGATCGGGCTCGTCCGCCAGCAGGCAGATCTCCGCGCCGATCCAGGCATGCGTGATCCACGGGTCGAACCAGCGGGTCGCCCAGTGCGAGGCACCCAGCTCGGCCATCGCCGACTCCGCGCGGCGAAGCGCCGAGCGCGCCCCCGCCAGATCCCCGACACCCACCCGGTCGGCGGCCAGTCCGCAGCGGCACATCACCTGGCCCAGGGCATCGGGCACCTGCGGCCGGATCCCCTGCTCGTCGAACGGCTGCGCGAGATCGTGCCGTCCGACCTGCCGGTAGACACTGGCCAACAGGGACCTGCTGACGGCGTACTCCACGCGGTCAGGGGCGAGTTCCCGGCACCGTGCGACGCAGGTGTCGAACGCCCCGTTGTCAGACGATCGGCACGCGAGTTCGACCTGCTGCGACACGATCACACCCGTGTGGCACGGGCGACTGCGGTGAGGATGGTCACCGCCTCGACCAGGTCCTGCGGGTAGGCGGCGCAATCGGGCAGATCCGTCCCGCTCCACCCGGGACCGCCCACGACCACCGCAGTCATCGGCCGGGTCGCGGGCACTGCCGCGGCCAGATCCGTCGACGGGACGGCGTGCGCCCAGATGAACACGGCCAGGGGTCCGGTACGACGGACTGCCGCGGCCAGTGCCTCGTCCGGTGTGCGACCCCCCAGCATCCGGGTGGCAATGCTGCGCTCGGCGAGCGCCGCAGCGAGGGCGAACAGCGGGAGGGTGTGCTCCTCGTCGGGCGCGGCTGCCAACAGGACCGGACGGCGGTTCACCGGATCGCGGAACTCGGTGCGGCCGATCAGCTCACGGATGATGACGTGCGACAGATGGTGCTCGATATCGATGCGGCTGTCCCGCTCGCGGCCGGTGGCGTGCTTCACGCCGATGGCTCGCAGGACCGGTGCGACCACCTCCCCCCAGGTCCACGCAACGCCGTTGCGCTCGATGCTCCTGCCGATGATGTCGCTGGCGGCGGCAGGGTCCAGAGCCATGGCCGCCCTCATCAGGCCCCGCTGCTGCAGCAGCCCCTTGGGTTTGCCCGCACCGCCCGGCTCCCCGTTCCGGTCGTCGGAGCCCCGGTCGAGCGGCCCCGGGACAGGCGACAGCAGCGACGCCGGGGTCCGGGCCTGCAGCGCCCCGGCTGATGGGGGCGCAGGCTCCGGCGGCGAACCGGCCCGGGGCGCCAGCGGCGACGTGGCCTCCAACGATCGCTTGGCGGCCGGTCCGGCCCCGTTCGACCGCGCCGCCCTGGCCGCGTCCGCGCACGGCATCCCCGACACCATGAACGATTGCATCCGCTCGAGCATCGCGACGTCCTCAGCGGTGTAGCGCCGATGCGCCCCCACGGTTCTCAGACTCGGGGAGACGCCGTACCTGCGGTCCCAGGTGCGTAGCGTTCCCGCCGCCACACCGAGCCTGCGCGCTACCGCGGAAACCGTGTAGCCAACCTGCTCATCCACAACCGACGAACGGCCGACCATCGTCACCTCCCTTCGCCCCCACGCTGCCAAAGCGAATGCGCGATTCCACCCCGATTGTGGAGCAGATCGGCACACCGCGCATTCCCGCGCCGGCTCCGGCGCCCGTTCGACCGTCCCGGAACAACTTGTTCACAGATTGCCGGATGTGACCTCTTGCATAACTTATGAACAAGTTTGTAGAGTGGATGTCCAACGAGGAGGGACCATGCCGAACCTAGCGCGGCTCCCCGGCCCGAACGCGGACTTCTGGGACTGGCAGCTGGAGGCCGCCTGCCGTGGCATGGACGAGGATGTCTTCTTCCACCCCGACGGCCAGCGCGGCAGCGCACGGGCGAGGCGCGAGCAGCGGGCGATCGCGATCTGCACCTCCTGCCCGGTGATGATGCAATGCCGCGAGCACGCCCTGCGTGTGCGCGAGCCGTACGGCGTGTGGGGAGGCCTCACCGAGGAGGAGCGAGCGGCGATCTACCGGGAGAGCCGCCGCAGCAGCTCGGCGGCCTGAACCCCATCGACCGCGGGCAGCCGCAAGGGGGCCCGGTCGCGCTGCCGAGCCCCCCTGCGGCGGACGATCAGTGGCTGTGGCCGTGGTGGCTGTGGCCGTGGCCGTGGGAG
>CAZECO010000251.1:0-3796 GCA_964510455.1 uncultured Actinomycetes bacterium
GAGCCCCGACCCCGCCTAGACATCACCGGCGGCCGCCCGCCACAGTGGAGATATGGCCAACGACGACGATATCGAGCGCTTGCTGCGCGAGGTGGAGGCCCTCGAGGGCAAGGCCAAGCCCCCCGCCATCGCGCCGGGCAAGGAGGTCGCCGAGACTGCCGAGAGCACGGAGGGCCGCTCCCGCGGCAGTTGGGTCGCCCTGGCTGCGGTCGGCGGCGGCGCGGCGGGGTTCGTCATCGGATCCCTGCTGTTCTTCCTGCCGTTCGTCGACGGGTTCTCGACGGCCCTGGGCGCCGCCTTGGGCGCCGCGCTGGCTGGCTTCATCGGGGGACCGCCGCAGTGGTACCGGAAGTGATGCCCGACCGATCCGCCACATGTTCGTAACAGTGGTGAGCCCAGCGCGAAATGTGGTGCAGATACCTCTGGGAACGTGAGTGTTCCCAGCCGACATGCGGATAGCGTCTCCGTGCCGGGCGATGCCGCACGACGGGCGCGGGCGTCGGATGATGGCCTGGCTAGGCTGACGGCGTCGGAGGAGGTGGTCCTGGAGATGGCATCCGACCCTGCCTTCGCCACCTCCGCGGTGAAGCCCTTCGACGAGATGACCGAAGATGACGGCAAGGCGCGCGCATCGCATCGGACCCTCGCCAAGGCCATCACCCGGCTCGGCTCGGAGGGGCTCGAAGAGCGGGCGCGACTGCGGGACGCCTACCTCGATCAGCAGGGCATCACGTTCACCCTGTCCGGCCGGGAGCGGCCCCTGCCGATGGACCTCATCCCGCGCATCCTCACCGCTGCTCAGTGGCAGGTCATCGAATCCGGCGTGGTGCAGCGGATCAGGGCGCTGGAGGCGTTCCTCGCCGACCTGTACGGGCCGGCCGAAGTGCTTGCCGACGGCATCATCCCGCGCAAACTCATCCTCACCTCCCGTCATTTCCACCGGGCGGCGAACGGATTCGACCCGCCCAACGGCGTGCGCATCCACGTCGCGGGCATCGACCTGATCCGCGACGAGGCCGGCCAGTTCCGCGTGCTCGAGGACAACCTCCGCAACCCGTCGGGGGTGTCGTATGTGCTGGAGAACCGCCGCGCCCAGGCGCACGTGTTCCCAGAGGTGTTCGCCGGGCACACCGTGCGGTCCATCGAGGAGTACCCCGAGCGGCTGCTCGACGCCCTGCTGGCCGCGGCGCCGAAGGGGGTGGACGACCCCACGGTCGTCGTGCTCACCCCGGGCGTGTTCAACGCGGCCCACTACGAGCACGCGTTCCTGGCCCGCCGCATGGGGTGCGAACTCGTCGAGGGGCGCGACCTGTACTGCCGCGACGGCTTCGTCTGGATGCGCACCACCTCGGGTCCGGAGCGGGTCCATGTCATCTACCGGCGCATCGACGACGACTTCCTCGATCCGCTGCACTTCCGGTTCGACTCGGTCGTCGGTGTGCCGGGCATCCTGAACGCCGCGCGCGCCGGCAACGTGACGATCTCCAACGCGGTCGGCAACGGGGTGGCCGATGACAAGGCCATCTACCCCTACGTGCCCGATCTCATCGCCTATTACCTCAACGAGTCCCCGATCCTGCCCAATGTGGACACCTACGACCTGCAGGACCCCGATCAGCGCGCCTACGTGCTCGCCAACGCCCACCGCATGGTGCTCAAGCCCTCCGACGCCTCCGGCGGCTACGGCCTGGTGATCGGCACCAAGGCCACCGACAAGGAGATCGCGGCGGTCAGCGCCAAGGTGCGCGAGGATCCGCGGGGCTGGATCGCCCAGCCCGTGGTGACCTTCTCCACCTACCCGACGGCGATGGAGGACGGCACGCTGGAGTCGCGCCACGTCGATCTGCGGCCGTTCGCCGTCAACATGGGCGAGGACATCTACGTCCTGCCGGGCGGTCTGACGCGCGTCGCGCTGCCCAAGGGGAGCCTGGTGGTCAACTCCAGCCAGGGCGGCGGATCGAAGGACACCTGGGTGCTGGAGGACGGCGAACCCGATGAGCGCCGCACCGCGTCCCGGCCGGTTCGCAGGGTCCGGCGCCCGCCCGGCCGGGGGATGCCGCGCGCCCGGGCCCCGATCATGCACAACGAGCGGCAGCGGCAGCAGGAGGGCCAGCAGCAGCAGACCGGACCCGGCGCGGGCGGGCTGCCATGCTGAGCCGGATCGCCGAGTCGTTCTTCTGGATCGGGCGCTACCTGGAGCGGGCAGAGGCCACGGCCCGCCTGCTGTCCGAACACCACCATCTGCTGATCGAGGACCGCAGCGTCAGCGAGGACATCGGCTCCGCGGCCCTGCTCGACGCGCTGTCGATCCACGCGCCGACGGTCAGCGATGCCGGAGGCCTGGTCAGCACGGTCATCGGTCAGGCGACCGATCCCTCCACGGTCCGCGGCTCCGTGGCCGCCGCGCGGGAGAACGCCAGGGCGGTGCGCGACCAGTTGTCGGTGGACGTGTTCGAGGCCCTCAATTCGGCGCACATCTCGCTGTCGCGCGGTCTGCTGTTCGCCTCGAGCCCCGGGGTGGGACTGCACCGGGTCGTCGAGCGGTTGCTGGTCGCGCACGGCGTCATGGAATGGACGATGTCGCGCGACGAGGGCTACCTGTTCCTGGCGCTGGGACGGGCTCTGGAACGGATGGACATGACGGCCCGCCTGCTGGCGGTCCGGCACGATCAGCTGTGGCCCGAGAGCGGCCCGGTCGCGACGCTCCGCGCAGCCGGTGGTTTGAACGGCTTCCTGCGTACGAAGCACCCCTTGTCCGGCGACCCGGTGCGCCGATTCCTGGTCCTGGACAACGCCTTCCCCAGATCCCTGCTGATGAGTTCGCGGGCGGCGGAAGCGGCTGTCCGAGGACTCGCGGAGCAGGGGGCGCAGGACAGCGGCGAACTGCTGCGGGAGTGCGGCATGGTCCGCAGCCGGCTGGAGTACATCGTCACCCCCAGCGCGGAGGACGTCGACGACCTCGCAGCCACTGCGCAGGACGCCGCCGCGCGAGCCAGCGAGGCGGCTGCCGTGAACTTCTTCAATCAGGCCGGAACGATCGTCTGGAGCCACTGATGCAGGGATTCGGAGGCCGCCGGCTGCGCATCGTCCACGGGAGCCGGTACCAGTACCTCAACGACGTGTTCGCCTCGTTCAACGAGGCGCGGCTGACCCCGCTGGACCTCGATCGCCAGGTGCTCATCCGCCACGAGCTGCACCTCGAGCCGCGCGGCGTGGTCCAGGCCTATCGGGACTACTGGGGCGCGGTCGTGGAGGCCTTCGACCTGCATCAGTCGCACCGGTCGATGATGGTGACCGCTACGTCGGTGGTCGATACGCCGGGGGGCCACCCGGAGGCCCCGGGGCTGCGGTGGGAGGAGCTGCGGGCCCCCGCGGTCGCCGACCGCTGGTGCGAGTTCCTGGAGCAGACCTCCTACGTCGATGATGCGGCTGCCGATCCGGACCGGGCAGCCCTGGTGGAGGAGCTGCGCAGGATGCCCCGCCCGGCCGACGCGATCCGGGCAGCAGTTGCCGAGGTGCATGGCCGGATGCGCTACACGCCCGGCGTGACCACCGTGTCCACGACTGCGCATGAGGCGTGGGCCGCCAAGCAGGGCGTCTGCCAGGACTTCACGCACGCCGCCCTGTCGCTGCTGCGTTCCCTGGGCATCCCCTCCCGGTACGTGTCGGGCTATCTGCACATCGAGGACGAAGCCGTCGGGCAACCGGTGATGGGGGAGTCCCACGCCTGGATCGAGACCTGGGACGGGGCGTGGGAGGGGTTCGACCCCACCAACAACCGCCAGGTCGGCTCGGC
>CAZECO010000252.1:0-3785 GCA_964510455.1 uncultured Actinomycetes bacterium
GCATGGTTGGCTTCCGTCATGGACCCGGCCGTTGGACTGATCGCCGCGTTGGCCGTCATCGCGATCGTGGCCGTGAACGCGGTCTCGAACCGGGTGGGTGTCGCCTCGCCGTTGCTCCTGGTCGCTGCGGGCGTCCTGGTCAGCTACGTCCCGGCGGTACCCGACGTCCATGTCGATCCGGAGCTGATCCTGGACGGGGTCCTGCCGCTGCTGCTGTACTCGGCGGCGGTGTCGCTGCCCGCGATGGAATTCCGGCGCGACTTCACCGCGATCGGCGGGCTGTCGGTGGTCCTGGTCGTCATCACCGCCGGCATCCTGGGGCTGTTCTTCAGCTGGGCGATCGCAGGGCTGGGGCTGGCGGCCGCATTCGCCCTAGGTGCTGTGATCAGCCCGACCGACGCCGTCGCGACGTCGATCGTCAAGCGCCTGGGAGTCCCGCCGCGGGTCGTGACGGTGCTGGAGGGCGAGAGCCTGCTGAACGACGCGTCGGCTCTGGTGCTGCTGCGCTCCGCGATCGCCGCGACAGCCGCCACGGTCTCCCTGTGGGCCATCGCCGGGGAGTTCGTCCAGGCCGTCGCGATCGCCGTCGTGATCGGGCTGGCGGTCGGGATCGCGAACCTGCGGGCGCGGCGCGCGGTACGAAACGCGACCGCCAGCACAGCGCTGTCCCTGGCGGCGCCGTTGCTGGCCGCGGGCCCCGCAGAGGCGCTGGGGGCGTCGGGGCTGGTGGCGGCCGTCACCGCCGGACTGGTGACCGGGGTCGGGGCCGCCCGCTACCTGCGGGCAGAGGACCGGATGTACGAGACGACCATCTGGGCCACGATCGGCATGATGCTGGAAGGCCTGGTCTTCCTGCTCATGGGCCTGGAGCTCCACGCCCTGATCGCCGACGTGCGCGGCGAGCACGGCTCGGCGCTGCTGGCCGTCTGGCTGGGGGCAGTGGCGGTGGTGCTGACCCTCCTGGTGCGGACGGGGTACGTCGCCGTGCTGGTGCGCGGCCTCGGGCGGCGCGCGATGGACCCCGCGGAGGCGATGGCGCGCCTCCACGACGAGAAGCTGCGCCAGAAGCGGCTGCTGGAGAACGCGCCGCCGGGTTGGGAGAACTCGCCGCGGGCGCAGCGGGCGAGGGAGGGCTGGGCGCGGCGCGTCAGGCGGCGGCTCGCCGATGTGGACTACTTCCAGCGCTGGCCGTTGGGAACCCGCGAAGGGGTGCTGCTGGTTTGGGCGGGAATGCGCGGGGCGGTCACCGTCGCGGCCGCCCAGACACTGCCGGCAGATCAGCCGCACCGGTCGCTGCTGGTACTGATCGCCTTCTTCGCGGCCGCACTGTCCCTGCTGGTGCAGGGCGGCACGCTGTCGCTCGTGGTGCGCCGGCTGGGCTTGCGATCGGAAGGCGGGGGTGAGCAGGAGGCAGAACGGATCCAACTGCTCGACCAGATGGCGCGAGCGGCGCTGCAGATGCTGAACGACCCGGGCCTGAGGCGGGCCGACGGCCGGCCCTTCGATGACCGGGTGGTGGTTCGGGCACGCAGGGGTGCCGAGCACCTGACGGTCGAGGCGTTGGAGGACGGCACGGCCACGCTGCGCGCCGAGACCCTGGAGCTGCGCCTGCGGATCACCGCTGCACAGCGTGCCGAACTGCTGCGCGCCCGAGATACCGGCGCGTACAGCTCAGCGGCGCTGGCGGCGGCACTGAACATCCTGGACGCCGAGCAGATCAGCACGCAGTTGAAGACGGGGACGTACGAGGCGGGGTGAGGGGGTGCGGGCGGCTCGTGGCCCCTGGCGCGACGGTGCGCGGATGCCCCAGGCTTGCCGAGGCACCCCGCAGCCGAGCAGAATGGACCAGTCCTCGCGGGCTCTTCCGCGCGTGTCAGGGGACCAGCGACAAGGATCAGTGATGACGGGCTTGGCGAGCGGTTCACCCACCCTCCCGCGCTGACGCCCTCCCGGGGCGCGGCGCAACGCCGACCCCCGGAGCCCCTCATGTCACACCACTCCTCTGTCGTCCTGCGGGACGTGTCCTTCGCCTGGCCGGACGGTCAAGCCGTCCTCGATCATGTCAGCGGTGCCGTGGGCCGCGGCCGCACCGGACTTGTCGGTGCCAACGGTTGCGGCAAGACCACGCTGCTGCGACTGATCTGCGGCGGCCTGACGCCGACCGGGGGAACCATCACAGTCGCGGGAACCGTCGACCATCTCCCGCAGCGCATCAGCGCCCATCCGAGCGCCACCGTCGCAGATCTGATGGGAATCACGCCGGTCCGGGCCGCAATTCGAGCGATCGGACAAGGGTCGACCGACCCGGCCCACTTCGACGTTGTGGGAGTCGACTGGGACGTCGACGAGCGCGCGGCGGCGGCGCTGACGGCGCTGGGGCTGCCGTCCGCCCTCGACCGTCCCGCCGCGAGGCTGTCGGGGGGCGAGGCGATGCTCGCCGCCCTCACCGGGGTGCAGGTGCGCCGCGCCGACATCGCCCTGCTCGACGAGCCCACGAACAACCTCGACATCGATGCCCGCGAGCGGCTGTACGAGCTGGTGCGCAGGTGGCGCGGCACGCTGATCGTGGTCAGCCACGATCTGGCGCTGCTGGAGCTGATGGACGCCACCATCGAGCTGCGCGACGGCAGCCTGACCACGTTCGGCGGACCGTACAGCCTGTACCGCGCCAGAGTCGCGGGCGAGCAGCAGGCGGCCCGGCAGGCTCTGCGGGCGGCGGAACAGACGCTGAAGCGGGAGCGGCGGGAACGGATCAAGGCAGAGGAGCGGATCGCGCACAGCGAGCGGCAAGGCCGCAAGGACAAGGTCGACCGCAAGTTCGTGACCGCTGCGATCAACGACCGCCGCAACTCGGCGGAGAAGTCTCAGGGTTCCCGGCGGGGCAAGGCGGACGCCAAGGTGGTGGCGGCGCGCGAGGCGGTCCAGCAGGCCGAGGCGGCGGTTCGGGACGACGACCTCATCCGCGTCGACCTGCCAGACCCGCGCGTGCCGCAGGGTCGCCGCCTGGCGGAACTGCCGAGCAGCGACGGCCGCAACGTGCCCATCGCCGGCCCGCAGCGGGTGGCGCTGACTGGGGCGAACGGCGTTGGCAAGACGACGCTGCTGCGGGACCTGCTGCCGCACCTCAGGGTGCGGGTGGGCTACCTGCCGCAACGGATCGAGCTCGATGATGAAGCCACGGTGCTCGAGATCGTGCGGGCCAGCGCACCGGACCTGACGCCCGGGCAGGTGCGCAACCGGCTGGCCCGGCTGCTCATCCGAGGCCCGATGGTCGATCGGCGGATCGGGTCCCTTTCGGGCGGCGAGCGCTTCCGAGTGGCGCTGGCGGGCCTCCTGCTGGCCGACCCTCCGCCGCAGCTGCTGATCCTGGACGAGCCCACGAACGACTTGGACATCGCCAGTGTCGACCGCCTGGTGGAGGCGCTGGCCGCCTACCGCGGCGGCCTGTTGGTGGTCAGTCACGACCTGGCGTTCCTGGAACGGCTCGTGCTGGATCAGTTGTTGCGGCTGGAGGTGGACGGCCGGCTCACTGCGGGATAGTGACCGGGTCGCTTTGACCGCCATCCGGCCCGGCGAATCGATGTCGTCATAGGCATGAGCCGCCAGGAGCCAGGCCTACCGGGGCAACCAGGTCGTGCTCGTCAACCGTGCGCCCAGCTCGCAGGGGGAGCCTGAGCATGTTGCGGGCGTCGAAGGGACCGGTCGATGTTGGATCCAAGAACTTGCGGGGTGGAGAGACCCGAGCGCCGATTGCGTCGCGGCGCCCGCGAGCAGGCGGTCCGCCA
>CAZECO010000253.1:0-3772 GCA_964510455.1 uncultured Actinomycetes bacterium
TCACGGACCCCGCCACGACTACCTGATTGCGCTGGCCCGCCGGGAAGCCGTCCACACCTCATCACGGGGGCTGCGCCCGCTCCTGATCTGCTCATCGAGACTCCGCTTCAGTTCGCCGATCGCCTCGCCTCAGCGTGACCGCAGGCGGTTGCTTCATGGCGCACACTCCCGACGGCCCTCTCGGCTGCCAAACCCCCGTTGGCTAGGATTCCGCGCATGGGTCGACGCACGCCGTTGTACGAGGCGCACCTGGCGGCAGGCGCGACGATGGTGGACTTCGCAGGGTGGGATATGCCCGTCCACTACGGGTCGCAAGTGGCCGAGCACCATGCCGTGCGCACCGATGCGGGCATGTTCGACGTGTCCCATATGCGGGCGGTGGACATCGCGGGGCCCGGCGCGGAGCCCCTGCTGCGAAGCCTGCTGGCCAACGACGTCGCCCGCCTGGCCCCGGGCAAGGCCCTGTACTCGGTCATGTGCAACGAGACCGGCGGCGTGCTCGACGACGTGATCGCCTACCGGACCGCCGACGGCTTCCGGGTCGTGGTCAACAGCGCGACGACCGCCAAGGACCTGGACTGGATCCGCGCCCACGCGCCAGACGACGCCACGATCACGCCCCGCGACGACCTGGCCATCCTCGCCGTCCAGGGCCCCAGCGCCCGGGCGAAGGCCGCCGCCGCGCTGGGCATCGACACCGACCTCAAGCCCTTCACCTCCCGCCAGGATGGCGAGGCCTTCGCCGCCCGCACCGGCTACACCGGCGAGGACGGCGTCGAGCTGATCCTCCCGGCCGACCAAGCCACGAACGCCTGGCAGGCCCTCCTCTCCGCCGGCGTCCAACCGGCCGGCCTCGGCGCCCGCGACACCCTGCGCCTGGAGGCGGGCATGCCGCTGTACGGCAACGAGATGGACGAATCCATCACCCCGCTGGAATGCGGTCTGGCCTGGACCGTCGCCCTCGACCCGCCCGACCGCGACTTCATCGGCCGCTCAGCCCTCGAACGCCAGCGCCCGAACACCCGCTTCGTCGGCCTCATACTGACCGGCCGCGGCGTCATGCGGTCGCACCAGAAGGTCCTCACCCCTGCCGGCGACGGGCTGATCACCAGCGGTACGTTTTCGCCCACCTTGGGCAAATCCATCGCCCTCGCCCGGATTCCGGACACCGACGCGACCACCGTCGACGTGGAGATCCGCAACCGGCCCGTCCCGGCCGACATCGTCCGCCCGCCGTTCGTCCGCAACGGCGAGCCCCGCTACACCTACCCCGAAGGAGCACGGGCATGACCAGCATCCCCGAGGACCTGCGCTACACGGTCTCGCACGAGTGGATCCGCGACGAGGGCGACGGGCTGGTCAGCGTCGGCATCACCGACTTCGCGCAGGCGCAGCTGGGCGACATCGTGTTCGTCGAGCTGCCGCTGCCGGGGGCCGAGCTGACCGCGGGCGAGCCGCTGGGCGTGGTCGAGTCCGTCAAGGCCGCCTCCGACGTCTACTCCCCGGTGACCGGCGTGGTCGAGGCCAGCAACGGCGAACTGGAGACCGGCCCCGAGCGGGTCAACGGCGACCCGTACGCCGCCTGGTTCGTCCGGGTGCGGGTCGCGGCGCCGGACGACCTGGCCGGCCTGCTGGATGCCGCCGCCTACCGGGGTCTGCTCCCCGAGGGCAGCTGATGGGCTGGGACGAGCACTTCGGCCGCGAGGAGTTCACCGATCGCCACATCGGGCCGTCGGCAGCAGAAGTCGCCGCCATGCTGGACGTGGTGGGGGCGACCAGCCTGGACGACCTGGCCGAGCAGATCGTCCCGGCGCAGATCCGGCTGGACGCGCCGCTGGGCATCGCCCCCTATTCGCCATCCCAGGCGCGGGCCCGCCTCACCGAGCTGGCCGCCCAGAACGTCGTGGCCACGTCCTACATCGGGATGGGCTACCACCCGACCATCACCCCGAGCGTGATCGCCCGGAACATGTTCGAGAACCCCGGCTGGTACACCGCCTACACGCCCTACCAGCCCGAGATCGCGCAGGGCCGGCTGGAGATGCTGCTCAACTTCCAGCAGATGGTGATGGATCTGACCGCGCTGCCGCTGGCCGGCGCCTCGCTGCTGGACGAGGCCACCGCGGCCGCCGAGGCGATGGCGATGCTGCACCGGGTGAACCGGACCGCCAAGAGCCAGGCCTTCTTCGTGGGCGATTCGGTGTTCGCGCACACCCTCGACGTCGTGCGCACCCGCGCCAAGTACTACGGCTTCGACGTCATCACCGGCCCGGACGAGCAGGCCGCCGAGCACGACGCCTTCGGCGCCCTGCTGCAGTACCCGGCGAGCGACGGTTCGATCACCGACCTCGGCCCACTGGTCGACCGCCTGCACGAGCGCGGCGCGCTGGTCGCCGTCGCCACCGACCCGTTGGCGCTGGTGCTGCTGAAGCCCCCGGGCGAGTTCGGCGCGGACGTGGCGGTCGGCTCCGCGCAGCGGTTCGGCGTGCCGATGGGCTTCGGCGGCCCGCACGCCGCGTTCCTGGCCTGCCGCGACGAGTACAAGCGCTCCATGCCCGGTCGGCTGATCGGCGTCTCCCGCGACGCCGCCGGAAGGGTCGCCTACCGGATGGCGCTGCAGACCCGCGAGCAGCACATCCGCCGGGAGAAGGCCACGTCCAACATCTGCACCGCCCAGGTGCTGCTGGCGAACATGGCTGCCGCGTACGCCGTGTGGCACGGGCCCGACGGGCTGCACCGGATCGCCGACCGGGTGCACCGGCTGACGGCCGCCCTCGCCGGCGCGCTCGGCGTCGACGGCGCCTACTTCGACACCCTCACCTTCGAGCTGAGCGAACAGCGGCAGAAGGATGCGCAGCGGCTCAACCTCAACCTCAGGTCGGACCCCGGCGGCACGGTCGGCGTGAGCCTGCACGAGGCGACCACGCTGGAGGATCTGGAGACCCTGATCGAGGTGCTCACCGGCGAGCCGCCCGAGGCGGCGGTGCCCGAGCCGACGATCCCCGAGGCGCTGCGGCGCACCACGCCGATCCTGACCCACCCGGTGTTCAACACCCATCGCAGCGAGACGGCGATGATGCGCTACCTGAAGGCGCTGCAGGACAAGGACCTCGCGCTGGACCACAGCATGATCCCGCTGGGCAGCTGCACGATGAAGCTGAACCCGGCCGCGGCGATGGAGCCGGTCAGCTGGCCGGCGTTCGCGCAGCTGCACCCGTTCGCGCCGAAGGAGCAGACCCGCGGCTACCGGCGGATGCTGGCGGACCTGCAGACCTGCCTGCGCGAGATCACCGGATTCCCGGCGATCAGCCTGCAGCCCAACTCCGGCGCGCAGGGGGAGTACGCGGGCCTGCTGGCAATCCGCCGCTACCAGGAGGCGGTCGGGCAGGGGCAGCGCGACGTCTGCCTGATCCCGCAGTCCGCGCACGGCACGAACCCGGCCAGCGCCCAGATGATGGGCATGCGCGTCGTCGTGGTGGCGACCAGCGCCGACGGGGACATCGACCTGGCCGATCTACGGGCGAAGGCGCAGGCGGCCGGGGAGCACCTAGCCGCGCTGATGATCACCTACCCGTCCACGCACGGCGTCTACGAGGAGGGCGTGCAGGAGGCCTGCGCGATCGTCCACGAGGCCGGCGGCCAGGTGTACATGGACGGCGCCAACCTCAACGCCCAGGTCGGGCTGACCCGGCCGGCAGACATCGGCGCCGACGTCGCCCACCTCAACCTCCACAAGACCTTCGCGATCCCGCACGGCGGCGGGGGACCGGGG
>CAZECO010000254.1:0-3734 GCA_964510455.1 uncultured Actinomycetes bacterium
ATGTCGATGCCAAGTTCCCCAACCGGATGCTGCTCGCCGAGGCGAACATGTGGCCGGAGGACACCCGCGCCTACTTCGGGGGCGGCGATGGGGACGAGTGCCACATGGCCTTCAACTTCCCGGTGATGCCGCGGATGTACATGTCGGTGCAGATGGAGGACCGCTATCCGCTGGTCGACATCATCCATCAGACCCCGCCGATCCCGGCGACCGCCCAGTGGGCGATGTTCCTGCGCAACCACGACGAGCTGACCCTGGAGATGGTGACCGATGAGGAGCGGGACTACATGTACCGCTCCTACGCCGACGACCCGCGGGCCCGCATCAACGTGGGGATCCGCCGGCGGCTGGCACCGCTGCAGAAGAACAACCGCAGCAAGATCGAGCTGCTCAACGGCCTGCTGATGAGCCTGCCGGGAACCCCGATCATCTACTACGGCGACGAGATCGGGATGGGCGACAACATCTACCTCGGCGACCGGGACGGGGTACGGACACCGATGCAGTGGACGGCCGACCGCAACGCCGGCTTCTCCGCGTCCAATCCGCAGCAGCTGTTCCTGCCGGTCGTCATCGACCCCGAGTACCGCTACGAGTCGATCAACGTTGCGACGCAGCAGAACAACCCGTCCAGCCTGCTGGTCTGGATGCGTCGTCTCATCGCGCAGCGGCAGCGCCACCCGGTCTTCGGCACCGGGGACCTCACGATGCTGTCGCCGGACAACCCCAAGATCCTCGCGTTCGTCCGCAGCAACGCCGACATGCGGATCCTGGTCGTCGCGAACCTATCGCGGTTCCCCCAGCCGGCCGAGCTGGACCTCGGCGACTACCGGGACCTCACGCCCGTGGACGTCTTCGGCGGCAGCAGGTTCCCCGCCATCAGCGATGCTGCCTACCAGTTCACGATGGCTCCCCACTCGTTCCTGTGGCTGAGCCTGCAGCCGCAGGCCGAACAAGAGCGCGGCGACGCGGATGAGCCGCAGGTGATCCACGTCCCGGGATCGTGGCAGGACATCTTCACACACCGGGCGATCCGGGAGCGGTTCGCCCAGCTGCTGCCCAAGGCCCTCGCCGGCCGCTCGTGGTTCAACCCCAAGATGCGGCCGATCGACTCAGTGAGCATCACCAGTGCCGCGCCCCTGCGGCCCAACGGCGGACCGCCAGCGCAGATCCTGCTCGTCGAGCTCTCCTACACCGACGGCGAGCCGGAGACGTATCTGGTGCCGCTGACCTACCATCCGATGTCCCGGGCGACCGACGACTACCGCACGCGTGCCACGCTCTTCATCGTCAAGAAGGCCGACGGGAGCCAGACCGGGGTGCTGGTCGATGCCGTCACCGAGCCGGGCTTCGGACATGTGCTGCTCGACGTTATCCGGCGCCGGCGTCACCTCATGCTCGAGGACGGCGAACTCGTGGGCGCGGTGGGAAGGATCGGCCGGCAGGAGCTCGCCGATCCGGTCGCTGATCTGCCGGCCCTACCGAGCAAGGAGGCCGTCCGCAACAGCGCGATGCTGTTCGGCGATCGGTTCTTCCTGAAGATCTTCCGGCGGGTGGAGCCCGGTGTGAATCCGGAATGGGAGATGGGCAGGTTCCTCACCGACGACACCACGTTCGAGAACGCGGTGGGCACGTTCGGCTCGATCGAGCTGCGCACCGCGAATCGGCAGCATCGGACCTTGGGCGTCCTGCAACAGCTCGTGAGCCATGAGCGCGACGCCTGGGAGTATGTCCTGGACAAGTTCGGCGGATATCAGGAGGACCTCTACGGGCTCATCGAGGACGGCCGTATCTCCGAGTTGCGACCCGCGTTGACCCTCGGCGGATTCGACGAGACTGCCACGCCGGAAGCCGCGCACGAACTCTTCGGCCCGTTCCTCACCCTCGCCACCCGGACCGGGGATCGGTTGTCGGAACTCCACCATGCCATGGCGAGCAATCTCGACGATCCGGCGCTGGCTCCCGAGCACTTCCCGCCGCACTATCAGCGGCAGGTGTACCAGGCCGCCCGGTCCCGCGTCCGCAACTCCCTGCGCGCGCTGCGGACGGCGCGCAGATCGCTGGAGGACGAGCTGGCCGCGGACGCGGCGACGGTGCTGGATGCCGAGAGCGCCGTCCTGGAGCTGCTCGATCCGGTCAAATCGCTGCAGATCGCCGGGTTGAAGATGCGCACCCATGGCGATCTGCATCTGGGCCAGATCCTGATCACCGGTCCGGACGTCGTCTTCATCGGTTTCGAGGGCCAGCCGACGCGGTTCATCAGCCAGCGGCGCGACAAGCGATCTCCCTTGCGGGATCTCGCCGGCCTGTGCCGGTCCATCGATGTCGCCGGCGGTGTGGCGCTCGCCCAACATATGGAGCGCTTCAATGTCCGTGCCGACTCACTCGATGCGCTGGCGCTGCGCCAGGGAACCCATTTCGCCTCATCGTGGCTACAGGCGGCCCTGACCCAGGGATACCTGCGGGGCATGGATGCGGACCTGCTGGTCGAGGGCCGGCAGTCCAGCCGCATCCTGATGAAGGTCTTCCTCATCGAGAAGCTCGCCGTCGAGCTCGACGTCCACCTGCGGTCGGCGCCGGAGCGGCTCACAACCACGTTCGAGGCGTTCCGGCGGCTGTTGCGCGAGGAGTCGTCCCACGACTGATCCCACTGCAGGCCGCCGCATGAGCAGGATTCAGCGCTGGGCGCCCTTCCTTGCCGTCGAGACCGCCACACTGCTGTCCGGGAGCGCCAACGGGGTCGCCGTCGTCGCACTGCCGTGGCTGATCATCGACCTGACAGGGTCGGCGACCGCAGCCGGTGTCATGGCTGCTGTCACCGCCATTCCCACGATGGTTGCCGCGCTGCTGTCAGGCACGGTGGTGGACTTCGTCGGCCGCAAGCGGGTCTCGATCTTCAGCGATGTCGCCAGCCTCGTCGCGGTTGCCCTGATCCCGGTGCTGGACGCCACCGTCGGGCTGTCCTACGGCCTGGTCGTGGTACTGGCGGTGGCCGGGGCGGTGTTCGACCCGGCCGGCTTCGGGGCGCGCGAGGCGATGCTGCCCGAGGCAGCGCGGCATGCCCGGCTGGCGCTGCCAAAAGCGAACGGCTACCACGAGGCCACGTTCGGCGCTGCCTTCCTGCTGGGACCCGGGCTCGGCGGGCTGCTGATCGCCTGGGTCGGGCCGGCCGGAACATTCTGGGCGGCCGCCGCGATGTTCGCCGTATCGATCCTGGCCATCGCAGCCGTCCAGATACCGGGCGCGGCACGGCCGTCGGAGCACGAGCGGCCCGAGGGGTTCTGGAGCGGCACCGCCGAGGGTCTGCGCTTCATCTGGGACAACCGGCTGCTGCGCACCATGGCGCTGCTGATCATGGCGCTGGTGGCCGCCTACCTTCCGGTCGAGGGGGTGCTGCTGCCCTACTTCTTCCAGCAGCAGGGAAGTCCGGGCAGCCTGGGCCTGGCGATCATGGCGATGTCGGCCGGCGGCATCGTCGGCGCCCTGAGCTACGGCCGCCTGGCCCAGCGGTTCACCACCCGGGCGATCTTCGTCTGGAGCCTGCTGGCCACCGCGCTGGTGTTCGTCCCGATCGCACTGCTCCCCCCGCTGCCGCTGCTGCTGCCGCTGGCCTTCGCCGTCGGTATGGCCAGCGGGCCGATCAACCCTGTGATGAACGTGGTGATGCAGACCAGGACCCCGTCGCGCCTGCGCGGCAGGGTCGTCGGTGTGCTGACCGCAACGGCCTACGCCGC
>CAZECO010000255.1:0-3733 GCA_964510455.1 uncultured Actinomycetes bacterium
CAAACGCTCGCCAGGCTGACCGCGTACGCCGCGCGGCACCCGGGCTTGACCGGCTCGGGCGCGGCCGCCTTGCTCGTGGAGGAGGGGCTGCGGATGGATGCGCACCCGGGAACGCTCTTCCGCGAGGGAGCGGCGGGAAGGCGGGCCGTGCTCGTCGCCGGGCCGGACGTCTGGGAGGTCATCAGGTTCGTCCGCGACACCCGCGCAGCTGAACCCGAGCTCGATCCCGAGGAAGTCCTGGACCTGGTCTGCGACCACACCGGACTGTCGAAGACAGCGATCCGAGTCGCCCTGGACTATTACGGGGCCTTCCCCGAGGAGGTCGACGCCCAGGTGGCCGCTGCGGACGAAGCCGATGCGGCGCTCCAGCACTCCCTCGACCAGACCAGGCGCCTGCTCGACGTATGAGCGCCAGGCTCCTGCTCGACGAGATGATCACCCCCCGGTTGGCCCAACAGTTGCGGGGCGAGGGCATCGACGCGGTGGCGATCAGCGACTCGCCCAGCCTGCGCGGAACGCCGGTCCAGGAGGTGCTCGAGATCGCCGCCCGCGATGGCCGGATTCTGGTCACTGCCAACATCAAAGACTTCGCCCCCCTCAGCCGATCGTGGGCATCACAAGGCCGCACGCACGCCGGCATCGTCCTCATCAGCACCAAGGCCTACCCGCCGGACCGAACCTTCATCGGCCGCATCGCAGCGGCACTCCGTGAGCGCGCCCGCTCTGATCGTTGGCCTCAGCCTGGGGAAGTCGACTTCCTGTAGGCCCTTACCAGCGGACGTGCACTGCCGCGTTGCATGTCTTGAGCCCGTTGGCAAGCAATCCCCGCCCCCGATCCGGCTCGTCCCTGGCACTCTGGTCGGCATGGCGACGGACCACAGCTGCATCTTTTGCGCTGTCGCCGACGACCGCGTGATCGCGGCCAACGATCTCGCCTTCGCGATCCGGGACGGATTCCCGGTCAATCCGGGGCACACGCTCGTCATCCCCCGCCGCCACATCCCCGACTGGTGGACGACTACCAAACACGAGCGGTCCGCGCTCGACGCGCTCATCGGCGAGGTCCGCGCCGATCTCGATCGCACGCACCAGCCCTCGGGCTACAACATCGGCATCAACAACGGCCGCGCCGCCGGGCAGACCGTCTTCCACCTCCACATCCACCTGATCCCCCGCTACGACGGGGACGTCGGGGATCCGCGCGGCGGGGTGCGGCACGTGATCCCCGCCCGCGGCAACTACCTCACGGCCGATTCGCCGACGGAGCGGGTGCTGTCGGTGCTGCACGATGGTCCGCAACGGCCGTTGGCCGCCGCGCTGGGCGACACGATCGAGCGGGAGGGTGTCACCCGGGCGGACCTGCTGGTCTCGTTCGTCATGGTGTCCGGCCTGCATGTGATCGAACCGGAGCTGGAACGGATCCTCGACGCCGGCGGCCGGGTGCGGCTGCTGACCTCGGACTACCTCGGTGTCACCGAGAAGGCTGCGCTGCAGCGGCTGCTGCCGCGGTGCGCCGAGTACGCCGACCGCTTCCAGGTGCGGGTGTTTCGGACCGCGGGCAGGTCGTTCCACCCCAAGTCGTACCTGCTCGGCTCGACGGATACCGGGTACGCGGTTGCGTTCACCGGCAGCGCCAACATGAGCCGGCCGGGGCTGGTGGACGGGGTGGAGTGGTCGGTGGAGACGCGGGACCCGGCGGGGCTTGAGTCGATGCGGCAGTCGTTCGAGCTGCTGTGGTCTTCCCCGCAATCGCAGGGCCTCGACCAAGCGTTGATCGACGGCTACCAGGAGGCGCCGCGGCCCGCAGCCGGTGACGCAGTGGTCGTCAGCCCGCCTGAGCAGCCGTTCGCTCCGACCCCGGTGCAGGCCGAGGCGCTGCGGGCGCTGGAGGAGACCCGTGCCGATGGGTTCCGGGCTGGGATGGTCACGATGGCCACCGGCCTGGGCAAGACCTGGCTGGCCGCCTTCGACACCACACGGCCGCGGTTCCGGCGCGTGCTGTTCCTGGCGCACCGCGAGGAGATCCTGGACCAGACCAGGGACGTGTTCCGCAAGATCCGCCCCGACGCCTCGGTCGGCTACATCATGGGCGAGCGGCACGAGCCCGGCGCCGACGTCGTGCTGGCCACTGTCCAATCGCTGTCGCGCAGGATCGGCGGCATCGACCGCACGCATTTCGACTACGTCGTGGTAGACGAGTTCCACCACGCCGCGGCCATGACGTACCGGCGGATCGTCGACCACTTCGAACCGGCGTTCCTGCTGGGCCTGACCGCCACTCCGGACCGCGCCGACGGTGCCGACCTGCTCGCGCTGTGCGAGGACAACCTGGTCTACGAGTGCGGCCTGGTGCAGGGCATCGAGCGGGGGCTGCTGGCGCCGTTCCGGTACCACGGCGTGCCCGACCCGGTGGACTTCGCTCCCCTGCCGTGGCGCAACGCGCGGTTCGACCCGGCGGCCCTGGAGCATGCCGTCACCACCGAGGAACGGGCCGACGCGGCGCTGCGGGAGTGGCGGCGGCTGCGCGGGAGCCGGACGCTGGCGTTCTGCGTCTCGCAGCGGCACGCCGACTTCATGGCCGGCCGGTTCCGGGCCGCCGGGCTGCGCGCGGTCTCGGTGCACGCGGGGCCGACATCGGCGCCCCGGCACGACTCGCTGGCGCGGCTGTCCGCAGGTTCCCTGGACGTGCTGTTCAGCGTGGACATGTTCAACGAGGGCGTCGACGTCCCGGCCATCGACACGGTGCTGATGCTCCGCCCGACCAGTTCGTCGGTGCTGTTCCTGCAGCAGATGGGGCGCGGCCTGCGATTGTCGCAGGGCAAGGACTCCGTGACGGTCATCGACTTCATCGGCAACCACCGGTCGTTCCTGCTGCCGGTCCGGCTGCTGGCGGGGCTGCGCTCGGGCCGGGCCGCGGGCGACGCTCAGCTCCGAGACGCGCTCGGTCCGGCGGGCTTCGACCTGCCAGACGGCTGCAGCGTGGACTACCGGGTGGAGGCTCGCGACGGGCTGCTGGCAATGCTGTCGAGGGCCCGCGGCAACGCGCTGCGAACATTCGTTGCCGAATGGACTGCTGAGCGCGGGGTGCGTCCGACGGCGGGCCAGGCGTACGCGATGGGGCTGAATCCCGCAGCGGCGCCGGGCCACTGGCTCGCGTTCCTGCGAGACGCAGGCGTGCTGGCGGACGCGGAGGAGCGTGTGGTCGCCAGGTACGACGCGCTGCTGGCGGACGTCTCGTCAACGAGCATGACCAAGTCCTACAAGATGGTGGCACTGCGGGCGTTCGCCATGCCGCAGCGGCTGGCCGCCGGAGCATCCGTGGACGAGCTGGCTGAGGATTCGCGACGCCTGGTGCTGCGCGACCCCGCCCTGGTCGCCGACGCGACCAACAAGGAGATCGCGGACCCGGCGGCGGTGTCGGCCGACGGGTGGCGCAGATGGTGGTTGCAGTGGCCGTTGGAGCACCTGATCGGCAGGGGCGGCTTCCGCCTGCGCGACGACCGATTTGAGGTTGTCGGCGGAGTGACGGCCGAAGACTCCGAACTGCTGGCCGGACTCATACAGGAGCTCGTGGATTGGCGGATGGCGCAGTACCTGGACAGGCGTCCGGGTTCCTCGGGCGAGGCGCTTCTCAAAGTGATCCGCAGCGGCAGCTCCCCGATCCTCATGCTCGACCGGAACCGCAATCCTGGGCTCCCGCAGGGACGGGGCATCCCGGTGATCGCCGACGGCC
>CAZECO010000256.1:0-3668 GCA_964510455.1 uncultured Actinomycetes bacterium
GAAGGAGGATCATGACCACCAAGAACATCGCCATCGTCTCCGCCGCCGGTGTCGCCGCAGTTGCCCTGATCGGGACCGGCACGGCCCTGATGATCCGTCATCGCAACCGCTCCGCCGCGCAGGCCGAGGTCGAGGTCGCCGAGACCCCGGAGATGGTCGAGGAGTCGGTCGCGGCCGGTGCCGAGGCGTTCCTGGCCGAGCAAGAGGCTGCGGTCGTCGCCAGCTGACAAACCCAAGACGTTCGAAAGGCCACGAGGCGATCCCCTCGGGCCTTTCGCCATGCCCTAACCGCGGGGCGCTCGTGATGCCGTCGCGGATCGCCGTGTTCGGCGGGGGGGCGGTGGTCGGTCTCGGGCGCTCCGAGGCGTCCGCCGGTCCACGCCGAGGAGATGCTGCTACGGCGTCCCCACGCGGATCAGCGACTTGATGGCGCGGCGCTGATCCATCGCTGCGTACGCCTCCGGGGTGCCGTCGAGGCCGGTCTCGAAGTCGAGCACCAGGCCCGGGTCGATGGTGCCGGCGAGCACGTCGTCGAGCAGCTGGGGGATGTAGCGGCGGGAGGGGGCTGGCCCGCCGCGCCACCCGACGTTGCGGAAGAACGACCGGCCCACCGGCAGCCGCCCGTGCGGCACGCCGACGACCCCGACGATCGAGCCGGGGCGGGCGATCGCGAACGCCGTGGCGATGGCCTGTTCCGTCCCGACGCACTCCAAGGCGGCGTCGGCTCCCACCCCGTCGGTGAGTGCCAGCACCGCCTCCTCGGCCTCAGCCCCGCGGGACGCCACGATGTCGCTGGCGCCGAACCGGAGGGCCAGTTGTTGGCGCTGCGGGTGGCGGCTCAACGCGATGATCCGCTGCGCACCGAGCCGGTGGGCTGCCAGGACGGCGCAGAGCCCCACGGCGCCGTCGCCGACCACGGCCACCGTGTCGCCGGGCTTGACCCCGGCGCTGAGGGCGGCGTGATGACCGGTCGACATCACGTCCGAGAGGGTCAGCAGCGACTTCAGGGCCGCGTCGTCATGACCGGTCCCGGGGACCTTGACCAGGGTCGGGCCCGCGAGCGGGACCCGCACCGCCTCGCCCTGGCCGCCGTCGATCGTGCCGTCGCCGAACGTGCCGCCGACGACGCAGCTGATCGTCGAGCCGTTCGTGCAGTGCGGGCAGGACATGTCGCTGTAGATGAACGGCGCGATCACCAGGTCGCCGCGGGCCAATCCCGCCACATCGCTCCCGAGTTCCTCGACCACGCCGATGAACTCATGGCCGATCGATCCACCCGGGTGCTTGGCCTCGCCGCGGTAATACCACAGGTCCGAGCCACAGACGCAGGCCAGCACGACGCGGACGACCGCATCGGTCGGCTCCGCGACGACCGGGTCGGGCCGGTCGCCGACCGTGATGTCGCGGGGCCCGTTGAAGATCGCTGCCCGCATGTCGATGCCCTCCGTCCGGATTCGGATACCCACTGGAACGAAACCACGAACCGCAGCCTCGTGACAGGCGCATCGACAGGCCACTCCTGGTGGCGGCCGCTTTCCAGGGCGGCCCACCGACCCGCCCAGGTCGCAAGGTTGCGCTGCTGGGCTGCAGGGGCGCCCTAGCCTGGTCTCACGTACGAACTGAAACGAGGACTCCGTGAGCGACGCTCCCGCACCCCAGCCGGCAGCTTTCTCGGTCGGCGAAGCGCTCGGCTACGGGTGGCGGGGGTTCAAAGACAACTTCGGGCCTCTCGTGGTGATCATGCTCGTGGTCATCGCAGTGACGGCTGCCTTCGTCTACCTGCAGCCCGACGGTGTGATCCTGGCGTTCGCGTGGTATCTGGTCCAGCTGTTCGTGTGGCTGATGATCGGCCTCGGCCTGATCCGGGCCGCGCTCGCCATCCTGGACGGCCGGCCGCCGATCCTGGCCGATCTGCTCAGCACCAAGGACCTGCTGCCCTTCATCATCGCGTCGCTCGTTACCTCGGTGGTCGTCGGCTTCGGGTTCCTGCTGTGCGTCATCCCGGGGTTCATCGCGGCGTATCTGTTGCAGTTCTTCGGCTACGCGATCGTCGACAACCGCACCGGCCCGCGGGAGGACCGGCCCGACGGGATGGGTGCGCTGAGCACCTCGTACGAGATCACCACGAAGACGGTCGGCACACTGCTGCCGCTGGTGCTGGCCTGCGCCCTGCTGAACCTGGCTGGCGCACTCCTGTGCGGCGTCGGCCTGCTCGTGACCGCACCGGTGACGGCGATCGCCATCGCATTCGCGTGGCGCCGGTTCACCGGGGGAACAGTCGCGCCCCAGACCGACTGAGGCGCTCGGGACGACCCCGGCGCAGCGGCGCCATCACGGGCGGAACGCTCCGCGCGATCCCCAGCGGCTGCAGATGTCTGCTGGAGGGGCGGGGATCGCCAATCCGCTCGGACCCGTCATCGATGGCCGCCGGCATGCCCGGCGCAACGGCCACCTGCCCAGCCGGCCAGCGCTCGTTGCGCGTCCGGCGCCGCCGACCTGTGCGTGGATCCGCGGCCGAGACTCCGACGAGGCCGGGTGCAGAGTGGCCGAACATTAGGTTAGCCTTGCCTAAATCAGATGCGGAACCAACCACTGGAGGACGGGTGGCGAACCAGCCCCGGCCGAAGGCCCGGCACAGTCGTGCGCTCGGCATCGCGTTGACGCCGAAGTGCGCACGGTACCTCGAGAAGCGCCCCTACCCTCCGGGACAGCACGGTCGGGGCCGCAAACCCCTGTCCGAGTACGGGAAGAGACTGCTCGAGAAGCAGCGGCTGCGCGCCCAGTACGACGTCAGCGAGACGGCGCTGCGCCGCGCGTTCGAGCGCGCGCGGCGCAGCCGGTCCGGAAAGACGGGGGAGGCGCTGGTGGTCGAACTGGAGACCCGGCTGGACGCAGTCGTGCTGCGCAGCGGCCTGGCGCGCACCGTCTACCAGGCTCGTCAGTTCGTCGTGCATCGGCACATCGCCGTCAACGGGCAGCGGGTGGATCGACCGTCGTACCAGGTCCGGCCGGGAGACCAGGTCGCGGTCCTGGCGCGCAGCCGCGACAAGGCGCCGTTCCGACTGGCGGCCGCCGGCGGCAACGCTGGTGAAGTCCCGCCGTACCTCGATGCCCGGCACTCCGCGCTCGAGGTGACCATGCTCCGGTGGCCTGAGCGCTCCGAAGTGCCGGTGATCTGCGACGAGCACCTGGTGGTCGAGTTCTACTCCCGGTGACCCGCTCGGGCGGGCGGGTGGTTCAGCGTGCGTGCGCGCACCGCCGGCCGCGGCGCTTCGCGCGATCGGGATTGAGCAACACCGGCGGCGCACCTCACGCGGTGCTTCGGGATCCGGCGGGGAGTGGGTTGGCGGCGGATCCGGCCGCCGTGCCCGCGCGGTGCCCAGCCGGCCGCTTCCGCAGGCGTTGATCGCAGCGTCCCACGCATGCCTGCGGCAGATCGCTGCGATCAACGCCGGGCGGACACCCAGCAGGCCGGCTGCGGGCGGCGCGACGACACTCGCGCCCGGGTCGCTTGCGGCCCCACTCCGCGCCAGATCCCGAGATCCGCTGACGCTCGCATGTCCGCACGGCGCGAGTCTTGCGGGACCCTGAGTCGCCCGCACACCCGGGCGAGTCGAATGGCGACCCGCGCGCGGCGTCCCCGATCGGTCCGGATATGGTGCGGGAAC
>CAZECO010000257.1:0-3650 GCA_964510455.1 uncultured Actinomycetes bacterium
GCGCCGAGCGACGACACCGATGCAGCGAGGTAGTAGCCGGTGATGCCGAAGACGATCAGCGCGGAGCCGAGGAGCATGACGAGTGCCCCGACCAGCGCCGCAGCAGCTGTCAGCTCCTCGAGGCGGGCAGCCCTTGATGGCAGCAGCGCCACCGCGAGCAGCGCGCTCAGGACGCCGATGGCGCCGTTCGCGAGATCGTTTAGGAATCCGAAGGGACCGCCGATGAGGAAGAACATGCTGATCGAACCGATCCCCAACACCGTCACAGCCGCCAGGGTCAGGGCGATCCGCCGAGCACGGGTGCGGTGCCTCATGTCGATACGGCTGTCAGAGCTCGGTGGTGGCCGCACCGCACGCCATCCGTCGCCCGCACTGCTGCCCCTCCTTCGGCCCCAGGGTAACGGCGAGACGTCCGCGATCTGCGCAGATGAGTGCGTCGGGGCCGAGGGCCACGAATCCGGGCTCCCTGAGGATGTCCGCGCCGGCCACCCGGGCCTTGGTCCCGCGGATCACTCACCAGGGAGCTCGGCCCGAAGGCTTGGCTGGTCGAGCCGCGCCGCTAGTTCGGCGCCCTGCTGCCCATCCCATGATTCGATCCGGCGCCAGTATCTGCTGCCCTTGTCCTGCACCAGGGACATGCGTCCGACGATCACGTCCAACGTGCGGATCGCCTGCACGATGTGCGGGCCCTTGTTCAGCAGCACACAGTCCGCCCGCTCGGCGGCCGCGGCGTCGGTGATCTCCGCGCGCGACGCCTGACCGGTCCGGGCCAGCGACTCCAGGACCTGCGTCCCCACTATTGTCGGGATGCGCCCGGCCTCGCACAGCGCCAGGATCTGGTCGGGCACCTCACTCATCCGCTCGAAGCCCACCTCCACGGCGAGGTCTCCGCGGGCAACCATCGCCGCCAACCTCCGGTGCCGCATCCCTTCCAGCAGCATCGACGGCAGGTGCTCGAACCCCGCCTTGGTCTCGCACTTCAGGATCAGCCCAAGGTCCCCGCCCCCTGCGGCATCCACTGCCGACAGCACGTCGCGCACGTCTTGCGCTCGCCGCAGGAACGAGACCAGCATCAGATCCGCGTGCGCGGCGATGAACGGCAGCAGCTCCTCGTCCCGCTGGGTCAGGGCAGGCAGGGGCAACGGGGTGTCGGGCAGGTTGATGCCCTTGTCCGGCCCGAGCCGCTGGCCGCCCGGTTTCGTCCGCTCGATCCGCAGGACGGCCTCGTCCGGCGCCACCGAGTGCACCCTGGCTTCGATCACCCCGTCGTCGAAGAGCACGCGGTCTCCCGGACGCAGCGCCGCGAGCGCCTGCGGCAACGTGCACCCGATCCGCGCGTCCCGTCCCGGAGCAGGAAGACCGACCGGTGCGGGATCTGCGGTGAGCACGAGGTTGTCTCCGGGGTGCAGCGACAACCGCTGCGGGAGGGCCGGGATCCCGCGCACCGTCGTGACATCCTGCCCGCACCTCAGCCGACAGCCATCGGGGATGAACGCGGTGCGCTCGCAGTCCGCCAGGGCGCCGTCCGCCGTGACCGACACGATGCTGAACTTCCGCTTGCGGCCGCGGGCGTCGCGCAGCGCGATGACATCCCCCACGGCCCGCCCGGCCAACCACGATCCATCCACCGGCACTTGCAGGGCGGACGCGGGCGGCTTCGTCGCGGCCTCGACTGCGGTCAGCCAGATCCGAGCCGGCGCGACGACCTCCCCGGACTCGTCGCGCATCGCCCGCGCACGGCCGACGGCCGGGCCGTTCTGGATTCCGCCGGTGCGCAGCTTCGGTCCCGGGCAGTCCATGGCCACCAGCACCGTCCGTCCTGCGGCTGCCGCGGCGGTCCGGACCCTGCCGGCCATCGCGGCCCAGATCTCCGGCTCGTCGCGCGCGCAGTTGATCCGCGCGATGTCCATCCCGGCGTCGACGAGGGCGCGCACCAGCCCGGCATCGGCTGCCGCCTCCCGCGGCAGGGTCACCATGATGCGGGTCGCACGACCGTCGCGCAGCTGCCCCAGCGTCGCCTGTGCGTTCACGCGCGACACTTCGTCGCCGCGGGTGTTCGCCGCCTCGAGGTCGCCGACGTCCCGGTGCCATCGCCCTCCCGCGAGAGTCCCGACCACCTCGCGAGCCGCCCGCAGTTGGGCCCGGACATCCCCCTGCGCTGCCGCAAGCGATGTCACGCCGACGTCCTGCAGGTTGCGCTGCATCTGCCGCAGGTCGTGGCGCCGCAGCGTCAGATGGTGGACGAGGTTGACCGCGCCTGCCCGGTGCTCGGGCACCACCGATGCGATCGCGGCCGCGTGGACCCGCTCGGCGCGCGCGAGGTCGTCCAGCAGCGCGTCGAGCCGGTCAGCCAGCTCGTCCAGGGACACCACGGCGCCTCCAGCCTCGGTTGCCCCAGGCTACGCAGTTGCGGCGGGCCCTTGCGTCGGTGAACCCGCCAGGATCGGGCCGTGCCGCATGCCGATCCGTTGCTCAGTGACGGGGAGTAACTCAGGCAGTGCACATGGGGACCGGATTCGCTGAGCGTCAGCACGGGTCGATGGCGCCTTCGTCACGCCCAGTAGTCCTGCGGCGATCGAGGCGGCCTATCCTGGGAGTCGCCATGTCTACAGGGGGGCCAGCATGCTGTTCATCCTTTCCTACCTGTTGTTCCTGGGCGCCGCGATCGTGGGGCTGCTGCTGGTCATGGACGCGGGCTACGCCCGGGCGCACCGCGCAGCAGGGGTTCCGTGTGCGCCTTCGGACGCGGTCCTCGCCGGGGATCCGACTGCGGGAGGAACCGTGCTGCCCGCCGGGATCCGGCTGCGCCTGTGGTGCCTGCTCGGCGCGGCGTTCGCGGTGGGCTGCCTGCTGCTGATCGCCGCGGGATAGGCGAAGGCGGCCGGTCCGCCCCAGCATCGCCCTGCGACCTCGGGGCAGCGCGCGGCAGACTGGCCGTGTGGACACCACCTGCGGCCCCGGGGTGCCGTGATGCCCCCCGCCACCGGCTTCGCCGACCGCTTCAAGAACGCGGTGCACGAGGAGCACCGAGCCCAGCCCCTCAAGCCGCGCCCGGCGCTGACCGAGGCCGACCTGCGCAGACTGCCCGACCCGGTCCGCAGGTATGTCCGCGCCAGCGGTGCGCTCGGCAGGCCGCGCCCCCAGAACCAGCGGGTTGTGTTGGGCGCAACGATGCGGTTGAAGCCGGGGCAGGATCCGATCCGGGCAGAGTCGGTGCAGTACAACTTCTTCGGCCGGCCCGCCCGGATGTTCTTCATGCGGGCACGCATGTTCGGCGTGCCATTGCACGGACTGCACATCTACCGGCGGGAGGCTGCGACCTTCGAGATCAAGGCGGCACGAGCCATCGCCCTGGTGAACCAGCAGGGCCCGGCGCTCACCACCGCGGAGACCGTGACCGTCCTCAACGACATGTGTGCCATGGCGCCGGGGACGCTGACCGACGAGCGGCTCGCCTGGTCTGCGCTCGATGATCGCAGCGCACGGGTCGTGTTCACCAACGGGCCATACAAGGTGGCTGCTGAGCTGCACTTCGACGGTGCGGACCAGTTGGTCGATTTCGCCTCCGACGACCGGCCGGACACCAGCGGCGGACGCATCACGCCGATGCGGTGGAACACCCCGCTCAGCGAGCACGGCACGCTGGACGG
>CAZECO010000258.1:0-3639 GCA_964510455.1 uncultured Actinomycetes bacterium
AGCGAGATGGAGGTCTTGTTCGGGAACGCTGATCATGGGGCCATTCCCTGGGTGACCGGGGCCCGCCCCGAGTGCCCCACATACGTGTCAATGCTCGGCCTGAGTTGGGTCATTCCGTTTAGTGCGTTGCGGTGGGGTGTTCCAGCGCGTTGAGGATCGCGGTGTCCTCGGGCCTGAGGGCGGGTGGGATGGTGGTGATCACGCCGTTGATCTGGATGGTGGCTGAGCGCAGTGGTTTGAGCGTGCGCAGGACTCGCCGCAGGGATAGCCCTGTGCGGTCCTGAACGGTGCGTGAGACTGCTAGCGCGGTGAACACGATGGTGAGGTGGGCCTCGATCGCGTCGCGGGTGCGGGCGAACATGGGCCGGGCGGCGAGGTCGGTCTTGGACATCCGGAACGACTGCTCGACGTGCCACAGGTCGTGGTAGCTGGCGATGACCTCGCCGGCCGGCATCACGGCGGCGGGGATGTTGGTGACATAGCCCTTCTTAGGCCGATCTCGGGATAAGAAGGGTTATGCCGATCTCGGGGTTATGCCGATAGAGGCTCCGTTTGGCCTGGTGAGAGGGGTGCCCGGGCTGGGATCCTCGGCATAATCCCAGGGCTGCTCGGCAGCGGGATGCTGACCTTCCGACAAGGAAGGGAGTGCCTTATGAGTGGAGATGTTGCCCGTGGTCCCGGTGAGGACTGGGTGGGCGTTGATGATGCGCTGCAGAGCTTCGCGCATCACCTGACAGGGGTCAAGGGCTCCTCGGCGGCTACTGCGGCGTGCTATTCGCGCCATGTTCGCGCGTTCCTGTCAGTCGCGGCGGGTCCCGCCGATGCCGGAGGCCTGCGTGCGCTCTCGGCGGTGCGGGTCCGCTCGTATGTGACGGATCTGGGTGGCCGGTATGCGGCCGAGTCGATGAAGCTGGCGGCCACCTCGATCCGGTCGTTCCTGGGATTCGCGTGGTTGTCGGGATGGACGGGCAGTGACCTGCGCGGCGCGGTCGGGCCGGTGGTGACCCACCGTTCGGGGCGCTTGCCAAGGGCGATTTCGGATGAGGAGCTGCGGCGTCTGCTGGCCGGTCCGGACCGTCGCACGGGGATCGGCGTTCGGGACTACGCGCTGTTGCTGCTGCTGGTCCGGCTGGGCCTGCGTGCCGGCGAGGCCTCCGGCCTGCGGCTGGACGATATCGACTGGCCAGCGGCGACGATCAACGTGAGGGCCAAGGGCGGGGGTCGGCGGACCCTTCCGATCCCTGAGGACGTGGGGCAGGCGCTGGTCGCCTGCCTGCGGCATCGGCCCGCCGGGGTCCCCGGCCGCGAGGTCTTCCTGCAGGCCCGAGGCCACCATGGCCCGATGACCAGGTCGGCGGTGACCCAGGTCGTGGCCAGGAACGCCGCCCGCGCGGGCCTGGGGACGGTGCGGGCCCACCGCCTGAGGCACTCGACGGCCCGGGCCATTCTTGCCGCCGGCGGAACCCTGGCCGAGGTCGGCGAGCTGCTAGGCCACCAATCCGGGCACGTCACCTTGTTCTACGCGTCCTTCGACGTGGCCTCGCTGCGGGAGCTGGTTCGCCCCTGGCCCGGGGAGGTCGCTGATGCCTGATCTGCCCAGCCTCGTCGGGGAGTACATCGCGTTCCGCGCGGCGCGCGGCTTCCAGCCGAACCACAAGCTCGCACGTGTCCTGAACCAGTTCGTTGCATCCCTGCCGGCGTCGGCCGACGACGGCCCGCTGTTCACGAACCGCCAGGCCCTGGCCTGGGCCCATGCGCCCGCAGGGGGATCCCCCGCGTGGCGGGCCTACCGGCTGTCCGCGGTGCGCCAGTTCGCCGCCTACCTGGCCGGGTCCGGCCTGCCGGTGTAGGTGCCAGCCGTGCGCCAGGGGGCAGGGGGACCCCGGCGCGCGACTCCGTACCTGTACGCAGACGCAGACGTCCTGGCTCTCATGAGGGCCGCCGAGGAGCTGTTCACCCCGCTGCGGGCGGCCACGATGAAGGCGCTGACCGGGCTGCTGGCGGTTACCGGGATGCGGATCGGGGAGGCGCTCAGGCTCACCGTCGGCGACGTCGACCTGGTCGACGGAGTCGTCGTGATCGCCCGGGCGAAGTTCGGCCGCCAACGCATCGTGCTACTCGATACGACCTCATGCCGAGCCATCAGTGGGTACCTGCACCGCCCGGACCGGCACCGGCTCGGCGTCGCACCCGAGCGTCCCCTGCTCACCACAGGCAAGGGAACATCCGTACCGGAGAGCAACGCGCGCGGCGCGTTCCACCGGATGACCCAGCACGCCGGCCTGTCGGTGCGGGCCGGTGCCCGTCCGCGGCCGCACGACCTGCGCCATAGCTTCGCGACCCGGGCGATGATCGAGGCCTACCGATCCGGGCGCGACCCGGCCCGGACCTTGACGCTGCTGTCGGTCTGGCTCGGGCACTCCAACCCCGCGGACACCTACTGGTACCTGCAGGCCGCACCCGAGGTCGCCGCCATCGCGGCAGGGCGCCTCGAGGAAGGCCCGCAGCCGTGAAGGCCCCGCTGGCCCCGATCCTGCAGGAGTACTTCACCTCCTATCTGGTGACCCAGCGCGCCATGAGCGGTGCGACCATCCGCACGTACCGCGACACGTGGAAGCTGTTCCTCGGCTTCCTCTCGCTGAGCGCCGATGCCCCCGTCTTCCAGCTCGAGGTCACCGATATCGACGCCGCGTCGGTGCTGGCCTTCCTGGATCACCTCGAGACCCAGCGCGGCAACAGCGCGGCCACCCGGAACCTGCGGCTGGCCGCGATCAAGTCCGTCATGGCGTTCTACGCCACGAAGGACCCCGCGCGGCTGGACACCGTCGCGCAGATCCACGCCATCCCGGTCAAGAAGAAGCCCAAACCGCAACCGACGTTCCTGACCGGCCAACAGACCCAGGCACTTCTGGAGTCGATCAGCACCGACACCTGGACCGGGCGCAGGGATCGCGCGATGTTCACCCTCGCGGCGCAGACCGGGCTCCGGCTCAGCGAGATCACCGGGCTGCGCCCCAGCGACCTCCACCTCGGCGCCGGGCCCCACGTGGCCTGCACCGGGAAGGGACGCAAGAGACGCACCACACCCTTGACCGCCGCGACCACCGCAGTCCTGGCGACCTACCTGCAAGAGCGCCGGGACCGCCCGGGCGACGCGCTCTTCCCCAACCCGCAGGGCCGACATCTATCACCGGATGCAGTCCAGCAGCGACTGTCGACGTACATGGACCGGGCAGGAAGCCACTGCCCAGAGCTCGCCGACAAGCACGTCACAGTTCACACGCTGCGGCACACCGCGGCCATGCGATTCCTCGAGGCCGGGATCGATACCGCCATCATCGCCCTCTGGCTTGGCCACGAGTCCATCTCGACGACCGGGATCTACCTGCACGCCGATCTGAACATCAAGCGCACGGCGCTCGAACGCACCCGCCAACCCGATACCCCGGCCGGCGACTTCCACCCCGACGACCCGCTGCTCGCCTGGCTCAAGACCCTGTGATTATGCCGAGGATCCCAGCCCGGGCACCCCTCTCACCAGGCCAAACGGAGCCTCTATCGGCATAACCCCGAGATCGGCATAACCCTTCAGCCCGGCCAGCCGGCGCGCCCGCGCCAGCGAGGCCTCGTCGAGCGATC
>CAZECO010000259.1:0-3628 GCA_964510455.1 uncultured Actinomycetes bacterium
CGCACCGAACGGCGCGCGGGGGTCGGAAGGCAGCGTCATGGCTCAAGGCTAGCGCCGGCAGGGATGCCTGGCCGCCACCGTTCGCGGTGTCGGCCGGCGAGCGCGGCGGGACCGCTGGCCAGGCTTCGTGATCAACGCCTTTCCATGCATCACTACATGCGGAGCGTCGAGCACACAGGCCAAAGGCGGAATCGGGCGGCGAACCGGTGCTTCGGATTCGAGCGGGGTGTGGGTTGGCGGCTCCAGTGCGGTGGGCGGCGGATTCGGCCGCCGTGCCCGCGCGGTGCCCAGCAGACTGCCTCCGCGGCGGTTTGATCGCTGCGTTTCACCGCATCGCTGCGGCAGATCGCTGCGATCAACGCCCGGCGGACGCGTAGGGGCCCGCCGCTGCCGGACCGGCCTGCTCGCGGGCGACGCGACGACACCGGCGCCCGGGTCTGTTGCGGCCCCACTCCCGGGCACGTGTGCCGCGGGGCATCGGTCGCGCACGCATGTTCGGATTCCGGGGCCGGCGGCCGGTGCGCGACGGCGGGCTGCCGCGCGGGGGCGCTTCGCCGGCGACTGTTCCTCCCCGGCGGGGCGTGTGAAGGCACCGGCTGCCTGTTGGACCCGGTGGGTGGGCGGATCGCCCCGGTGTTTGACAAAGAGGGGGTGGGGGGCTTTGCACCCGTGGCGGGGGTGGATCGCCCGCGACACGCCGTCGGGAGCCCACGCTGCGGGTGCAAAGCCCCGCTACGGGTGCATCTACCGGCCGCGGATCGCTTGAATCCGCCCCCCCGTATCGGGTGCATCTACCCGCCCGTGAACCCTCACACCCGCCAGACCCCGAAGCACCGGCAAACTCGCACTTGCCGGTCTCGTGCTGCCCCTGGCAGACGAGGACGTCGGCGCGATCGACGACTGCCCCGTCCACGCCCCGCGCGCGACCTGACCGCTGCCCAAACGCCGGAGACGAGCACCCTGCCGCATCCTGCCGTTCCAGCGGGGACGCTCCCGTGAGGGCAAACGCTCCTGGGAGTGTGCGGTACGGGGGTGCAGGATGAGTCGAGGCAGTCCTCGGAGAGTCCGACGAACCTCATCCAACGCACCAGGCATCCGCCTCGGCGCTGCGCCCGCGGGTGACGACAGCGGCAGACGAGCAACAGGTGGCGGACCAGATGATGACCCGGGCGGTTTCCACAGGCCTGCGATGGCTGATCAGCACCGCCGGAGCCCTGTAGCGACCAGTCGGGCTGGCGCAATTTCCCGGCAGGCGGGAAACACGAACCCTTGTGTCCCGGGAAGCACCGCACAGAACCTGGTGCCATGACGATGATCAAGACGCAGAAGACAGTACGTGTGACCGGCAAGCGCCGGACGGTGTTCCGGGTGGGGCTGGTGCTGGCCGGGGTGATGGCGCTGTTCAACACGATCAACGGCGCAGGGTCGCTCATCGACCCCACGTTCGGGCAGACTGACCCCGAACTGTCGCCCCAGCCGGTGTGGATGAGCGTCGGACTGCTCGTGGTCGGCGTGACGTCCCTGGTAGCGCTGATCCCCGCATGGCGGGGGAATCGGACAGCGATCTGGGTGGTCGTCCTCTTCCGCCTTGCTGCGGCGTGGCCGGCGCTTCTGCTGCCGTTGCTGCCCGGCGCGCCTGCGGGGATGTGGGGATTCGCGGTGCTGCTGGTGGTCGTCGGCACCGCAGTGGCAGCCATGGTGGCGCAGGGATTGCGTCCTTTGCGATGATGCGGCGATGAATTGGCAGGCAGCCGTTGGCGTGCTGCTGGCGGTTCCTCCCGCTGTACTGCTGATCGGCCGGGCGGTGCGTCGACGGCCGGAACCGGCCACCGCAGAGCTGGGGCTCGCCGTGCTGCTGCTGTCCACGCTGCTGGTGTCCAGCCTCGCCCGTTCAGGCAGCGGCGCGGTGATCCCGAGCTGGCTGCTGTCGCTGACGCTGACGACGTGGCTGGTCGTCGTGGCCTCATATCCAGACGGCCGAATCCGCCCGCGATGGATGTCCTGGATGCTGATCGGCTCGGCGGTGCTGTCGTGGGTCCCGGTGGTCTGGGCCGGTGCCGACGAGGTCCGTGCGGTGGGCTTCGCCGCCGGCTTCGCCGCGGGGCTGGTGGCTCAGGTCGTCCGGTTCCGTTCCGGATCGACGATCGCGGATCGGCAGGCCGTGAAATGGCTGCTGGTCGGGCTGGTGCCGGCGGTCGCCGTCCTCATCTGGCCGCCGCTGCTGTCCGCCACGACCGTGCTGGGGCCCGATCTGATGTCAGAGTCCTGGTATGCACTCGCCTCTGCGACGGCCATCTGGCTGGTGCTGTGGTGCGCCGCCGCAGGGCTGCTCGTCGGCTACCGGTGGCAGGTCGAGGCGTTGCTCCGTGCGGTCGTCATGGCAGTGGCCGGCACAGCGCTGCTGGTGTGGGCGTACTGGCTCCTCGCGCCGGGGATGGGTACGGGGTGGGCGGCAGCGGTCTGCCTCCTGCTGGTGCTGCCACTGGCCCGTGGGCTGGGGGGTGCCGCGGACAGGGTGGTGTACGCCGGCGATCCGAGCCGCGCGGTGACCGCGCTCGGCGGCCGGCTCGATTCGGCGTTGGGGCCCGGGCAGGTCGCCATGGAAGTCGCAAGGACCGTGCGCGAGGGCATCGGGGCCGGCCACGTGGTGGTGGCGATCGGCGAAGCCGTTGAGGCCGAGGAGGGGCAGCCTGGGCCACAGCCGACGCAGTGGTTCCGCGTGACGTACCAGGGCGATGACGTGGGCGTGATCGGCGCTTCGCCCCGACCGGGCGAAGCGGCCCTCACGGCGCGCGACCGGGCCGCGCTGCAGCGCCTGGCGAGAAGCGCGGCAGCCTCCATGCACGCGGTCGCGTCATACCGCGGCTTGCAGGCGGCGCGGGAGGCGCTGGTGCTCGCCCGGGAGGAGGAGCGGCGGCGGCTGCGGCGCGACCTGCACGACGACCTCGCGCCCACCCTCGCGGGGCTGTCCATGAAGGCGGCCGCCACGGCCCGGGTGATGTCCCGCGACCCCGAGCGCGCCGCGGCCTTGCTGACCGGCCTGACGGCGGGGATGACCGCCGCCCTGACGCAGGTCCGGGAGATCGCCTACGACCTGCGGCCGCCGGTCCTGGACGACGAGGGCCTCGTGGCGGCGGTGCGGGAGCGGGTCGGCACCGCAGCGGGCTACCCGCCGGTGGTGGAGGTCGTCGATGAGATCGGGGCGCGAACCATGCCCGCCGCCGTGGAGTTGGCCGCGCTTCGGATCGTCCAGGAGGCGGTCAAGAACGTCCGTACGCATGCCGCGGCCGCGCATTGCACCGTCTGGCTGACCCGGACCCCCGGCGCACTGACCGTGCGGGTCGCCGACGACGGGGTAGGGCTGCGGCCCGATGCCGGACGCGGCGTGGGCCTGCGCTCGATCGAGGAACGGGCCGCCGAACTCGGGGGCCGGGTGGAATTGTCATCCGGGTCCGGTGGGACAACGCTCGAGGTTCTCCTGCCATGCCGAGGGGGCAGATCGTGACCAGCGTCCTGATCGTCGACGACCACCCGCTGTTCCGAGAAGGCTTGCGAGTCCTGCTGGAGGCACACGGGATCGACGTCCTGGCTGAGGCAGCCACCGCCGCCGAGGCGATGGAGCGGCTCA
>CAZECO010000260.1:0-3598 GCA_964510455.1 uncultured Actinomycetes bacterium
GCCGCCGTCTGCATCCGGGCCAGCAGTTGATCCCGCAGCCCCGCCAGGCGATGCAGGCCCGCGAGCTGCTCATCCACCGCCGTCAGTGCCCGCCGCCGCTCCTGCGCCAGCACCGGGTCCGTGGTGTGCGCCACCTGCTGGGCGAGCAGGTTCCGGTCTGCCGCCAGCGCCTGCCCGTTGGCGGCCGCGAGCAGTTGCTCGGCGAGCGTCACCCGGCCGGCGAGGTCGCGCATGGAGTCGATGATGGCGTCGGCGCCGTCGTCCATACGCCCCACCTCCGCGCGCAGCCACGGGTCGCTGGGGCGCCGCTCGATGTCGGCCATCCGGGCGCGGGCGGATTCTGCCCGGCGCAGGAACACGGCGGCAGGCGAGTTGCGCGGAACCGACGGCAGCGCGTCGCCGGCAGGCCGGTGCGGCAGTTCCGGCCGGTCGCGGTTGGTGGCAGCCCCCACCATCACCTTGGTGAAGAACACCGCGGCGCCCACGCCGAAACCGGCGACAACGCCGACCGGGCCGGCGGCGCTACCCGCCAGCGCGGCCCAGGTCAGGCCCCCGGTGACGCCGGCCAGCAGCCAGCCCCACGGGTCCTTGACCTCGTCGCGGACGGTCATGTGTTCAGTCTGCTCAGAAGTTGCTGATCACGCTGGTCAGCACCTTGTTGATCGACGCCGGATCGGAGGCGTCGTAGTACTCGGCGGCGGACGCCTCGGCGATCGCCTGCAGCGCAGCGGTGTCCGCGTCCTCGCCGTAGCCGATCGTGAAGACCCGGATCGTTGTGTCGGGGCTCTCCCCCTGCAGCTGCTTGAGCAGCCCGTCGAGGTCGGTGTCCGGCGGGTATTCGTTGCGTCCATCCGACAGCAGCACGATCGCGTTGATCCGCCCGGGGTCCAGCGTGGCGAGCATCTGCTTCTGCGCCTCGCGGGTGGTCGCGTACAGCGCGGTGCCGCCGTCTGCCACCAGTCCAGCGGCGGCCGCCTGGATCTGGCTCCTGGTCTGGGCTGCCGGTCCGATGCCGACCAGGGAGACCCACGGTTCCCCGGCCGGACCGCGGTTGGTCGAGAACACCCACAGTCCAACGTCGTCGGTGTCGGCGAAATCGTCGACGGCCTGCGCGGTGGCGTCCGCTGCGAGTTCCAGCCTGCTCGATGCGGCCGCGGGCACCGGTACGCCCATCGAGCCGGACACATCCACGATCATCAGCACGCGCGCCCGCTTGCGCAGGTCGGCCCACGACTGTTGGACCTCCTGGAGCACGGCGGGCGCGGGGGCCGCGAGGGTCAGCGACGGGCCTTCGCGCAGGAATCCGTTGTCCTGCGTCAGCACATCGCCGGGCTCCCCTTCGAAGTTGCGGAAGCCGGCCTCTTGGAACCTGGCCTGGGCATCGTCGGATTGGATGAACTCGGCGAATTGCGCGGCCGCCGCCGCCTTGGTGTCATCCACCCAATCGGTCTGCAGGATGTACCAGGGGTTGTCCGACAGCAGCGTCCCCTCCTTGGGGTACACGGCGACCAGCGGGACGCTCGGCTCCGGCTGCTGCCCCAGCGTCTGCGGATCGCCGGTGGGGTTGCCCTGGTTGTAGTCCCAGACCGACTTCTCCTCCACCGTGACGGCCGAGACGTACGTCAGCCCGCGGCCTTGGGCCGCCGCGGCTGTCATGTTGTCCAGGAACGTCAGCGTCGTGTCGCCGTAGTGGACGACGGAATTCTCCAGCGTGCTCACGAACGCCCGGGTCTCGGGCGCCTGGACCTGCGCGATCGTCAGGTCGCTGGACACGCCCGTTGCGGCGAAGTAGGCGCCGATGGTCGCGTTCAGGCCGCTGGTGGAGAAGTTCGGGTTCGTCTTGCCGAGCTTGAACGCGCCCCACTCCGGGTGGCCGACGGCACCCCAGCCGGTGCTGCCCGATGCCAGGTTCGCCAGGTCGGCCCACCCGATCTGTTGATCCGGCCAGCCCAGCGCCTGCGCCATCGGCCGGGGCATCGCGATGACCAGCGGGGTCTGCGCGATCGACACGGCATCGGCCGGCAGGATGTCCGGCAGGTCGTTGTCGGCACGCCACTGCCGGGTCAGCTCGGCCCAGGATGACGACGCGGGGGTCCAGACATCGGGCCGCGGACCTTCGATCGCCTCGTCCCAGGTGGGTTCGGCCAGCGCTGCCGCCGCTCCGCCGCTGGCCTTCGACACGACCGTGGCGCCCACGCAGGCGCCATCCACCGACGGGTTCGTCGCGTTCCATTCGCCCGCCAGCTCCGACAGCAGGGCGGCCTTCTCGCTGGAGGCCGCAATCGTGACCTCGGTGCAGTCGCCGCTGACCGGGTTCGCGGAGGGATCCTCCTCCTCGCCGCCGCCGCCGCTCATGAGCATTCGCACGGAGGCGATCAACAGCAGACCGACGATCGCAGCGATGATGAGCGGCAGTCTCGACCGGCCCGCCTGTGCCATGCTTCCTCCCCCGCTCGCGATCAGTAAACCGATACCAGTGTGTACCTTCCGGCCGACACATCCGCCCCGTACCCAGCGGTGCGCGGACCGTGCCGCCTCATAGGTCCGGCGCGCCGGGCACCTCGAGTGCCCGCAGCACCACCAGGGACCGCTCCTGCACGGTCCAGACGGTTCCGGCGGCGACCACGGTGCCGCGCTGCTCGGTCGGCCAATTCGTCGTATCGAACTCCAACGCCCAGCGAGCCCGCGTCGTGCGGCCGGGGACCAAGCAGTGCGTCGGCCCCTCGGAGGCGTTGAAGAACAAGGTGAACGAGCGGTCCGACTGCGGGCGGCCGAACCGATCCCGCTCGTTGAGTGCCGACCCGTTGAGCACCACCGTGAGCGCCTTGGCATAGCCGACCTGCCAGTCAAGGTCGGTCATCGGCTCGCCGCTGGGCCGCAGCCAGGAGATGTCGGGCACCGCGTCCCAGGTCTTGATGCGCTTGCCCGCGAAGAACCTGCGGCGGCGGAAGATCGGGTGCTCCCGCCGCAGCCTCGTCAGCATCGCGGTGAACGCCAGCATGTCCTGATCGACCTGCTCCCAGTCCATCCACGCCAGTTCGTTGTCCTGGCAGTAGGCGTTGTTGTTGCCCCGCTGGGTGCGGCCGGTCTCGTCGCCGTGCGAGATCATCGGAACGCCCTGGCTCAGCAGCAGGGTCGCCATCAGATTGCGGCGCTGGCGCGCCCGCAGCGCAACCACGGCCGGGTCATCGCTGGGCCCCTCGGCCCCGCAGTTCCACGACCGGTTGTGCGACTCCCCGTCGCGGTTGAACTCTCCGTTGGCCTCGTTGTGCTTGCCGTTGTACGACACGAGGTCGAGCAGCGTGAAGCCGTCATGGGCGGTCACGAAGTTGATGGAGGCGTGCGGGCTGCGTCCGTCGTCGCGGTACAGGTCCGACGACCCGGTGAAGCGGCTGGCGAACTCCGGCAGCGACGCCGGCTGGCCGCGCCAGTAGTCGCGCGCGGTGTCCCGGTACTTGCCGTTCCATTCCGTCCACAGCGGCGGGAAGTTCCCGACCTGATAGCCGCCCTCGCCGAGATCCCACGGCTCGGCGATCAGCTTCACCTGCGAGACCACCGGGTCCTGCTGGACCAGGTCGAAGAAGGTGCTCAGGCGGTC
>CAZECO010000261.1:0-3590 GCA_964510455.1 uncultured Actinomycetes bacterium
CTCCTGCACGTCAAAGGGCGCTTCCGCAAGACTCTGGAGATCGACCTGCCCGGCGATCCGGATGCCGCAGGCGTGCGCGACGGCCTGACGGCAACGAAACGGGCGGGCTCCGTTCGGGGCTGGTGGCTGCAGCGGATCGCGGCCGGCGCGCCCTTGCAGGTGTGGACCGAGGCGACCGGTTCCAGCCCGGCCGATACCTGGCGGCTGGTGACCCAGACGGACGCACGAGCCGGCATCGTCGAGGCAGCGCTCGCCCGGGGCGACAACGTATGGGCAAGCGCGATCCTGGCGGACCTCTGGCACCCCGGGCTGCTGGCTCTGGTGCCGCCTGCGGAGCGCGACGCGGCGGCGACCCGGCAACTGGCCGTGGCGACGAAGGCCCAACTGGTCCCAGTGATCACCGCCGTGCCCTCGCCCTGGGGGCCGGCGTTCAGCCGCGCGGTCCTGCAGCGGTTGATGGCCGAGAAGGACCCGAGCATGCTCGTCACCCAGCTCAGCGCCGTGCTCGCCACCGGTCTGGATCCGGTCACCCGCCCGGCCCTGGACGCGTGGGCGGCCCGCCTCGACGTCGGTGCCCGCGAGCGGGTGCTCCGAATCAGCCAGTACCTCGCACTCGTCCTCGAGATCCCGGAGGCCTTCCGATGACGGACACCACGCCCGACCTGCTCCGCGCGCATGCGGAGGACGAGTACGCCGCGGAACTGGCGGCCCTCGCCGCTGCGGACGACCGGCCCCGGCCGCCGCGCTGGCGCCTGTCCCCGTGGGCGGTGACGACGTACCTGCTCGGCGGCGAGCTCGACGATGGCACGGTCATCACGCCCAAGTACCTCGGGTCCCGCCGGCTCATGGAGATCGCGGTGGCGTCGCTGGCGACCGACCGGGCGCTGCTGCTGCTCGGCGTCCCGGGCACCGCCAAGACCTGGGTCAGCGAGCATCTGGCGGCCGCGGTGTCCGGCGACTCGACGCTGCTGGTGCAGGGAACGGCCGGCACCCCGGAGGAGTCGCTGCGGTACGGCTGGAACTACGCCCGGCTGCTCGCCGAGGGTCCGTCGCGCAACGCGCTGGTCCCCAGCCCCGTGATGCGCGCGATGGAGCAGGGCGCTGTGGCCCGGGTCGAGGAGCTGACCCGCATCCCGGCCGACGTGCAGGACGCCCTGATCTCGATCCTGTCGGAGAAGACCCTGCCGATCCCCGAGCTCGACGACGAGGTGCAGGCGCTGCAGGGCTTCAACGTGATCGCCACCGCCAACAACCGCGACAAGGGCGTCAACGAACTGTCGTCCGCGCTGCGCCGCCGGTTCAACACGGTGGTGCTGCCGCTGCCGGACACCCTCGAACAGGAGATCGAGATCGTCCGCACCCGGGCGGGCGCCATCGGAAGGTCCCTGGACCTGCCGCCCCAGCTCGAGGCGCTGTCGCAGATCGAGCGCGTTGTGACGATCTTCCGGGAGCTGCGCTCCGGCGCCACGCTCAACCAGCGGACCGCGTTGAAGTCGCCGAGCGCGACCCTCTCCACCGCGGAGGCGATCTCCGTGATGACCAACGGCGCCGTGCTGGCCACACACTTCGGAGACGGCGTGATCTCGGCCCAGGACGTCGCCGCCGCCCTCACCGGGGCCGTGGTGAAGGACCCGGTGCAGGACCGGATCGTGTGGCAGGAGTACCTCGAAACCGTGGTCAAGGATCGCAGCGACTGGACCGACCTCTACCGCGCCTGCAGGGAGCTCGGTTGAGCCCATGACGGTCATCGAGGTACTCGGCATCAGGCATCACGGTCCGGGCTCGGCACGGTCCGTGATCGAGGCGCTGTCCGAGCTCGACCCAGACCTGGTCGTCATCGAGGGGGCGCCCGAGCTCGACGCGCTGCTGCCGCTGGCCGGGGATCCGGCGCTCGTCCCGCCGGTTGCCGGGCTCGTCTACGCCGTCGACGCCCCCCGCCGCGCGGCGTTCTACCCACTGGCGGTCTTCTCGCCGGAGTGGGTGGCGATGCGCTGGGCGGTGCAGCGCGGCGTCCGGGTGCGGTTCGCCGACCTGCCGGCGGCGCACAGCCTGGCCGAGCCGAGCGGGCAGGCGGACACTGCGGAGCCGGCCGAACCCGCCGAGGCGACGGAGCCCGACGAGCCCACTGACGCGACCGAATCCGATCCGCCCGACAGCGAAGCGGCGCCCGAGGCCCACGCCCGTCGGTCCCATCCCCCGGACGCCATCGGCACCCTCGCCCGGGCGGCCGGCTACGACGACCCCGAGCGGTGGTGGGAGGACGCCGTCGAGCACCGCGAGAGCTCGTCGCTGCAGCGGTTCGCGATGATCCGGGAGGCGATGGCCGCGGTCCGCGCGGATGACGGGTTCGGCGACGTGGACGAGGAGAACCGGCGCCGCGAGGCCGCGATGCGCCGCGTGCTTCGCGCCGCGGTCAAGGAGGGCCGCGAGCGGGTCGCGGTCGTGTGCGGCGCCTACCACGCCCCGGTCCTGCACCCGGACGCCTTCCCGCCGGCCACGCACGACAACCGGCTGCTGGCCCGGCTGCCGAAGACCAAGGTCGCGGCCACCTGGGCGCCCTGGACGGCGGACCGGCTGGCGGTGGCCAGCGGGTACGGCGCCGGCGTCACGTCGCCCGGCTGGTACCAGCACCTCTACGTCACCTGGGCGGAGCAGGACCGGATCGGGCAGCGCGACCTGGTCGTCTCCGGCTGGCTGACCCGGGTGGCGCGCACGCTTCGCGACGAGGGCCTGCCCGCCGCGCCGGCGACGGTGGTCGAGGCCGTGCGGCTGGCCGACGCCCTGGCAGCGGTCCGCGGCCGTCCGTCGGTCGGGCTGACCGAACTCGACGACGCCGCCAGGGCCGTGATGTGCGACGGCTCGGACGTCCCGCTGCAGATCATCCACCGCCGGCTGGTCGTCGGCGAGGCGTTGGGCAGCGTCCCCGCGGCTGCCCCGATGGTCCCGCTGGCCCGCGACCTCGACCAGCACCAGCGGGCGCTGCGGCTCAAACCATCCGCCAGCGAGAGCACCGTCGTGCTGGACCTGCGCAAACAGTCGCAGCGGGACCGCTCGGTGCTGCTGCACCGGCTCGGCCTGCTCGGCATCCCGTGGGGCACCCCCGCGGACACCGGCCGCACGACCGGCACCTTCAAGGAGGGCTGGACCCTGTTGTGGCAGCCCGAGTTCGCGGTGTCGCTGGTGGAGGCCGGGCTCTACGGCACGACCATCCTCGGCGCGGCGACGGCGCTCGTCATCGAGCGGGCCGGCCAGGAGGCCGATCTCGGGGCGCTGGGCGGCCTGGTCGAGCACTGCTTCCTGGCCGAGCTGCCCGAGGCGCTGGCCGAGGTCATCGCGGCGATCGGGAGGCAGACGGCGCGGCAGCAGGATGTGGTCGCGCTGCTTGAGGCCATCGAACCGCTGGCCCGGACGAGGCGGTACGGCGACGTGCGACAGGCCGACACCTCGCAGGTCGCCGCAGTGCTCGACACCGTCATCGCCCGCGCCTCGGTCGACCTGCGCCCCGGCTGCGCCTCGCTCGACGACGAGGCGGCGCTGCGGATGAGCAAGGCGATCGAGGCGGCGCAGCGCGGGATCAGCCTGGTCGAGGC
>CAZECO010000262.1:0-3565 GCA_964510455.1 uncultured Actinomycetes bacterium
CATCAGTACTACCGGCAATGGAGGACCTTCCAGATCTCCGACCATCTGCCGATGTGGCTGGAAGTCGTCACCGACTACTCCGACGAGTACCTGCGCGCTCCCGCCCCCGACGTCGAGGTGCCGACCGGCTAGCGGGCCGTGCCACTGGAGTGTTTGACGGGTGGTGGAGACCGGGGCGGTGAGGGCTCGCGCCCGCAGCAACCCTCCGGTATGCGACCGGTTGTACCCGTCGCACCGACGCGTCCCGACCGGCACGACCGGGGTCGACCAGGGCGGGCGCCGCGCTCGCCCTGCCCGACCCGGCAGCGCATACCCCAGACCGTAATCCCCTTCGAACGGTGCAGACGGGCGCGTTGCCTGGGTCCGGCTCTGGGCCTGGTGCTGGGCAACGCGTCCAAACTTCGGGCATCCCCAGAAGCTGAGCGTGCGACCCGGGCCAACCCCGAAATATCGACGCGTTCGCCATCAGCACCCCCCGCCAACGGCCGGTGAGGCGCCGAGACGCATCCCCGGCCGGGCGCGGCCGCCGCCAGCAGCGATGGCCGCATCGAGCTCCGCTGGCGCCCATCGATTCCCCGGCCCGCCCACGTAAGCGTGATGGGCAACGCGTCCAAACTTCGGGTATCCCCTCAGGTTCTCCGCGCGACTGGAGCGAATGCCCGGAATTCCGACGCGTTCCCCAGCGCACCAAGCACCGGCCGACCATCGTTGGCGTGTTGCGACGAGCGCTCCCCTCCGGACCAGGGCCCAACCGCCGAGACTATGGGCGCTTCCCCCCGCCACCGGACCTGGCACGACTCCCCCCGCGATCGGCGATCCACCGCATCGCGCACCCGTGGAGGACCGGAGCGCCCACGGCTGCCAGGTACCCTGTGCGGGTGTCGATGGCGCCCCGTGTCGCGGATGCGCACGCCTACCTGGTCCGCAAGGGGCACATCGACCCGGTGGTGGCCGTTTCAACGCGGGAGGGGCGCGTCGACGCCGGGGACACGCGGTTGCCCGCCGAGATCGGATCGGTGACCAAGGTCTTCACGTCCCTGCTGCTGGCAGACCTGGTGCTGGCCGGAACAGTCCGGTTCGACGAACGGATCCCCGCCTTCCTGCCCCCCGGAACGCCGACCGCCCCGAAGGTGTCCGACATCACCCTGGAGCAGCTGGCCTGCCACCGGTCCGGCCTGCCCCGCCTGCCGCCCGGAATCCTGGCGCACAGCTTCTCGCGCACGGCGATGGTCGATCCGTACGCGGACCTCGACGCCGACCGCCTGATCGCCTCCCTGTCCCGGACCCGGGTGCACGGGACGCCGGGCGAGGCACCTGTGCGCTACTCCAACTACGGCATGGGTCTGCTCGGCCTGCTGCTGGGACGCGCCACAGGACTGGGCTACGAGGAGGCGCTGGCCCGGCGCATCCTGCAGCCGCTGGACCTGGCCGGCACGTCGTTCGCGGACGCCCCCTTGCGGCAGGGGCACCACGGGGGCAAACCGGTCGCGCCCTGGCATCTGGCGGCCCTCGCGGGGGCCGGCGGCCTGCACAGCCCCGCCGGGGACGTGCTCACGTTTCTGGAGGCCGTCAGAGACGGTTCCGGGCCGTTGGCCGGCGCGATCGCCGAGACGCTGCGGCCGCGCGCCGACCGCGGCCGTCCCGGGGTCGGCCTGGGCTGGTTCATGCTCGCCGACGGCGATCTGCTGATGCACGACGGCGGCACCCTCGGGGCCCGCGCGGAAGTGCGGGTCGAACGTCATTCGGGCACCGCGATCGTCGTGCTCGGCGACGCGCGCCGCGGGACGCCGCGTGCGGCAGCAATGCTCCTGAACCCGCGTAGGTAGGCTGCTTGCATGGCCGTCTCATCCTCCACGACCGTGCTGGGCACTCCGCTGCCGGACCTCGTCCTGCCCGACCTCTCCGGCTCCCCGGTGGACCTCGCCGCACTCGGCGCCGGCCGGGCGCTGCTGGTGGTCTTCGCGTGCAACCACTGCCCGTACGTCCGCCATGTCGAGTCGGACCTGGGGTCGCTGATCGCGGAGTACGACCCGCAGCAGCTCGCGGTGGCCGCGATCAGCCCCAACGATGCTTCCCGGTATCCGGAGGACGACGTCCCGCGCCTGATGGAACAGGCGGTGCGCGCCGGTTGGGGCTTCCCGTACCTGGTCGACACCGACCAGGTAGCCGCCCGCGCCTTCGCAGCGGTATGCACACCCGACTTCTTCCTGTTCGACGCCGAGCACCGCCTGTTCTACCGGGGCGCCTACGATGCGTCGACCCCGGGCAACAAACAGCCGCTCACCGGCGAGGATCTGCGCAGCGCCATCGATGCGGTCCTGGCCGGCCGCGCCGCCCCCGAGCCGCAGCGCCCCGCCATGGGCTGCTCGATCAAATGGAAGGGCGAATGAGCGTGGCCGATCACACCTGCGACCTGCTGATCATCGGTGCGGGGCCCTCCGGCCTGTACGCCGCCTACTACGCGGGATTCCGCGGCTGGTCGACCGTGGTCATGGACAACCTCCCCGAGGTCGGCGGACAGATCACTGCGCTGTACCCGGAGAAGGACATCTTCGACGTCGCGGGCTTCCCCGCGGTGCGCGGCCGGGAACTGGTCAACGACCTGGTGAAACAGGTCGAGCCGTTCTCCCCGACCTACCTGCTCGGGCATCAGGCCGTCGGTCTGGAGACCTCGGTCGACGGCCCGGTGCGCGTCACCTCCGAGACCGGCCTCGTCGTGGAGGCGAAGGCGTGCGTCATCACCGGCGGGATCGGATCGTTCTCCCCCCGGCCGATGCCCGCGGCCGCGGGCTGGGAGGGCCGGGGCCTGGTGTACTTCGTGCCGCGGATGGAGGATCACCGCGACCGCGACATCGTCATCGTCGGCGGGGGCGACTCCGCGTTCGACTGGGCCTACATGCTGCACCCGATCGCGCGCAGCATCCGGATCGTGCACCGCCGGGAGCAGTTCCGGGCGCACGGCAGCATGGTCACCCAGGTGCGGGACCTGGGTGTTCCGCTGCACACCCCCTGCGAGGTCACCGGCGTGCACGGCGGGGACCGGATCGAATCGGTGGACATCACCAGCAAGACCACCGGGGAGACCGAGACTGTGGCCGCCGACACCATCATCGCCGCCCTGGGGTTCGTCGCCAATATCGGACCGATGGCCAACTGGGGGCTGGAGCTGGACAAGCGCCACATCAAGGTGGCAACGACGATGGCCACCTCGTTGCCGCGGGTCTTCGCCGCCGGGGACATCGCCGTCTACCAGGGCAAGGTGGCGCTGATCTCGGTCGGCTTCGGAGAGGCCGCGCTGGCGGTGAACAACGCCGCACCGATCATCGAGCCCGGCATGGGGATCTTCCCGGGGCATTCATCCGGCGAGAGCAACTGAGATGGGCTTCCCCTCTGCGCGGTTCGAGGACGTCCTCGCCGCCAACGAGCTGTACGCCAAGGAATTCACCGACCAGGGGCTCGGCGGCCGGGCGGCCCGCGGGCTGGCCCTGGTCACCTGCATGGATTCGCGGATCGACCCCCTCGCCATGCTCGGGATGCGCGCCGGCGACATGAAGATCATCCGCAA
>CAZECO010000263.1:0-3542 GCA_964510455.1 uncultured Actinomycetes bacterium
GTTGTCCCGCTGTCGTCGACGATGATCCGCGACGACCCGCTGCGCCACTGGCATCGGCTGGGTCCTGGTACGCGCGCGATGCTGGCAACCAGGATCGTGATCGTCGGCGCGGAGAGCACGGGAACCACCACGGTGTCGCAGGAGCTCGCGGCCTGGCTCCGGTCGCGCGGCGGTCTCTGGGCCGAGACCCGCTGGGTCGGCGAGGTCGGGCGGGACGCGACCGCGGCCAAGCAGGAACGGGCGCTCTCGCGGACCGGGCGCCGGCCGCTCGCCGTGGAGTGGTCCCCAGAAGACTTCCAGGAGATCGTCGCGCGGCAGGCCGCGGCCGAGGAAGCCGCCGCGAGCGCCGGGGGACCGGTGCTGGTCTGCGATACCGACGCGTTCGTCACCCCTGTCTGGGAGCGCAGGTACCTGGGCAGGCAGAAGGCAACCCTGGAACCGGCCGCGCTGGGGAGGGGATCGGTATATCTGGTCACCGACCATCGCGGGGTCCCCTTCGTGCAGGACGGCATGCGCGACGGCGAGCACATCCGGGAGGCGATGACCGGGCAGATCATCGACGAGCTGATCGCCGCGCAGCGACCCTGGGCGCTGCTGACCGGCCCCCTCGCCGAGCGGGTGGAGCTCGCGGAGCGGATCGCTGATCAAGCCCTGGCGCGCCGGATGCGGATGGAGGCTCCGAGCTGAGCGTCGGACGGCCCCGCAGCCGTCCTCAGCGGTCACGAGCAGATCGGTCGAACTCCGCCGCGGGATCAGTCGGACGTCTCCCAGAGTGCGGCAACCGGCACGGCGAGCATGCCGTGCCCGAAGCGCAGGGTCCTGGTGCCCGTGTAGAGCACGATCCCGGACACGAAGTCGGCCCCGATCCTGTTCTGCAGGTGCCGAAGCCCTCGGAAGTCAGACTCGCCGACGGTGCTCGCGGCCTTGACCTCGATCCCGACCACGCGCCCCAATCGATCCTCGAGGACGAGATCGACCTCGGTGCCGTCCTTGGTCCGGTAGTGGGAGATCTCCACCGACACCGTGGTCCACGTCCGCTGCCTTGCCAGTTCCATCGCTACGAAACCCTCCAGGAGCGGCCCGTACGGCGCGGTCGGCTTGAGCAGAGACTCAGCGGTCTGGCCCACAAGGTTGGTCGCGATCCCCGAATCGACCAGGACCACTTTCGTCCGATCCGTAGCACGCCTGCTGATGCTGCGGCTCCAGGCGGGGATGGGCGCGGTCAGGAACACCGATTCGGTCAGCGCGAGGTACCGGGCCACGGTGGGCCGGGAGACCCCGAGCTGCGCGGCCAGCGCGCTGGTGTTCAGGAAGGAGCTCGATCGCGCGGCCACCATCGGCAGCAGCGCCCGCAACTGCGGGACATGTTCGATCTCGGCGAGCTCGCGGACGTCGCGATCCACCAGGCTGCGGGTGTAGTTGTCGAAGAAGGCGGCCAGGCGCTGGCCGGAGCGGTGCTGCGCCTCCGGGAACCCGCCGCGGGCAACCCGGGCGGCGTACTCCGCGCGGGTCACCGCCGAGGTGTGGGCGAACGAAGGCCCATCGGCGAAGACCGCGTCGATGAACCGGTCCGGCCCCGAACCGATCTCGCCCTGCGACAACGGCCACAGCTGCACCGTCTCCACACGACCGGGGAGTGTGTCGTGGACGCTCTGCAGGGAGAAGACCTGCGCCGAGCCCGTGAGGAGGAACTGCCCGGGCCGAGGGTCACGGTCGACGCGGGCTTTGATCGCCAGGAGCAGGTCGGGGACCCGCTGTACCTCGTCGATGATCAGCGGGCCCGGCACGTCGACGAAACCGATGGGATCAGACCTGGCGGCCGCGAGCAGGTCGAGGTCGTCCAGTGTGCGGGTCTCGGCCCCGGTCATCTCGACCAGGCGGGTGACCAGCGTGGACTTCCCCACCTGGCGTGCGCCCTGCACCAGCACCACGCGCGTGTCGGCGAGCGCCCCGGCCACGAGTGCGGCTGCGTGCCGTTGGAGCAGTGCGGGTGGGTCGGCCATGCCTCGAGGGTAGGGGAACGGTCGTCAATTGTGCGATTGGCCGCCCCTTTGATGTGCGATTAGTCGCAAGCTAGGCGTGCGATTAGTCGCTCGATCGGGCAGCGCCGCGGCGTTCGCGCTGTGTCGGAGGTCCTTGCGAACGTGAACTGATCGTTTGGCCCTGCCCGCCGTCGGCCTCGGTTGCCCACACGGGCTCCTCGAGGCCGATGCACTGGAACGAGCTCGCAATGGGGGAATCGATGACGAGGAAAAGCAGTAGCCGAGGCGTTCGCCCAGCCATGTCCGAGTACGAGCACAAGACCTGGGTCGACCTCCAGAAGCAGGCCCAACGCAGGAAGCAGCGCCGAGTCCTGAAGCCGGAGACTCGGCAGAAGATCGCTGCAGCATCCAGCCGTGCGGGCAGTGCGGCCAAGGCCGTGCCCGGTGCTGATCTCGCGCAGGACACGTTCATGGCGACACTCGAGGGGCTGCGGGTCGTGACGATGGATGCCGCAATGGCCTCCGTCAACAAGGAACGCGTTCTCAAGCGGTACCGTCGGCAGTCGATCTCCGTCTACTCGCTGCGCGACATCCAAGGTCTCGATCTGGCGGAGTGCGACGCCGCCATCCCCCATCTGAGGCTGAGGTACTCCAGTGCCAGCGCGGCACAGGGGGTTGGAGCTTCGTTGCTGATCACCGGTGCTGAGGCTTCCGCGACCGTCAGTGGTGGAGCAACGGCCGGAGTCGTGGTCGGCGCCATCGCGGCGGACATCGCCGGGGTTCTGGCGGCGATGGGCAGAGTGGTTGCCGAGACGGGCGCCTATTACGGCTACGACTTGAAGTCCGAGGAGGAGAAGCTGTTCGCGATGGCCGTCATCGCCTACTCGTCAGCCGCAACACAGCCGGCCAAGGCGGCGGCTCTGGCCGAGATCTCCAAGTTGACGCAGATGATGATGCGCAAAGCGACGTGGCAGACACTCAACAGGGAGCCGCTCGTCAAGGCGATCCGGTACATCTATGCCCGGCTGGGGCTGCGGCTGACGAAGGGCGGGCTGAGCAAGGCCGTCCCGGTGGCCGGCGCAGTCATCGGTGGAGGCATGAATGCAGCGGCTCTCGCACGGGTCGCGACCGATGCGAAGTTCGCCTTCCGGCTCCGATTCCTCGTCGAGAAGTACGGACTTGATCCCGAAGATGTCACCGGTCAGCTGAACACCGAGGCCGATGACGACCACATCACGTTCGAAGTTGATTGGGACGAGGGCGAGGAAGCCTGAGCCGACCGCGCCCCTACGAGGCCGCGCACCGGCGATGCGACGAACGGCGTGTGGGTCTGACGGGCTAGAGGGGCTAGAGGCCGAGGACTCCCCGAAGGCCACGGTCGACTTCGCTGAGGAGGAAGGTGGGCAAAGCGCCCGCAGGCTCGGTCACGTCGTCCTTGTCGAGCGTCACCACAGCGGTGACGCTGGCGACCGAATTCTTCGGCAGCCCCGTCACCGAAGCCGGGAGGAAGACGTTGCCCGGGATTGCTGCCAACGACGCGTTGGAAGTGACGATGGGTGC
>CAZECO010000264.1:0-3533 GCA_964510455.1 uncultured Actinomycetes bacterium
ACTACGCGGACCGCTCCGATCCGCTGGAACCGCCGCTGCGCCGCCGACGGGGCGTGATCTCGCGCGGCACGATGACCGGCTCGCCGCCGGCGATGGCGTCGGGCGACACCACGACCTTCGCGATGTCCTTGCGGCTGGGCAGCTCGTACATGATGCCCAGCAGCGCCTCTTCCAGGATGGCCCGCAGACCGCGTGCACCGGTGCCGCGCGCGATCGCCTTGTCCGCGACCGCCAACAGGGTGGCGGGCTCGAACTCCAACTCAACCCCGTCGAGCTCGAAGAGCCGGGCGTACTGCCGGATCAGGGCGTTCTTGGGCTCGGACAGCACCGCGACCAGCGCATCGCGATCCAGTGGCTGGACCGCCGTGATCACCGGGAGCCGGCCGATGAACTCCGGGATCAGGCCGAACTTGAGCAGATCCTCGGGCATCACCTGCGAGAACAGATCTCCGGCGATGTCGTCACGGCCGGAGTTGTCGTCGACGACGTCATGGGTGAATCCGAGCCGGGTGCGCCCGACCCGCTGCTCGATGACCGATTCCAGCCCTGAGAAGGCGCCGCCGACGATGAACAGCACGTTCGTGGTGTCGATCTGCAGGAAGTCCTGGTGCGGGTGCTTCCGTCCGCCCTGCGGGGGCACTGCCGCCTGCGTCCCTTCCAGGATCTTCAGCAGCGCCTGCTGCACGCCCTCGCCGGAGACGTCACGGGTGATCGACGGGTTCTCCGCCTTGCGGGCGATCTTGTCGATCTCATCGATGTAGATGATCCCGGCTTCGGCCTTCTTGATGTCGAAATCGGCTGCCTGGATCAGCTTCAGCAGGATGTTCTCGACGTCCTCGCCAACGTACCCCGCCTCGGTCAGCGCCGTGGCATCCGCGATCGCGAACGGCACGTTGAGCATCCGCGCCAGAGTCTGTGCCAGCAGCGTCTTGCCCGAACCGGTGGGGCCCAGCAGCAGGATGTTGGACTTCGCCAGCTCGACCGACTCGTCGCGCATGCGATCGCTCGGGGACCCGTGCTGCACCCGCTTGTAGTGGTTGTAGACCGCGACGCTGAGCGTCTTCTTCGCGATTTCCTGGCCGATCACGTACCGATCGAGGAAGTCGTAGATCTCTTTCGGCTTGGGCAGCTCATCGAAGTGCGCCGCGGTGCCGTCGGACAGCTCCTCTTCGATGATCTCGTTGCACAGATCGATGCATTCGTCGCAGATATAGACGCCCGGACCGGCGATCAGCTTCTTGACCTGCTTCTGGCTCTTGCCGCAGAACGAGCACTTCAGAAGGTCGCCGCTGTCAACGCGTGCCATGCACACCTCCCCGGTGCTGTCCCCCGGATTGGTGCCCGTGGCGGACGGTCCGACCCGATCGATGAGTACAACCTAGACCGTACCCGTCCGCCCTCGAAGATCGCCCTACGGCATGGCGCGTGTTGTCCGATCCCTACGGTTTCGCGCCAGTCGTCTTGCGGGATTCGATGACGCGGTCGATGATCCCGTATTCCGCAGCATCCGCCGCGGTCAGGATCTTGTCCCGCTCGATATCCCGGCGGACCTGCTCCACGTCGCGGCCCGAATGCAGGGCGAGGATGCCCTCCATCTCGGCGCGCATCCGCAGGATCTCGTTGGCCTGGATCTCGAGGTCCGAGCCCTGGCCCTGACCCTCCGAGTACGGCTGGTGGATCAGGATGCGCGCATGGGGCAGGGCGAACCGCTTGCCCTTCGTGCCGGCGGCGAGCAGCACCGCTGCCGCCGACGCTGCCTGGCCGAGGCACACCGTCTGGATCTGCGGCTTGACGAACTGCATCGTGTCGTAGATCGCGGTCATCGCGGTGTACGAGCCGCCGGGGCTGTTGATGTAGATCGAGATGTCCCGATCTGCGTCCAGGGACTCCAGCGTCAGCAGCTGGGCCATGACGTCGTCGGCGGAGGCGTCGTCGATCTGCACGCCGAGGAAGATGATCCGCTCCTCGAACAGCTTGTTGTACGGGTTGAACTCCCGGAAGCCCTGGGCGGTCCGCTCGATGAAGGACGGCAGGATGTAGCGGGCGGACGGCTGGTGTGTCGGTATGCGGGTCATGTCAGGCACCTTCCCCACGCTTGTCCGTCGCTGTGCCGCCGGATCCGGCGACGTCGCGGGCACTGCGGACGACATGGTCGACGAAGCCGTAGTCCTTCGCCTGATCCGCGGTGAACCAGCGATCGCGGTCGGAATCGGCCTCGATCTGATCGATGGTCTGGCCGGTGTGCTGCGCGATGAGCTCGGCCATCTTCTTCTTCGTGTAGATCATCTGCTCGGCCTGGATCTTGATGTCGGACGCGGTGCCGCCGATGCCGCCGGAGGGCTGGTGCATCATGATCCGGGCGTGCGGCAGGGCGTAGCGCTTGCCGCGCTCGCCAGCCGAGAGCAGGAACTGGCCCATCGAGGCGGCCAGACCCATGGCGACGGTGGCCACATCGTTCTTGACGAACTGCATGGTGTCGTAGATGGCCATGCCGGCCGACACCGAACCGCCCGGGCTGTTGATGTACAGGAAGATGTCCTGGTCCGGGTCCTCGGCCGCCAGCAGCAGCATCTGTGCGCAGATGGCGTTGGCCATGCTGTCCTCCACGACGGAGCCCAGGAAGATGATCCGCTCGCGCAGCAGGCGCTGGAACACCGAGTCGTCGAAGCCCGGGTTTCCGCCCGGCTGCGGGCCGCGGGCCCAAACGTCGAAGCCCCCCGGAGCGGGCAGGTGGACACCTGACACTTCTGCCTCCTAGCAGTCGCGTTCCTTGCCGTGATCTCGGCCCATCGAATCGGCCGACTGCTCGACCCTAACGCCCTGCGCCGACTGCGGATGGCCCCGGACCGCCGGTTTCGCGATCGGGGGAATCCGCTGCTGGGTGAACCCCGCAGCGTCAGGCCTGCGCCTCCGCCACCGGTTCGCCGTCCTGGGCGGCGTCGCCCGGCACAGCGTCGTCCGGCACGGTCTCGTCCGCGTCAGCGGCGGCATCGTCGGCCGCAGCATCCTCGGCGGCCAGCTCCTCGATGTCGAAGTCGTCGGCGACCGGCGCGCCGGACAGCAGGCGTGTGATCTCGTCGAGGTCGACCGGGTTGCCGTCGGTGTCGGTGATCGTGGCCGCTTCCACCACCAGCGACAGGGCCTTCGCGCGCCGCACCTCCGCGATCGCGGACTGGACCTGGCCCGCTCCGACGAGCGCGTTGGCGAACTCGTCCGGGCTCATCTCGTACCGTGAGGCCTGCGCGATGAGCCACTGCGTGAGCTCGGCCTGCTCCACGCGGACATCCTCCTGCTCCGCCAGCTTGTCGAACACCAGTTGAGCCTTGAGGTTGGCGCGCATCTCCTGCTCCGTCTCGGCGCGGTGCGCCTCGTCCCCATGCCCGTCGGCGAAGTGCTCGTCCAACTGGTTGGTGATCAGCTGCTCGGGCAGGTCCATCTCGATCTGATCCAGGAAGGTGTCGCGAATCTTCGCCCGGGCCTGCGAGGCTTGCTCGAACAGGCCCTGCCGGTGCAACCGCTCGCGCAGGTCCGCC
>CAZECO010000265.1:0-3525 GCA_964510455.1 uncultured Actinomycetes bacterium
GAGCAATTCGCCGCGGCACAAGATGCCGTCAAGGGCCTCTCCAAGGACCCCGGCAGCGCAGTGAAACTGCAGCTGTATGCGTTGTACAAGCAGGCGACCACCGGCGATGTCGCCGGCAAGAGGCCGGGCTTCACCGATCAGGTCGGTCGGGCGAAGTACGACGCCTGGTCGAAGGTGAAGGGAAGCACCTCCGCCGACGCCAAGCAGAAGTACGTCGACACCGTCTCCGGCCTGCTGGGCTGATCGCGCCCGGCCCTGAGTCCGGCCGAGGTCAGTTGCGCTCGACGCCGGACCGGATGGGCATCCCCTCCGGCACGCCGGCGACCTGTGCGACGGTCGGATCGACCCCCTCCGCCAGCAGATCCTTGGCGCGGTTGGCGTACATGTCCACGTAGTGCTGGCCGGACAGTTGCATCAGTTCGTACATGATCTCGTCGGTCGCCGAGCGCAGGACGAACCGGTCGTTGTCCATGCCGGCGTAGCGCGAGAAGTCCAGCGGCTTGCCCACCCGGATCCCGACCCGGCGCAACCGCGGCTTGATCACGTGCGGCGGCTGGATCTCGCGGGTCGCGATCATCGCGACGGGGATCACCGGCACCCCGGCCTGCAGCGCCATCCGAGCCGCCCCGGTCTTGCCCCGGTACAGCACTCCGTCCGGCGATCGGGTCCCCTCCGGATACAGCGCCAGCAGCCCGCCGCCGGACAGCACCCGCAGCCCGGTGTTCAGCGCGGCCTCCGAGGCGGCCCCGCCGGAGCGGTCGATCGGCACCTGACCGGTCCCGCCGAAGAAGACCCGCATGAGGATGCCCTTGGGACCCGTCCCGGTGAAGTAGTCGCTCTTCGCCAGGAAGGTGGTGCGCCGCCGCAGGACCAGCGGAAGGAAGATCGAATCCGAGAACGACACGTGGTTGCTCACCAGGATCGCGGCCCCGTCGCGGGGGATGTTCTCCTCGCCCTCCACCCACGGGCGGAAGAGCATGCGCAACCACGGGCCGAGGACGACGAGCTTCAGCACCCAATAGAGCACGTCGCACCTCCGCAATCCACTGTGCGACTCTAGCGTGAACCACGCCACACGGCGATGAGGCGACGTGCGCGACGGCCGGGATTGTGGCCGCCCCGCCGTAACGTGGGAACATGCATCAATTGGGAACTGCGAATCACCTGGAGGTGCCGTGCCCCTGCTGCCCGATGCAGAACCTCTGAACCTGTCCGGATCGTCCCCCGCCGCGGTCCTCCTCCTCCACGGGTTCTGCGGCCAGCCCGGTTCCGTCAAGCCCTGGGCGCGCTACCTGCACCAGCAGGCGGGCCTGTCCGTCGGCGTCCCGCGGCTGCCCGGCCACGGCACCACCGCCGCGGAGCTGAACCGCACGACCTGGCAGGACTGGTACGCGGAGGCCGAACGGGCGCTGCGGGCGCTGCAGGCGGAGCATGACGAGGTGTATGTCATGGGGCTCTCGATGGGCGGCACGCTGACGCTGCGGCTGGCGCAGACGGCCGGCGATGCGATCGCCGGGGTGGTCGTGGTCAATCCGTCGGTCTACACCACCCGTCCCGACCGGTTCGCCCTGCCGATCCTGCGCCACTTCATCGGCGGGTTCCCGGGCATCACCGACGACATCAAGCGGCCCGGGGTCACCGAGAACGGCTACGACAAGATCCCGCTGCAGGCCGCCTACTCGCTGACAAAGCTGTGGGCCGTCACCAAGCAGGGCATGGGCGCGGTCACGGTTCCGATCCGCATCTACACCTCGATCGAGGATCATGTCGTCGAACCGGAGAACTCGGAGTGGATCCTTGAGCACGTCAGCAGCACCGATCGGCACCAGGAGCTGCTGCATGACTCCTACCATGTGGCCACGTTGGACAACGACGCAGACACCGTCTTCGCCGGGAGTCTCGAGTTCGTGCGCAGCCGCTCAGCAGTGAAGTGACCGAGCGCGACCAGGAGCCGGCCGACGCGACGCTGGTCGCGGTGGAGCCGGACCTCGCGGCCCATGTCCTCGACCTGTTGGACACCGCCGCGGTACCCGCGACCGGCGCCCCCGGCGACGGCGGGCTCACCGTCATCGCCGTCCCCGCCGCCCATCTGGAGCGCGCCCGGGCGACGCTGGACCTGGTACTGCCGGGGCTGCTGGCCGAAGAATCCGGCGAACTGGCAGCCGACAGCCCGCCGCGGCTGTCCGGCCGGTTGATCAGGCGCAGCGACTGGCCCGCCGGCGCCCCCGAAGTCGAGGTCCGCGGCGCAGCCGACCCGTCCCCCCGCCTGCTCGATGGACGCAGGGCCTTCGAGCGGGCCCTGCAGGCCGGGCAGGCGGAATCCGGCCAGCCGCTGCACGACCCGGCGGACGACGCCGACTTCGTGCCCCCGGAACCCCCGCCCATCCCCAGGGGGGACGTGGTCAGCCGGTTCGCGTGGCTGGGCGTCGTCGGAGGGCCGATCCTGATGGTCGCAACGGCGCTGCTCGAGCTGCCGAGCATGGTTGCCGCCGCAGGGTTGGCGGCATTCGTCGTCGGCTTCGGTGTGCTCGTGGCCCGGATGCCGGATCGGGCGCGCACCGACGACGGCTGGGACGACGGCGCGGTGCTGTAGACCCGGCGGAGCACTGCGAACGCCCCGCCCGACGTCCGCAACCTCCGCACCGACCTGGCAGGCTGGGTCTGGCTGCTCGGGAGGTGCATGGTGTTGACCGAACGTATCGAACTGCGGGGCCACGTCCTGGACCGCGGTGAACTGCCCCGGATCCTCAGCGAGATCCTGGATGCCGGTGCCGACTACCTCATCGAGCGGTTCGACGTCGGCAAGCAGTCGACCGATGAGTCGTACGTCCGGATCGCCGTCACCGCCGTCACCGGCGAGCACCTCGATCTGGTGCTCAACCGGCTCATGGTGTTCGGCGCCAACAGGACCGAGCCCGGCGAGACGGTGCTGCGCGGTGTCGATGTCGCGGGGAGCTTCCCGCTGGACTTCTTCTCGACCACCAACTACGAGACCGAGGTCCTGATCGGGGGCCGCTGGGTCGCTGTGGAGAACCCGGAGATGGATTGCGGGATCGTGGTGGCCGACGACCGGGCCCGCACCCTCCCGATGGCGGATGCGCAACTCGGCGACCTGGTGGTGTGCGGTACCGGCGGCGTCCGGGTCGTCCTGCCGCCGACGCCTGCCCGCGAGGGGTCCGCGTTCGAGTTCATGAACTCGACTGTCTCCAGCGAGAAGCCGCAGGCGCTGCAGGTGCGGCGGATAGCCGAGGACATCCGAGCGGTGAAGGAGCACGGCGGGAAGGTCCTGCTGGTCGGAGGCCCCGCCATCGTCCACACCGGCGCCGCTCCAGCAGTCGCCGCGATGGTTCGCGGCGGATTCATAGACGTGTTGTTCGCCGGCAACGCATTGGCCACGCACGACATCGAGGCCAACCTCTACGGCACCTCGCTCGGAGTGGACCTGAGCACGGCATCGGGTGTCGACCACGGGCACGAGCACCACATCCGCGCGATCAACCGGGTGCGCCGCGCCGGCTCGATCGG
>CAZECO010000266.1:0-3524 GCA_964510455.1 uncultured Actinomycetes bacterium
CGAACCCGGCGACGTGACGCTGGTCAGCACCCCCGACGGCGGGGCGCTGATCCGCATCATCGCCGGCGACCTCGCCGGCTACCGCGGACCGGGTGCGACGTTCACACCGATCACCTACCTGCACGCAACCCTGTCGCCCGGCGCCCGGGTGGACCTGCCGTGGCGGGGAGACTTCAACGCGATGGTGTACTCGCTGGGCGGAAGCGGATGGGCGGGTCCGGACAGCACCGCCGTGTCCGACGGACAGCTTGCCGTGTACGGGGCCGGTGAGGCCATCACGCTGTCCGCGGACACCAAGCAGGATCTGCGCCACGCCAAGGGCTGGGATGTGCTGGTGCTGGGCGGCCGGCCGATCCGCGAGCCCATCGCCCGCTACGGGCCCTTCGTCATGAACACCAAGGCGGAGATCCTGGAGGCGATCGACGACTTCAACGCCGGCAGGCTCGTGCGAACCGTCCCGGTGCACGCGACGGTGGCCGACGAAGACGTCTGATGCGGTCGCGGGCGCGCCGAACGACGAGGGTGGGCGGTTGCATCCGGTCCGCGGTATCAATAGCCTCCAGACACTGGGTCGCACGGGGTTCAACGCGTGACGGCAGGAGGTGCGCGGATGTCCGTTCCGATCGAGATCTCGCCCTTCCACCATGCCGACTACTCGCTTGCCGGGCTCCTGCTCCACGGCCGCTGGCCGGAGTCGGTCCGGGAATGGTCGCAACTGCTCGTGCTCGCGGTGCGGATCGCAGCGGTGCCCGGGACCGTACCGACGACCGAGGTCTTCCGAGCCCGCGACGATGTCCCCGTGGAAGCTGCGGGCCGGCCCGTCGGTGTCGTGGCCTGCGAGGGCCCGGCGATCGGGCAGGATGCGCCGGCACCGGGCAGTTTCGCGGCAAGCACGCCGCCGGCGCTGCTCGTGCTGCATCCACCGTCGCAGACCGTGCCGGACCTGGCAGAGGACGAAGGTGCCGCATCCGGGTGCCTGCTGCTGCCCGGGATTCCGTCGCTGGGCCTTGAGCATCGCGCCGCATGGGTGCAGGCCGATGCCTCGGGCCACATCTCGCGCATGCTGCGGGCCAGCGGAGTCGATCCGATGAGCGATCCCGACCTCGCGGTCCTGGTAACGCTGCTGGCCGCATAGGGTCCTGGTGCTGTCGGCTGCGCCCGCCGTGCTGCACTCTTGATGTCATGGATTCCAGCCCTCGCCCCCTCGACGACGACCCGCGCGACGGCGCGACACAGCCGACCGTGCCCGAGTGGCTGCCAGCCTCGCAGACGCTGGTGGGTCCGCAGCCCGAGATTGTGCCTGGTGAGCCGGGCGAGACCCCGACCGGTCCGAAACGGCGTCCGTCGCGCGCCCTGCGGGCAGCGGTGCTCGTCGCGGTCCTCGCAGCCGGCATCGCGGTGGCGGTGATCATCGGGGACTGGGCGACCAGGACCGCAGAAATGGACCGCCTCTTGGATGGGATCGAAGTCTCGGAGGCTGCGATGACCTCCGCCATGGACGACGTCAGGACGGTCATCGGCGAGGGCGGCATCCTCGGCGACGGCGAGGCCGACGAAGCCGCCGGGCGATTGGAGCGGACTGCTGCGCAGGCGCGGGACGAAGTCGAGGACGCCGCCGAGCAGATCGAGGCCCTCGCCATCCAGCCATGGCACGCCGAGCTGCTCGCCGCGCGCGAGGCGTACCTCGCCCACAACCAGGCATGGCAGGACTACCTCACCGAAGCGGCGGAGGACTCCACGCGCTGGTTCGAGGACGCCCCGGAGATCGAGTCGACGTGGGACGCGCTCGGCCCGATCCTGACCGACGCCCTGCCGCGGCCGACCGTCGCGAACCTCGACGAACGCGTCGAACGGATCCTCGATGACGGCAGCCAGTCCGACGACTCTTCCAACACGATTCAGGCCGCCGCCCGGCCCGCCGCCTAGCGGCTGCTGGGGGTCAGGCCCAGGCTCATCCCCGCCAGGCCCCGCGGCCGGGTGATCAGGCCGTCCGCCACGCCCTGCAGCGCCGCCGCCGCAGGGGACTGCGGGTCGTCCAGGATCAGGGGGCGGCCGGCATCGCAGCCCTCGCGGAGCCGCACATCGAACGGCACGCGCCCCAGCAGCGGGACGTTGGTCTCAAGCTCCTGGCTGAGTTGCTGGGCCACCAGGGAACCTCCGCCGACACCGAACATGTCGAGCGGTTCGCCGCAATGGGGGCAGGGGAAGCCCGACATGTTCTCGATGACCCCGACCACGCGCTGGTGCGTCTGTTGGCCCATCATCCCGGCGCGGACGGCAACCTCCGCGGCTGCGGTCTGCGGCGTCGTAACGACGAGCAACTCCGCATTCGGCAGCAGTTGGGCGGTCGACATGGCCACATCGCCGGTGCCGGGCGGGAGGTCCAGAAGCAGTACGTCGAGGTCGCCCCACCACACGTCGGTCAGGAACTGCTGCAGCGCCCGGTGCAGCATCGGGCCGCGGAACGCGACCGGCTGCGAGACGCCGCCCGGCTTGAACGGCAGGATCGAGATGGCGGCCACACCATGCGCCTGCGGCGGCATGATCATGCCTTGGACCATCGTCGGCGGAGTGGTCAGGCCCAGCATCCGGGGCACCGAGTGGCCGTAGATGTCGGCGTCCACCAGGCCGACCTTGCGGCCGGCGGCGGCCATCGCCACCGCCAGGTTCACCGTGATCGATGACTTGCCGACCCCGCCCTTTCCCGACGTTACCGCGATGACGCGGGTCAGCGAATCCGGCTTGGCGAAGGGGATGTCGGGGGACGGGCCGCGCAGCTTCGTGCGCAGCACCTCCCGCTGCTGATCGGACATGACGTCGAGTTCCACGCTCACACGGCTAACCCCGGGCACAGCGGCCACCGCACTGGTCACGCGCTGCGTCAGTTCCGCACGCATCGGGCAGCCGGCAACCGTCAGAAAGATACCGACGGTGACGTGGCCGTCATCGGCGATCTGCACACCCTTGACCATGTCGATCTCGGTGATGGGGCGGTGGATCTCGGGATCCTCGACAGTCGCGAGCGCTGCGTCGATCGCCGCCGCATCAGGTGTACCAGCCATGCATTCGATGCTATGCGGCTTCCAGCACCACACCGAATCGGCGAGGGCCGCCCGCGCTGCGGGGCTGGCGTGTCCGTGCGGGGCCGTGTCCCGTCCGGGCCCTTGGTGATGAACGTGGGCCGAGCGTCGTGGCTTTCGGAGTACCGCATCGCCGGGGGAGGGTGCGCGGGGCTGGCCCGGATCGCCGGAAACACGCCCGCAGCAGGTGCAATGCCCCGCACCGGCGACTACCCGCCCACCCACCGGCACCACGATCCGCTCCCGGCTGGCCCGATGCTGCACCAACCGACATCCCGCAACCCGCGCCCGTTGATCGGGTGCGGAGGTGCGGGGTGGCGGTTCAGGTGCCGCTGCTCCGGTTGCGGGGGACCGGTCGCCCTTCGAGTTCATCGATGAGATCGCGCAGCTCGGAGCGCAGGAAGTCGCGGGTGGCCACATCGCCGAGGGCCACCCGCAGCGCTG
>CAZECO010000267.1:0-3523 GCA_964510455.1 uncultured Actinomycetes bacterium
GGGCGGTCAGGTCGTCGCCGTACTTCTCCAGCGCCTGGAACGTGCCCTCGGGGTCCGGCGAGGTGATCCGCTGCCCGCCGCGGACCTGCGACAGGGTGTCGATCAGCCGTTGCGGCGTCGCCCCGGCCTCCCGCAGCAGCCGGCCGGACTCGTCGTCGGACGCGATGCCGACCAGCAGATGCTCGGTGGAGACGTACTCGTCGCCGCGTTCGGTGGCCAGATCCTGGGCGGCGGTGAGGACGCGGTAGGCGGAGCCGCTGAATTGGGGCTGCACGGACGTCGTGCCGGACGCCGAGGGCAGCCCCCGGACGGCCCGGTCCACCGCCGCCACCAGCGGACCGCGGTCCACGTTCAGCGCGTCGAGCAGCGCCAGCGCGATGCCCTCGTCCTGCCGCAGCAGCGCCTGCAGCAGGTGGCTGGGCTCGACGTTCGGGTTGCCTGCCGCAGCCGCGGTGCGGACCGCGGCGCCGAGCGCCTCCTGGCTGCGGGTGGTGAAGTTGATGTCCATCAGCGCCGCCTCTGCGGACGGTAGACGACCAGTGCGGTGGAGCGCTGCTGGCCGGCGAGTTCATCGATGCGTCCGCGCAGCATCGTGACTTCGGCCTCCAGGCTCAGGATCCGACGGATCCCTTCGAGGTTGACGCCGTTCTCGCTGAGGCGCTGCACCTCGCGCAGCCGCTCGATGTCGCGCGCGGAGTACAGCCGGTTGCGGCCGATGGTCCGTGCCGGCGACACCAGTCCGAGCCGGTCGTACTGCCGCAGCGTCTGCGGGTGCATCCCGGCGAGTTCCGCGGCCACCGAGATCACGTACACCGGGGTGTCCGCGGTCTGTCGGACCGTCCAATCGTGGCTGGTCATGGCTCACCTCGTCTCGTGCTCAGCTGCGTCTGCGCGCCGACTGTTCCGCCAGCGCCATCAGGTCCGCCCGGGGGTCGTGGGCGGCGGTCGCCTCCTGGAAGGCCTTCAGCGCTTCTGCCGCCTTCCCGCTCAGGTTCTGCGGCACGGCGACCTCGACGGTGACCAGCAGGTCGCTGGTGGTGCCGTCGCGCCTGCGCATCCCCCGGCCCCGCACCCGGAACGTCCGACCGTTGCCCGCTCCGGCCGGGATCTTCAGCTTCAGGCTCCCGCCGCCGGGGGCGGGCACCGTGATGTCCGCGCCCAGGGCCGCCTCGGCGAAGGTCACGGGGACGGTCACGGTCAGGTTGTCCCCGGCGCGCCCGAACACGGGGTGGCCTGCGACATGGACCCGCACCTGCAGGTCGCCGGCGGGCCCTCCGTTCTCGCCCGGAGCGCCCTTGCCCGCCAGGCGCACCCGCTGCCCGTCCTTGACGCCCGCCGGGATGCGCGCCTGGACGACCCGGCTGCTCAAGGCCCGGCCGCTGCCGTGGCATTCGGGGCAGGGGTTGTCGACGGTCAGCCCGCGGCCGTGGCACTCGGGACAGACCTCGGGGATCGCGAACCCGCCCTGGTTGCGCATGATCGAGCCGGTGCCCTCGCACTTGCTGCACACCCGCGGCGTGGTGCCCGCCTTCGCGCCGGTGCCGTGGCAGACCGGGCACGGGCCCTCCCCGGTGAGCCGCAGCGGCACGGTCACCCCGTCGAGGGCGTCGTCGAAGGTGATCGTGACCTCGGTCTCGACATCGGCGCCGCGTCGGGTCGAGCGACGGGTCCCCGCGGTGCCGGTGGTTGGACCGCCGCCCCGGTTGAAGATGCCGCCGAACAGATCCCCGATGTTGCCGTTGCCGAAGATGTCTCCGAGGTTGACGGGGCCGGTGGTCGGCCCGCCGCTCCCCCCGGGGAAGTGGAAGCCGCCCCGGTAGCTCGCGCGGACCTCGTCGTACTCCTTGCGCTTGGCGTCGTTGCCGACCACCGAGTAGGCCTCGGAGACCTCCTTGAAGCGGGTCTCCGCCTTGTGGTTGTCGGGGTTGCGGTCGGGATGCAGCTCCTGGGCCAGCTTGCGGTAGGCCTTCTTGATGTCGGCGGCCGAGGCGTTCTTGGGCACACCGAGGACCTTGTAGAAGTCCTTGTTCACCCAGTCCTGGGCCGCCATCCCTGCCTCACCCTCACCCGTTGTCCGCGACTCCGACCCGCGCCGGCCGCAGCAGCCTGCCCCGCAGCCGGTATCCGACCTGGTACACGGCTTTCACCGTCGGCCCGGCCACCTCGTCGCTCTGTTCGGAGGTCATCGCCTCATGGACCGCGGGGTCGAACGGCTCGCCGACCTCCCCGAGGGTCTCCACGCCGAACTTCCGCCCCACCGCCTCGACCGCCTCGGCGACGGACTTGAAACCGCCGGTCAGCTCATCGTGCAGCCGGGCACGCCCGATGTCGTCGAGGACGGGCAGCAATTCCACCAGGACGGATCCGATCGCAGCATCGCGATGCACCTCGCGGTCGCGCTCGACCCGCTTCTTGTAGTTGAGGAACTCCGCAGCGATCCGCTTCGCATCGGCGACGGCCTCCTCGGCGCGCGCCGTCGCCTCCGCGAGGGCGGCCTGCTCCGCGTCGTCCGCCGGCTGCGCAGGCTCGGCATCGCCTTCCGGCGCGGCAGCCGGGGTGGCCGGCTGCCGCAGCTGGAAGGTGTCCGGATCGATCAGGCGGCGGTCGGTGATCCGCACGCCCTCGCTCTGGCTCTCGCGCTCGTCGCTCACTTCTGCTCGTCCTCGTCGATCACCTCGGCGTCGACGATGTCCTCGTCGTCCGCAGCGCTGTCACCGGGGCCGAAGTCGGGGCCGGGGCCGGCCGCGGCACCCTGGCTGGCCGCGTACATCGCGGTGCCCAGCGCCTGGCTGGCGGTGGCCACCTTGTCGACCGCGTCCTTGATGGCGTCCATGTCGGCGCCCTGCAGGGCCTTCTTCAGCGCCTCGAGCGGTTCCTCGACATTGGCCTTGGCGTCGGCCGGGATGGCGCTCTCGTTGTCCTTGATGAACTTCTCGGTCTGGTACACCAGCTGCTCGCCGGAGTTGCGCAGCTCGACCTCCTCGCGGCGCTTGTGATCCTCGGCGGCGTGCGCCTCGGCGTCGGAGGTCATCCGCTCGATGTCCTCCTTGCTCAGGGCGGAGCCTCCGGAGATCGTCATCCGCTGCTCCTTGCCGGTGGCCAGGTCCTTGGCGGAGACGTGCACGATGCCGTCGGCGTCGATGTCGAACGTGACCTCGATCTGCGGCACGCCGCGCGGCGCCGGCGGCAGCCCGGTCAGCTCGAAGGTTGCCAGCCGCTTGTTGAACGCAGCCATCTCCCGCTCGCCCTGGTACACCTGGATCAGCACGCTGGGCTGGTTGTCCTCGGCCGTGGTGTACACCTCCGACCGCTTGGTCGGGATGGTGGTGTTGCGCTCGATGAGCCGGCTCATGATGCCGCCCTTGGTCTCGATGCCGAGGCTCAGCGGGGTGACGTCGAGCAGCAGGACGTCCTTGACCTCGCCCTTGAGCACGCCCGCCTGCAGCGCGGCGCCCACCGCGACGACCTCGTCCGGGTTCACGCCCTTGTTCGGCTCCTTGCCGCCGGTGAGCTGGCGCACCAG
>CAZECO010000268.1:0-3480 GCA_964510455.1 uncultured Actinomycetes bacterium
TCTGCTTGTCGATCACCCCGACGGTGAGGAACAGCGCGGCCTTGAACAGCGCGTGGGCCACCAGCATCGCGACCCCGGCGATTGCTGCCGACCGGGTGCCCAGGCTGACCAGGACCGTCAGCAGGCCCAGCTGGCTCACCGTCCCGTAGGCCAGCAGCAGCTTCAGGTCGTGCTGGCGCAGGGCCCGCCAGCCCCCGAGCAGCATCGTGCCCAGGCCCGCAGCCAGCAGCACGCCGTGCCAGCCGGGGACCAGCGCGAAGGCCGGGGCGAGCAGTGCCACCAGGTAGATGCCTGCCTTGACCATCGCGGCGGCGTGCAGATAGGCGCTGACCGGAGTGGGCGCGGCCATCGCACCGGGCAGCCAGAAATGGAAGGGCAGCAACGCCGACTTGGACAGCGCCCCGATCAGGAGCAGCAGGACGGCGACCGTCACCGCCGTGCCGGTCGGCGGGTCGGCCAGGATCTCGCTGATCCGGTAGGTGCCCGTCTTGGTCCAGAGCACGACGACGCCGACCAGCATTGCCAAACCGCCGGCCGTCGTGACCAGCAGTGCCTGGATCGCGGCGTTGCGGCTGGCGCGGCGGGCGGGGTTGAAGCCGATCAGCAGGTATGAGAAGACGGTCGTCAGTTCCCAGAACACGTACAACAGCAGCAGATCGTCGGCAAGGACGAGGCCGAGCATCGTGCCGGCGAAGGCGACCAGGACGCCCGCGAAGCCGCCCAGTCCGGGCTCGCTGTCCTCGAAGTACCGGGAGCAATAGCCCAGGGCCAGGCACCCCACGCCGGTCACCAGCAGCGCCATCACCCACTGCAGGGTGCCCATCTGCAGCGCCAGTTCCATGTCCAGCACGGGCACCCACGCGAACGACTCGGTGGGCAGATCGCCGGCCAGGACCGCGCCGCTGCGGGACAGCGCCCAGGCGAATCCCGCGAGCGGGACCAGGGCCAGCAGCAGGAATGCCCGTCGTCCCAGGGCGCGCACGATCGCCGGAGCCACGGCTCCGGCGAGGAAGTGCGCGAGGATGAGGAGGAGCATTGCGGCCTTCGGGAAGCAGTCCGGACGGTCGGACCTCAATCCTAGGCGGTGGCGCTCTCGCCGTTCGCCACATGTCCCGTCCGGGCCCGGCACCGGGGCGTGGCACTATCGGCCCGCGCGTTGGTTGGTGCCGCTGGTCCGGTCGCGCGCCAGGCCGAGGGGCGGTCTGGCGCGGCGCATCGTCCGCACGCCGCGCCCGGCCGCGGGCGGCGGCTCGTCGGTGGTGGTGCCGGTGAAGCCCACAGAGCGCCACTTCGGAATCCGGCATCCCAGGGCCGTGCCGGTGCGGCCCTGGGTAGGCGTGGGAATCTGCGGACCATCGGGAGTCCGGAGGGTGCGCGGGGGCCGGCTGGCGTGCCGCTCCCGCTGGCGTGGGTCGCAGCACCGACTCCGGATCCGGTGCACCCGCCATGGACAAGCAGGCATGCGACAAGACCTCTCGTGATGGCCGCCGCAGCAACTGTCGGCGAAGGCGGTGACCGCCTACCGGTGGTGGCGACGCGACGCAGCCAAGGGCGGGCGTCTCGGGAGGACACCGGGGGCGGGGCGCGCGAACCGTCGGCACAGGAGCCTGCCCACCTTCGCGTCGCCTCGCCTCGTGCCGCGCAGGCCGGGGCTGCCATCGTGAACCCCGTCGCCGGTGGCGCCGAACAAGGTCCCGCCCGCCCTCAGCACCTTCGGGCTCTGTCGTCGCGCCCGCAATTCCTCCGTCCGCCGCCGCTGCGCTGCCGAAGCGTGCTGGCGGCCGCGACGGACCCACTCAGCGGGACCGACCTGCGCTCGCCCGCAGCCAGACGGACTCGAACTCGGCCGCGCCGATCTCGACCGGAACGAACTCGGCCTGTTGGGCGATCTCATCGACCGTCGGCATCAGCACTTCCGACAACTGCGTTGTACCTGTCTGAGCTCGCCTGGAAGCAAGGTCCATCCGCCCGTCGCGATAGACCTCGACCTTGCGTGCCTCCATCCCGTTGATGACCTCGCTGAACAGAACCACTGGCTCATCCTCGGAATCGTGCACCCAGGTCACCCTCATGTAGCGGCGCATCAATTCGACCCCGACCTCACGACTCGACCGATCAGATCGAGCGGGCTGTCGACGGGATGCTCGGCAACGACCCCTCGCACCCTCCCATCGGCACCGCGCCGCGGTCCGACCGGTTCGCGGGGGACGAGATGACCTGCTTGGGGATCAGCCCCGTACCAGCGCCCGCCAGGCTGGCCGACGGAGCTGAAGACGCGCAGGTAGCCGTTCGGACGCTTCGCGGTCGGCTCCACGATCCGTACCCTATCCGCGGTCCCCGCGGCTGGAGCCTCACGCCTGGGCAGGCGGTCATACCCGGTCGCGCCATCCTGGACGGCGGTCGCCCGACCCTCTCCGGAGACCTCGACCACGCCGGATCTCGCCCACGTCCACCGGCAGGCCCGGCGGCCCGGATCATCCCCCCGAGACCGCGTACACCAGCCGGGCGAACTGCCCCACGGCGTGCGCCGAGACCAGGCGCAGGCGATCGGACTCCACCCGGCGCGGCAGCAGCGGCGCGCCGCCGGTCAGCGCCACCGGAGCGATGGACAGGCGGATCTCGTCCAGCGCGCCCGCCTCCAGGAACTGCCCGGCCAGATCGCCGCCGCCGACGACCCAGATGTCCCCGCCGGCCGCCGCCTCGCGGATCGCGGGCAGTGCGTCGGCGACCGCGCCGGACACGAACCGGACGTCCGCGCCGGCGGGCACCGGCAGGGTGCGGGTGGTGAAGACGAACGTTGGCTTGCCGCCGTAGAACTCGGCCCACTTCTCGGGGTTGGCCAACAGATCCTCGTGGTCCAGCACCCATTCATACGTCGTGGAACCCTCCACCATGACCGTCGCGTCCGCGGGGTAGAGCCCCTCGTCGGGCTGGTCGCCGTCCTCGACCGCGAACAGCCACGCCAGCGAATTGTCCTCATCGGCGATCCAGCCGTTGATGCTGGTCGCGGTGTCGAACACGATTCGTCCCATGGCCCGGCAGTCTACGGCCGCGGGGCCGGTTGCTAATTTCGGAAGCATGCGCCCCAGCAAGGATTTCTTCCGCCCGCTCGCCGTCGGAGCCCCGCAGCCGCTGCGGGAGATCCCGGCTCGGCCGAGCCGCGCGATCCACTTCTTCGACCCCAGCAACGCCAAGATGGCCGCCAAGATCCCGGGCCTGGTCGGCGGAGTCGACGTGCTGCTGGGCAACCTGGAGGACGCGATCAAGGCCGACTCGAAGGTGGCCGCGCGCGAGGGGCTGGTCGAGATCGCCCTCGCCACCGACTTCGGACCCACCCAGTTGTGGACGAGGATCAACGCCCTGGACAGCCCCTGGGTGCTGGACGACCTGATCCGGCTCGTCCCCGCGATCGGCCACAAGCTCGACGTGATCATGGTGCCGAAGGTCCAGGGCGCCGAGGACATCCACTACATCGACCGG
>CAZECO010000269.1:0-3472 GCA_964510455.1 uncultured Actinomycetes bacterium
CACGCCGGCCGCGTAGGTCAGCGCGGCCAGCGCGAGGACGGCCAGGAACGGCGGCCAGGCCATCGGCTCGGCCGGCACGAGGGCGAAGTGCGTGAACGGGGAGAGGTTCTGCACCCAGTCGGGGAGCTGGAGGACTTCTGCGAACATCAGCACGACCACGCAGAACACCAGCGGCACCCAGGCCAGCGACGCCAGCCGGCTGGCGTATCCGAACAGCAGCGTTGCCACCGCCCCGAGCAGCAGCACCCCGGGCAGGAAGGACAGCACGACTCCCGGGAAGCGCCACAGCGCCGTCTGGTCGCCGGTGAACAGGGTGAACCCGAGTCCCATCCCGAGCCCAGCGGCAAGAAGCAGGGCCAGCGACCCCATGACGGTGATCCCGACGTGGCCCAGCAGCCAGTTGCGCCGAGGCAGCGCGGTGGCCAGCAGCGGCTCGACCCGACCGTCGTCCTCCTCGCCCCTCGGCCGCAGGGCCGATGAGATCGTGAATCCGGCGGCGATGAGCGCGATGAGCATGCCCATGATCCCGTAGAAGGAGTCCTGCATGGCGTCCGGGTCAGGCACGAAGATCTGGGTGAGGTCGGTGTCGCCCAGGATCGACACGTCGTCGCCGAACGTGCCGAACGCGATGCCGAGGGCGAACATGCCGGCCAGCCAGCCCAGCACGCTCCCGCGCTGAAGCTGCCAGGCGAGGCCCAACGGCGTCGCCTGCCGGGCGACCGCCCGGTCAGGGCCCGGCCTGGTGGCGAGCACCCCTGCCGCGAAGTCGCGGCGGTCGAAGACCGCGTACGCCACCGCCACGAGGGCGGCCGCGCCGGCCACCAGCAGCAGCCCCGGCCACCAGCGGTCGCCGGAGAATCCGTGCATCGCCTGGTACCACCCGATGGGGGACAGCCACGACAGCCAGCTGCCGGTCACATCGCCGATGGCCCGAAGGGCGTAGGAGAGGCCGATGACCGCGCCGGTGATCCCATACGCCGCCCGGGTGCTGGCAGTCAGCTGTGCGGCCAGCAGCGCGACGGCGGTGAAGAACCAGCCACAGAGCATGGCGCCGACGCCCATGATCAACGATCCGGGCACGGCCAGGCCGTAGCCGATCAGGCTCGCGCTGACGGCCGCTCCGGCCAGGGCGTTGATGACGACCGCCGTCAACAGCGCGGCGCTGGTGGTGGCCTGGCGGTCAACGGGCGAGCCGCGCAGCAGCTCCTCGCGGCCGGACTCCTCGGCGGCCCGGGTGTGCCTGCCGATGACGAACATGCTGACCAGCCCCGCGACGACGGCGCCAACGGCGGTGGACTGCCAGGCGACCTGGCCGCCCACGGTGTTCAGGGCGCGCGGCGGACCGGCCATCGCGATGAAGGCGGCGTTGTGCTCCATGGCGGCAGCGGCCTGGTCGAACGCCTCCTGGGTCGTGTAGAGGCCGGAGATGGAGACGGCCTGCGACCAATACAGCAGTGTCATCCCCACCGCGAACCAGAGGGCAAGCCAGCGGTCCCGGTGCAGGAAGTGGCGCAGGAAGACCCACAGTCCGGTCATGCCTGCACGCCGTCCGCACCGGGCAGTTCGTCGCCGTAGTGACGCAGGAACAGCTCCTCCAGCGTCGGCGGCTGGCTGGTGAGCGTCTGGATGCCGTACTGGACGAGGTGGGCCATCAGCTCGCCGACCCGATCGGTGTCGACCTCGCACTCGACACGGTTGCCTTCGACGACCAGGTTGTGGACCCCGGGATGTCCCTGCAGCCCCTCGGGCTGCCGCGCGAGCTCGGCATGAACCGAGGTCCGGGTGAGGTGCCGGAGTTCGGCGAGCGTGCCGGCCTCCACGACCCGTCCCTGGCGCAGGATGCTGACCCGGTCGCAGAGCCGTTCCACCTCGGCGAGGATGTGGCTGGACAGCAGCACCGTGCCGCCTTCGTCGCGGAACCGGTCGACCCAGGTCGAGAACAGGGACTCCTTGACCGGGTCCAGCCCGGAGGTGGGCTCGTCGAGGATCAGCAGCTCGACCCGGGAGGCCAGCGCGGCGATGAGCGCCACCTTCTGCCGGTTGCCCTTGGAGTAGGCCCTCGCCTTCTTGGTCGGGTCGAGTTCGAACTCCTCGATCAGTTGGGCGCGGCGCCGCTCGTCGATCCCGCCGCGCAGCCGCGCGAGCAGGTCGATCGCTTGGCCGCCGGTCAGGTTGGGCCACAGGTTGACGTCGCCGGGCACGTAGGCGAGCCGGCGGTGCAGCACTGCGGCGTCTGCCCAGGGATCGCCGCCGAACAGGCGCACTGAGCCGGAGTCGGCCCGCAGCATGCCGAGCACGACCCGGATCGTGGTGGACTTGCCCGAGCCGTTCGGGCCGAGGTAGCCGTGCACCTCACCGGGGGTGATCCGCAGGTCCAGCTCGTCGAGCGCTCGGGTGGTTCCGAAGGTCTTGGTCAGGCCGGCGATGTCGATCAGTGCGCCCATAGCTTCGACACTATCGCCGGGCTGGGGACCATCGGGGTCGACCCATGTCAGGGCGTCGCCGCCGGGGCAGCAACGGATCCGCGACCGGTTCGGCCAGGACATGGCTGGCTGCGACGGCCGACCTGGCGACCGGCGCGGCGGCCCGTGCCCTGCGAGTGATCCGGCCGTCCGAGGTTGGGGAACCGTGCCCTGGGAGCGCCGGGAGACCTGCTGAGTGCGAGCGGGTGACGAGATCCGTCGCAGCCCCATCGGGGGCTGCTCCTCCCGATTCTCGACCTGCTCGTTGTCGCACGATGAAGGGCCCCGGGAGCGCCGGAGCCCTTCATCGTGCGAGCGGGTGACGAGAATCGAACTCGCATGACCAGCTTGGAAGGCTGGGGCTCTACCATTGAGCTACACCCGCGTGCCAGAGGCATTCGCCAGTGTAGTGGAAGCCGGTCGAGGCACGCTGCCGGACATCGGGGGCCCGCGGTGTGGCTCGGCGAGCCGAGGCGCGACCACTCCTGTGCCGCCCCGTCCAGGTGTCTGCGTACACTAAGAGCGCTCTGCGCGGGGCGTAGCGTAGTGGCTAGCGCGCCTGCTTTGGGTGCAGGAGATCGGGAGTTCGAGTCTCCCCGCCCCGACCAGCCGATCGGCCCTGCCAGCGATCGACCGCCACGACCTAGGAGACGCAAGTCCGTGAAGACCGACGTCGAGAACCTGTCCAGCACCCGCGTCAAGATCGTGGTGGAGATCCCCTTCGATGAGCTGCAGGAGGACCTCCAGGAGGCCTATCGCACCATCGCCTCGCAGGTGAACGTGCCGGGGTTCCGCAAGGGAAAGGTCCCGCCCCGCATCATCGATCAGCGGTTCGGACGGGGAACAGTGCTCTCCGAGGTTGCCAACGCTGTGATCCCCCGGACCTATGACAAGGTCATCGAGGAGCGGGAGTTCGTTCCGCTGGGCCAGCCGCAGGTCGAGGTGACCAAGCTGGAGGACGGCGAGCTCATCGAGTTCGTGGCGGAGGTGGACATCCGGCCGGAGTTCGA
>CAZECO010000270.1:0-3414 GCA_964510455.1 uncultured Actinomycetes bacterium
GCCAGGATGGAGGGCGCGGGACCGGCGCTGGACCTGGATGTGGCGCACCACAAAGAGCTCGTGACGGATGTCGAGATCACCTACCGGGTCGGCTAGCAGGGTCCTGGCAGCGGTAACAAGGCTGGGATGCTCGTGGGTTCAACATCGGGCCGCCGGTTTGATATGCCCTGCTGCGGGGGTATCTCCGGCCGTCCATGGCCGGTCCTTGCACCCGGTGCGGGGCCTTTGCTGGTGCTTCGGAATCTGGCGGAGTGTTGGGGGTTGGCGGGGTCCGCGGGTTCGGCATCGGGCGGGGCCGGGTGGCGGATCGTGGGACCGGCCCCCGTGGTGCCGGTGTGTCGGGTCGGCAGGTAGATGCACCCGTGGCGGGGCTTTGACCCGTCGCGGGGGGGTTTCCGGCCATCCTTGGCCGGGTGTTGCACTCGTTTGCGGGGTGCACCCGCAGCGGGGGGTTCCCCGCGGTCTGTCGCGGGCGATCCACCCACGCGACGGGTGCAAAGCCCCCAGCCGAGCGGGAGCAAACTCGGGGGCGATCCACCCACGCAGCGGGTGCATCCTCGCGCCCGCCGGCGGGACAAGCCGCGCCGCAGCCCTGCAGTCGCGCATCGGCCGCTGAACCGAGAAACCGCATCGCCCCGGCCCTCACCAGTTCCTGCGCTCCTGTTGGATCGGCGATCCGGGACCGGTCCTCACTACGTACGTGCCGGCGTACTTGTCGTGCCAGCCCTGCATCCGCCGGTCGTTGTCCACAAATGGCGACAGACCGACGGCGAGGCTGGCCAGCCCGCCCACAACGGGGACCACGCCCGGGGCGTAGAGCAACAGCCAGCGCCTGCCGGCCCTCCCGTAGCCGGGGACGGTTCCATCCTCCGCGACACACTTGATGTTCATCACGACTCCGCCGACGGTGGCGCCCTTCGCGCCGATGAAACCGATGACATAGGCCGCCGAGACCAGGGTCCCCGCGAGGAACTCCAGCAGATCCGGGAGCAGCACGACCACCACCCACACCGGAGCGATCATGATCAGCCCATCGATGACCGCGCCGATGATGCGCTCGATCATCGACGCCAACGGCGCTGGGCCAGCGGGCAGCGCGACCTGCAGCCCCGCGGCCGCAGCGGCGCCGGGGTAGCTCGTCAAAGGGGGTGGCGGCGGCTCATCCCGGATGATCGGTTCAGGAACGGGCACCACCGACCAGCCGGGGGGAACCCAGCCCGGCTCGGTTGGCTCAGGCTGCCCTGGCGCGCCCGATGGCTGCTGATCCGTCATTGCCCACCTCCGGCCAGAAAGGGTGACGCATCAAGTCTGCCGCATCTGATCCTTGCTACGCCGGTCTGCCTTCGACCTGCGCCGGCGGGGACGCCGCACCCGAACCCGTGGAAGGTGGGGCCGCCGGCGCCGCAGACCTGCGGCAGCGTTCCTGGCTTGGGCGACGAACGGATCCAGGTCTGCGACCAGGGTCGGGAACACCGCCCACATGAACTGCCCCATGCCGACCACGAGGAACGTCCAGACGCCGGTCACCCACGGATTGGGGCCGACGACTTCCAGCAGGCCCGGACCGAGGCCGCCAGCAGACGCTGCGGCGAGGACCGCGAGGCAAATCGCGGCGATGGCGGCGATGGCGGCACCGACCACGATCCGCGTCCGCATCCGCCATGCGAGTCCGGCGCCGCGGATGATCGTGCCGGCCACGAGGGATCCGCAAGCGATCAGCACCGGGGGCAGCCAGGGCATGGGCAATGGCTCGCTCGGCAGCAGCGCCGTCAGCGGGACTTCGGGCAGCGTCCCCAGGACAACCGTGAACGGGGAGACGATCGTGTCTGTCCCGACCGCGAAGCCGGCACCGATCAGGTAGGCGGCGATCCAGACCACAAGATTGGGCAGGTACGCCAACTGGATCGCACCGAGCGCGATGGTGTCGAGCCGTGTTGCGGGCTGCGTGCCGCTGTCCAGCAGCGCAGTCGTCAGTTCCTGGACCTGGCCCCATGACCCAAGCAGGGACAGCAGCAGCACGAGCACCGACGACGTCAGTATCACGACCAGGACCGCTCGCACCGCCCGCAACATGTGCCACACCCGGGGATGATTCGGGCGCAGCGCATGCGCCAGCCAGGGCCAGCCGAAGCCGCAGAGGACGAGCCCGAAGAGTCCCGCCCAGCCCAGCATCGCCGGTGCGGCCTGCGCGCCGGTCGGATCCGCACCGATAGCCGGGGCGCCGGTGGACGTCGGACTTGTGGCGAGCAGGGTGGCGCAGGTGAGGTAGACGGCGGCATGGGCGGCCGTCCCGCGGATGGCCGTCGGGCGGCCAGAGGTCTGCAGCGCCGCCCACAGCCACGACGATGCGCGGAGCATGAGCAGCAGGACCAGGCAGGCCGGCAGCAGGGGGACCAGCGACACCGGACCTGCGGCCGCCTCGACCGGCATCAGGTGGGCGATCCGCCAGGATGAGACGAATATCGCGGGGTCGAACAGCGAGTCCTCGGCGATGAACCCGGCAACCGCGGTGACCGCTAAACAGCCCAGGACCACCACTGCGAGCAGCCAGGCCGACGCGATCGCGACACCCGCCGCCGGCGTGTATCCCCCGCTTACTCCGCGCGAGAGAACGAGCAGTCCGGCCATGCGCGCTGCGGCGCCCATCGATCCGTCGGGTGCGGGCTGTTCCTCGGCGGTTGAGAGCAGGACCTGCGGGTCGTCCCGGGCGCCATCCTCCGCTTCCGCGGCCTCCCCCGGTTCCGCAACCTCGTTGGGGACGCAGTCCTCGTCGAGGACAGGGTCCTCGGCATCCTCGGCTGCGTCGGACAGGTCGATAACGGGTTCATCGACGTCCCGCGCCTGTCTGGGACGCCTCAGGGAACCGAACTGCAGCACCATCCGATCCTGCCACCGGGATCGGCTGATCCGGTGCAGCGACTCAGCGTCGCGGGCCGCGCATAAGGTCGCGCTTCAGCGCGGCCGCTTGCCGGGTGTGTTTCGGATGCGGACGCCGACGCCCTCCAGCACGCCGGCTTGGCAAGCCTCGACCCGTAGGTACCGGAGACGATCAGGCCCGTGTGGTCCATGGTCTCGCCCCCCGGCGCGGTGATCCGTCGGCGAAGCCGACCGCCGGTTGGTGACACGCTCGGCGCTGCGGGCCGCGGCATTCTCCTCGGCGTCGCCTCCGATACCGACGCACGTCGTGAGGGCGAACGCCGGCCAGGGCGCGGCGTCGCCGCGGACGCCCGCGCAGCCCGTTCAGACGCGCCGATGCGCGGTCGCCCGCCCGACGGCTGATCCGGTCGACCGTCCGTGGGAGCCCACCGGCCCGCTGCTTGCGCTCCGGCTGCACGCAGGCCCGACGAACACCACGGCCTTGCGCAGCCCGTCCGGGCGCGGCACCCACCTCCGGTACGGTCCGGTGCATGCGCG
>CAZECO010000271.1:0-3413 GCA_964510455.1 uncultured Actinomycetes bacterium
GCGTCGCCCATGTAGGCGTACGAGATCTGGTTCGCCGGCTTGTGCGACGTCTCGATCATGGTCAGGAAGTCGGCCAGCATCTGGGTGGGGTGCCACTCGTCGGTCAGGCCGTTCCACACCGGGACGTCGGCGTACTCGGCCAGCTCCTCCACGTTCGCATGCGCGGAGCCGCGGTACTCGATGCCGTCGTAGAAACCGGACAACACACGGGCCGTGTCGGCGATGGATTCCTTGTGGCCCAACTGCGAACCGCTGGGATCCAGGTAGGTGACGCCCGCCCCCTGGTCGTAGGCGCCGACCTCGAACGCGCAACGGGTGCGGGTCGAGGTCTTCTCGAAGATGAGGGCGACATTCTTGCCCTGCATCCGCCGCCGCTCGTTGCCGGTGTACTTGGCGCGCTTGAGGTCGCGGGACAGGTCGAGCAGGAAGTTCATCTCCTTGGTGGAGAAGTCCAGCTCCTTGAGAAAGTCGCGGTTGCGAAGGTTTACGGGCATCCGTTGTCTCCTGTGATTCGGTAGGGATGGTGGGGTTGTCGGCCAAGTGGCCGAGCCGGGAGTCCGACTCGGCCACCCGGTCCGATCAGGCCGGTCCGCGCTCGATCGGGCAGCTCATACAACGCGGGCCGCCACGGCCGCGGCCGAGCTCGTTGCCGGTGATGGCGACGATCTCGATGCCGTTCTTGCGCAGGAAGGTGTTGGTGGTCTCGTTCCGCTCGTAGCCGAAGATCACCCCGGGGGCGGTGGCGAGGAAGTTGTTGCCGTCGTCCCACTGCTCGCGCGCTGCGCCGAGCTCGTCGATCGGGGTCTTCAGCGGGATCATCTTCTCCACGCCCGCGGCGTCGGCCAGGGCGGGCCACATGTCGGCGAGCTCCTTGATCTGGTACGCACCGGAGTCGTCGGCCTTGGTCAGCTCGAAGCTGCGCAGCTCGTCGGGCAGGTACGGGTAGACGCTGAACTTGTCCTTGTCGATCATGGTCATCGCCGTATCGAGGTGCATGAAGGCGCGGGTCTTCGGCAGCTCCACGACGATCACCTTGGTGATCTCGCTGATCGGGTTGCTGAAGTACTTCGTGGCCAGCATGCCCACGCCCTGCGGGGTCGTGCGCTCGCCCATGCCGATCATCACGGCGCCGTTGCCGATGACCAGGATGTCGCCGCCCTCGACGGTGGCCGGCTCGTGCGGCTCGTCGTCGTTGCCGTAGTAGAAGTTCAGGCCCTCGTCCTTGAACAGCGGGTGGTAGTTCCAGATCGCCCGGCTGTGCAGCGTCTCGCGCTTGCGGGCCGGCTTGGCCATCGGGTTCACCGACAGGCCGTGGTAGACGAAGGCGGTGTTGTCGCGCTGGAACAGGTGGTTCGGCAGCGGCGTCAGGATGAAGTCGTAGTCATCGAGGTACTCCCACAGCAGCGAATGGGTGCCCTCGGGCAGGTTCAGGTCCTTCTTGAGGATGCCCCCGATGAAGTACTGGGCCAGGGTCTGGCCGTCGACGCCTTCGGCGAGCTCGCGCAGCGGCTGTACCAGTTGCGGACCGACGGTGTGTGCGTTGGCCAACCGCTCGACCACGAAGTCCCGGGCTTCGGGGTTTTCGAGCGTCTCTCCGAGGAGCTGGGAGAAGTAGTGCACCTGCACGCCCTTCTCCCGCAATTGATCGGCGAATGCGCGGTGCTCTTCGCGGGCCTTGCGGGCCCACATCACGTCGTCGAAGAGGAGGTCATCCACGTTCGCGGGCGTCAACCGGGACAGCTCGAGCCCCGGCTCGTGGATGATCACCTGCGTCAACTGGCCGACTTCGGAATCGACATGCAGCGTCATGGGGGTTCCTTTCGGTTGTGCGCGGTTCCGCGCGGCAACGCCATCCTTTATGAAGCCCTGCTGCGGTTGCCACCCAAATCACCAAAACCTCCAGGTGTTCGCATGATCTTCACCCGGGGACGACGCTCCGGGCGGCAGCGACTGCGCGGTGGTCCCGAATCGCCCCATGCGGAGAAGAAATTCACGTGCGTCCTTGGGCAACTACCGCGCATTGCCCTGTGTGTTGCGCTAGAACACAAGTGATCAAGATCCACCATCAGGTGGGCACCGAACCCGGGAGACGCCATGGCAACGGAGACCCCCGCTCCGCAAGCCCCTGTCGAGGAGCCGGAGACGAAGGGCATCAAGTTCCCCACAGCGTTCACTGTGCTCTTCTTCGTCTTGCTCCTCGTCTGGGTCCTCAGCTTCATCATCCCGCCCGGAGCCTACGACTACGTCGACTGCGGCGATGGCGATGCGATTCCGATTCCGGAGTCCTACCACGAGATCGAGGTCGAAACGACTCTCGCGGGCAAGCTGTACGACCTCTGGCTGGCCCCGGTCAACGGCCTGTACGGCATCCAGGCGCCGCAGGAGGGGGCCGAAGGACCGGTTGTGGCCTCCAGCGAGCAGGTCGTGGCGGTCTGCGGTCCGGTGGTTTCGGAGCTGACCGGCGTCCCCGAGGATCAGCTGACCGAGGGCGACTTCGAGGACTTCGTCGACTTCCTCGGCGACAAGAACATCACCGGGCCGTACGAGTCCGGCGACATGATCGGCGCAGTCCAGGTCTTCTTCTTCGTGCTGGCGATCGGTGCGTTCATCACGGTGACGATCAACACCGGCGCCCTCGATGTTGGTATAGCCCGGCTGGTGCACCGCTTCAAGTCCAGCGCCACGGTGCTGATCGTGCTCCTGATGGCGATCTTCTCGCTGGGCGGCACGTCCTACGGCATGGCAGAGGAGACCCTTGGCTTCTACGCCCTGATCGTGCCGATCATGGTCGCCCTCGGCTTCGACCGGATGACCGGGGCTGTGGTGATCATGCTCGGCGCCGGTGTCGGGACGATGTGCTCGACGGTCAACCCGTTCGCCACGGGTGTGGCGTCCGACGGCGCGGGGGTGGACCTGGGCAACGGCATCGTGCTGCGCGCGCTGATGTACCTGGTCCTGACGGCCGTCACGATCCTCTACGTGCTCCGGTACGCCAACAGGGTCAAGAAGGACCCGTCGAAGTCCCTTTCCGTGGTGCAGCCCGGGGACGACATGCTGGCGGCGGAATCGGAGACCGAGCCCCCGATGATGACGGGCGGGCAGAAGGCCGTCCTGTGGATCTTCATGCTCACCTTCGCGCTGATGATCTTCTCGGTCATCCCGTGGGTCGAGTTCAACGAATCCTGGGAGAGCTTCACGCTCTTCTGGTACTTCCCCGAACTGGCGGCGCTCTTCCTCGTCGGAGCAGTCATCATCGGTCTCATCGGCCGTCTCGGCGAGGAGGGGATGGTCGGAAGCATCGTTTCCGGTATGGGCGACTTCATCGGCGCCGCGTTCATCATCGCCTTCGCCCGTGGCGTCACGGTCGTGATGAACAACTCCAGCATCACCGACACGGTGCTGAACTCGCTGGA
>CAZECO010000272.1:0-3409 GCA_964510455.1 uncultured Actinomycetes bacterium
CGGCATCGGCCGCACCAAGTTCTACGAGCTGCTGGACTCCGGTGCCTTCAAGTCCGTCAAGATCGGAAGGCGGCGGCTGGTCGTCAGCGAGTCGCTCGACCAATTCATCGACTCCCTCACAGCGGCCTGAGAAGCATGCCGGCGCCCGAGCGACAACCCAGAGCGGCCCGAGAGCGCGTTCCCGCCCGGCGCGGCAGGTCCGGCGATGCGGAAGCGGCACTGGACGCTGTAGAGAGGTTCCTCGGCAGGTTCGTGTGGTTCCCGTCGTCGCACGCACGGGTGGCGGCGACGCTTTGGGTGGCGCACACGTACTTGATCGACGCGTTCGAATCGACCCCACGCTTGGCGTTCCTGTCCGCGGAGCCGGGCTCCGGCAAGACCCGGGCGCTGGAGGTGATCGGATCGCTGGTGCGCCATCCGATGCATGCCGTGAACTGCACGCCGGCGGCGCTGTTCCGCTCGGTCGCGGACCTGGAGCACCGGCCGACGGTGCTGTTCGACGAGATCGACACGCTGTTCGGCCCCAAGGCCCGGGACAACGAGGAGGTCCGCGGTTTCCTCAACGCCGGGCACCGCCGCACCGGTGTGGCGTACCGGTGCGTCGGCCTCGGGACATCCCAGAGGGTGGTGGCGTTCCCGTCCTACTGCGCGGTTGCCCTGGCTGGCTTGCACGATGTGCCGGACACGATCGCTTCCCGCGCGATCATCATCCGGATGCGCCGCCGTACCTATGCGGAACAAGTGGAGCCCTACCGGCTGCGGATGCACGAGCCGCAAGGCCTGGCGATCGGCGAGCGGCTCGCCACGGCACTGGACGGCATGCAATTGGTGGACGAGCCCACGCTGCCCGCTCATGTGACCGACCGGCCGGCCGATGTGTGGGAGCCCCTGCTGGCGATCGCGCAATCCGCAGGCGGGATCTGGCCGGAGCGCGCCGAACTCGCCTGCACCACATTCGTCCACCGGACCGCATCAACCGAACCGCCGCTGAACATCCTGCTGCTGCTCGACATTCGTGCGGTTTTCGAGGACGCAGGTTTCCCGGAAGTCCTGCCCACGTCGGTAATCCTGAGGGGCCTGCTGGCCTTCGAGGAGTCGCCATGGCGCGACCTGCGTGGCAGGGCACTGGACCCTTCTACCCTTGCGCGGCGACTCCGCGGCTACGAGGTGAGTTCGTCCAACGTCCGCGTCAAGTCCGCAGTCGTCAAGGGCTACCGGCTGGAGGACCTCCAAGACGCCTGGTCCCGCTACCTCCCCCCTCCATCGCCAAATGCCGCTACAGCCGCTACAGCCGCTACAGGAACACGTACCGACGCATCCCAAGCGGGAGAAGGACTCGCGGATGCGTAGCGGGCACGACAGCAGGCGGCGCTACAGCCCTCATTCGGGGCTGGTCCGTCAGCCCGAGCTAGACGGATTGCCGACGGAGGGCACGGCCTTCATCAACCAACCCCCGCGCGTCAGCGGAAACAAGGAAGGAGAGATCATGACGGAGTTCGAGCGGCTGCTCGTCACTGCCCTGACCGAGCAGAACCAGCAGGTCGACGCCCTGACCGAGCAAGTCGGGGACCTGGTCAGCGAACAGGCAACCTTGGCGGAGCACATCCAGCGCCTGCGGGAGCAGCTGCGCCCCTACGGAATCTACTGAGGGACCGCGATCGCGCTGTGGCGTCGGCAGCCAGGACCATTCGGTCACGCCCTGTGGCGGAGACCCAGGGTGGCGGCACCTCACGAGAGCATCCTCCGAACAGGCTGACAGTTCGGGTGGCAGGCAGGGTGACCTCGTCCATGGTGGCGCACCTGTCCGGTCAGGAACCGCGATGGTTGCGCCCAGGAGTGCTGGTCGCCGTTGGGGCGGTGGTGGTAGCGCAGCGGGACGTAGACGTGTTCCTCGTGCATGGCGTGGGTCATCCAGACGTAGAACAGCCGTCGCTCCTCCTCCAAGCCGTCGCGGCTGCTGAGGCCCATGTCGGATGGGATGTTGCTCGGCGGCGTGGATCAGGTGCACGACGTCCAATTCCAGGCCCTTGGCGGAGTGGATGTGCTGATCACCAGCCAGTCCTCGTCGCACTCGGGGGCCCGGCGAGGTCGCCCGTTGACCGGGGCGGATCCAGGGCGTGATCGGCGGCTACGTCGGACAGCCGGGAGAGGCAGCCGCCGCAGCGACCAGCACGTCGAGTCGGCGAGGCGTTCTTCGGGGTTGTCTAGGCGGCGCGGATGAGCGGTTCCATAGCCTGCTGGAGCGGTTCGGCCTGCTTGGTGCCGATCGCGGCCGCGAGCGCCTGGGCGGGGTCCTGCGCGACAGCAGGCAGCTCGGCCAGGGCGAGCGTGGTTCAAGTCCGCACTCAAGGCCTGGGATGAGCGGCGCTCACATCCTGTTGTGAGGTGCTCGATCGCGAATTGACGCGCCCTGGCGCGCTATGCGGAATGACTCATGTCGCGCTGGCCTCTAACCCCTTACTGGCGAACGGGAGCACGTCGCACGCGTCGGGCACCACCGAACCGGCAGACCAGACACCGCGAGGGGACCGTCACCCCGCTGACCGCACGGACCCCTCGCGCACACAAGTCCCTCTCGGCTCCACCGAGTCGCAAGGCTTCTGGCGGTCCTAGTCTTCGTGTCACACCTCGTGCGCGAGCAGTGCCGCCAGTACGCCTTGGTAGTGCCGGGCGGTGAAGGTGATGTCGCACCACGTGCCGGCCATCAGGACCGGGATCCGGACTTCTTCGGCCCCCGGCTCCAAGGCAACTCCTCGCAGCGCCCGCTTCAGAGCCCTGTCGGCGTCTCCTTTTCGGGCATAGACGAACTTTGCCGAACAGGTCGGGCACAGGGCGATCCTGTTGTCCACGTCCTCATGTGTAAGCTTCATCAGCTGGACCACTTCGAAGTACCACTTCCCGTCGTTGCGTCGGAAAGCGGAAGGCTCGCGGCAGATCTGGCACGCGACGCGCTCCTTATGGCGGCCGTATTGGGCGGTCAGCATTTCGTTGGAGACGCCGCGGTCGGCCGGCGGGAGCCGTCGGACCGTCCGCTTCACAACTTCCCGGACGACCTCGGGGTTGTCCAGGCGTTTGCGCTGAACGAGCTTGGCCAGCTTGCCCCCCGGGTCGAGGACGAGTCCAGCCGGTGCCTCCGGGGCCACGCCCTGGTCGGCGGTCAGGGGATGGGGGTCGGTGAATGGGGGAGTCGTTGGAGCTGCGGCGGCGCCCGCCGCCCGGGTGGCGTCAGCCTGTCGGAGGCTTTGCTCAGCAGCCCCACGGATCATCCCAAGCGGGGAGTCGGCTAGTTGGCGAAGGCGTTTGGGGGCTGAATGGGTGCCGTGCGCATCTACGAGCAGGCGCTCCAAGACGGCGTTCCGCTGCAGCGCCTGCCGGACTCTCGCATCGGAATCGGTCTCGAACGTCGCCA
>CAZECO010000273.1:0-3392 GCA_964510455.1 uncultured Actinomycetes bacterium
TCAGCCGCGGATCAGGTGCCGGGCCATCACCAGGCGCTGGATCTGGTTGGTCCCCTCGTAGATCTGGGTGATCTTCACGTCGCGCATGATCCGCTCGACCGGGTGGTCCATCACGTAGCCCGCGCCGCCGAGGATCTGCACCGCGTCGGTGGCGACCTGCATCGCGGTGTCGGAGGCGAAGCACTTCGCGGCGGCACCGGCGAAGGCGATATCGGCGTCCATCCGCTCGCTCTTGCTCGCCGCCTCATAGACCAGCGCACGCGCCGCGGCCAGTTTCATCGCCATGTCCGCGAGCATGAACTGCAGGCCCTGGAACTCCGCGATGGCCTTGCCGAACTGCTTGCGCTCCTTGGCGTACGCCAGCGCGTAGTCCAGCGCTCCCTGGCCCATGCCGAGCGCCTGGGCGCCGATCGCGATACGGGTGATGTCCAGCGTCTTCATGGCGGTGGTGAATCCGGTGCCCGGCTCGCCGATGATGCGATCGGCCGGGATGCGGCAGTTGTCGAAGTAGATCTCGCGGGTGGGCGAGCCGTGGATGCCCAGCTTGCGCTCCTTGGAGCCGTAGGAGAACCCCTCGTCGTCGGCGTGCACGACGAACGCCGAGATCCCCCGGGCGCCTGCATCCGGATCGGTCTTCGCCATGACCGTGTAGTACTTGGAGATGCCGGCGTTGGTGATCCACGACTTCTGGCCGTTGAGCACCCAGCCGTCGCCGTCGGGCACCGCCGTCGCCTTCATGCCGGCCGCATCGCTGCCGGCTTCCCGCTCGCTGAGCGCATAGGAGAACATGGCGTCCCCGGAGGCCACCTGCGGCAGGTAGCGGCTGCACAGGTCATCGGACCCGCCCACCAGCAGCGGTGTGGTGCCGAGCTTGTTGACGGCCGGGATCAGCGACGACGAGGCGCATACCCGCGCGACCTCTTCCACGACGATGGCCGAAGCGATCGCATCGCCGCCCTCGCCGCCGTAGGCCTCTGGGATGCCGATGGCGTGGAAGCGCGCCGAGACGAGCGCCTCGTAAACGTCCTGCGGGAACTCCCCGGTGGCGTCGATCTGTGCCGCGCGCGGGGCGATCTTGTCCTCCGCCAGCCCCCGGACAGCCTCCCGCAGTGCTCGGTGCTCCTCAGGGAGTTGGTAGATGTCGAAGTCCGGATTCGGGGCGATGGGCATTGCGGTCCTCCAGCAGCCAGCGACAAGGGAACGGGCGCACGGCGCCAACAGCCCCCAGGGTACGGCCCCCGCCGGATGCGGATAGCTCCACCCGGCCGGCCCGCCGCAGGGGGCGTCAGGCCGGATCGAGCGGCACCGCGGCGCCGGCGTGACGCCCGGCCAGCTGTTCGCCCCGCAGCCGCGCCTGCTCCCCCAGCGCGTCCGCGAACGCGATCAGGCGGCTTCGGAGGTCCGCGTCATGCGCAGCCAGGATCCGGACCGCCAGCAGCCCGGCGTTGCGCGCATTGCCGATCGCGACCGTCGCGACCGGGATACCTGCGGGCATCTGCACGATAGACAGCAGCGAATCCAGGCCGTCCAGGGTCCGCAGCGCCACCGGGACCCCGATCACGGGCAACGGCGTCAGCGACGCGATCATCCCCGGCAGGTGCGCGGCGCCGCCGGCCCCCGCGATGATCACCTGGATCCCACGCTCGTGGGCGCTGGCGGCGTAGTCGAGCATCTGGCGCGGCATCCGGTGAGCAGACACCACACCGACCTCGTAGGCGATATCGAACTCGCCGACCGCCGACGCCGCGTGCTGCATCGCCTCCCAGTCGGAATCCGATCCCATCACGATCGACACCCGGGGCATCGGCTCACTCATCGATGACTCCGGTGATGTAGTCGGCCGCATGGTGCGCCCGGTGGAGCAGTTGCGCGAGATCGGTGCCGCTCACCGTCACATGCCCCTGCTTGCGGCCCCTGCGGACCTGCTTGCCGTACATGTGGACGTGGATCCCGGGGTCGCGCGCCATGACGTGACGGTACGCCGAATACAGATCGGGCACATCGCCGCCGAGCACGTTCACCATCACGGTGTGGGCGGCGAGCGGTTCTGGCGAGCCCAGCGGGAGGTCCAGGATCGCCCGCAGGTGATTCTCGAACTGGCTCGTCGTCGCGCCGTCGATGGTCCAGTGGCCGGAGTTGTGCGGGCGCATCGCCAGTTCGTTGACGAGGATCCCCTTGCTGGTGTGGAACATCTCGACCGCGAGCATGCCGATCACGTCGAGGTGCGCCGAGATGCGCAGCGCCAACTCCTGCGCGGCCGCCGATTCGGCTGGCGAGAGCCCGGGTGCGGGAGCGATCACCTCGGTGCAGATGCCGTTGGTCTGCAGCGTCCGCACCACCGGGTAGGACACCGCCTGGCCGCTGGGCGAGCGCGCCACCTGCGCGGCCAATTCGGCGTCGAACGCCACGAACTCCTCTGCGAGCCACACCGCGCCCGCCGCGAGCTGGTGGCTCATGACATCCATGGCCTCGACCGGATCGCGGGCGACCCACACGCCCTTGCCGTCGTACCCGCCCCGGGATGTCTTCAGCACGATCGGCCAGCCCACCCGGTCGGCGAAAGCCTGCGCCTGGCGGGCCGAGTCGACAACATCCCAGTCCGGCACCGGCGCCCCCATGTCGGCCAGCGCCGCCCGCATCGCCACCTTGTCCTGCGCGTACTCCAGGGCCTCCGGCGAGGGGCGCAGCGTCGCTCCCGAGGATCGGACCGCATCCAGGATCGCTCTGGGCACATGCTCGTGGTCGAAGGTGATGACATCGCAGCCCTCCGCGAAGGAGAGCACTGCGGCCGGGTCGTCATGCGCCCCGAGCACCGTGCCGGCAACCACTTGGGCCGCACTGTCCGACGGATCGCCGGCCAGAACCCGGAACCCCACTCCGACCGCGATGGCGGCTTGATGGGTCATCCGCGCCAGCTGCCCGCCGCCGATCATCCCCACGACCGGGTAGCCGTCTGCGACCCCCGCGCGCTTGCTGCTCACGATGCCTCACAGTAGCCGGATGCGGGGCCGGGCGTACGTCGGCGCCGGGACCGGCACGTGCGGGACGGCGGCGCTGGGCAGTGGTACTCGCCACAGCGCTCGCAAGCATGACCGGGTGCCGAGCGGGTATCCTCGGATCATGCTCGACAGCGAGGTAGCAGGTGCGCAGATGCGCCTGATCGACCGGCTTCGCTGGCGGCTGGGCGGATTGCTGGCGGAGATCGCCAAATTCGGGACCGTCGGGCTGATGGCCCTGGTCATCGACGTCGGTCTGTTCAACATCCTGCGGTTCGCCGGTCCGGAGGGCCAGGGCCTGCTGTTCGACAAGCCGCTGACCGCGAAGGTGATCTCGGTGGTGACGGCGGTCACGTTCTCGTACTTCGTGAACCGGCACTGGACCTACGCGGATCG
>CAZECO010000274.1:0-3389 GCA_964510455.1 uncultured Actinomycetes bacterium
GTGGACGGCTTCCCGGCGGGCCAGCGCAATCAGGTAGTCGTGGCGGGGTCCGTGACGACCGGGACGACAACCTCGGGGTCGTCGACGTGGATCGCGAGCAACCGCAGGGCAGTGACGAAACGCTCTGCGTCGGACTGGCTCACTCGCGCGCGGATCGCGCGGCGGGCCAGGACTGCCACCAGTTCGCTCCACAGATGCGGGCAGGCGATCTGCCCACGTTATTACGGCCGTGGTAACGTGGTCCCATGTCAGTCAAGCTACGCCAGATCGGCAATTCGCAGGGGTTCATTGTCCCGGCTCCGCTGTTGAGGGAACTCGGCTTCGGGGAGGGCGATGAGTACGAGCTCATCAGGGTCGGGGGGTCGCTGCTGGTGACCCGGGTCGATGCCGAGTACGCCGACGCGATGGCCGCCTACGAGGAGGTCGTGGCGAACTACCGTCAGACGCTGAACGACCTGGCCCGGTGAGCGCTGACGACTGGCGGTGGCCATCGATCGACGTTGTGCGCGCCTTGCACGCGAAGCTGATCAACGACTTCGGGGGTCTGCACGGCGAGACAGGACCCGGGGACCTGGAAGCCGTGCTGGCCCGACCTGCCAACCTCGCCAACTACGGGGAGAGCGACTCCCACGAACTCGCCGCGGCGCTGGCCGAGGCCCTGGTGCGAGGCCATGCGTTCACCGATGGCAACAAGCGGATCGGCTTCACTGCAGCCCTGGTGTTCCTGCGGCTCAACGGTCGCCCATTGCCAGCCCTCGGGCAAGCTCGCGCCACTGAGCGAACCTTGGCACTCGCGGCCGGCGCCATCACCCGAGCCGATTACGCGCAATGGCTGCGGGGCGATGCCGCGGAGGCGTGATTGCGGACAGTCCGGGAGGTGTCGATGGGCCGCCCGGGATCGCGGATGAGTCCCACCCGCGCAACCTGCTCACGAGGCAGACCTCTCCCTCGTGCTGGCCATTCAGCTGGGCGGACGGCGCAGGTGTTGCTCCACGAGCCCCCCGCGGTCCGGAGCGAACGACGGGCTAACGCTCACCGACCTTACCCGCTTCAGCGCCAACAACTGGCTAGGGTGCCGTGGAGCGAGCGCGCCTTGCACGCGGAACCGATCACCGATTCTTGTGAGTTTCAGGGTGAGAGAGTGGCGTTGGCGATCTGCACGAACGCGACCCGATGCCCTTCGACTCCGCTTAGCCGTCCTCGTCCTCATCGTCGTAAACCATCCGGGGTTCCTCAGGTTCCACGTAGTCGGGGTGGTGTTCAGCGGGGAGTCCTGGGAAGCCGAGTTGTTGGTATTCGGCGTAGATGGTGCCTGGCATGTTGCGGAGCACCTCCTCAATCGCCTCGTCGTCGTCGTCGTAGTTCTCGATGCAAATCATGTAATCGGCAGGGTCATCTCCTCCCACGACTCGCTGCTGTAGTCGGGGTCGGGCTGATCGCTGCCCGGATTGATCTCCCAGGACTCATCGCCTTCGTTCGGCACTCGTTCTCCCATCATCGGATGACTGCTATCGGTTGGCGCGGAAGACCCCTTGGATCAGGCGTAAGGGGTTTGCTCACTTGATATTCATGGACGGAACCCGATACGCGACACACCCGGTGAGCTGGAACCCCAAGTCATACTCCAGCACCCATATGCGATGCGCCTGCTGGGCGTGCCTCCTGCACATGGTGACGGGTGTGGCAGATTCGTCTGCGAGCGATTCAACCATCAGCATGCTGGCCAGCCCGTTCTGACAGATGACGCATTCCCGACGTGCGCGGCGCCTGGAGCGGATCGCCCGGACGTGCTGGATCCCGAGTGGCCTGCCCGAGCCGCTGGCCGACCTGGTCCAGGTCCTGCGCCGCGAGGGGTGGGTGGAGGCGAATGCCTGGCTGGCAGCCCTGGGTCCACGGGTGGCAGTGGTGCTGGACGAGGAAGACGTCCGCTGGGCAGCCCGGCCGCGGCTGGCAGTGCTGCATGCCGTCGGGCCGGGGACGACGCTGACGGCGGCCGGCTACCTGCCGCCAACCGTGGTCCGACAGATCGCACAGGCAACCGGGATCACGGACTGGTGGATGGGCCCCGCCAACCGGGAGGATCGCACGTGGCCGGTTGCCACACTTCGAGCGACCGCGCAGGACGTGGGTCTGCTGCGCAAGGCCAAGGGCACGCTGACCCCTACCGCTCGCGCCCGCGCCGTCGCCGACCACCCCCGCGAACTCGTCGCCACGGTGCTCGGGCGGCTACCGCTCGGCAAAGGGTTCGAGGCGGATGCGCAATGGCTCGCGGTGCTCGGGACGGCGGCCGGGGAATCAGGCGCGGACCTCGACGCGAGGGTGGCGCAGATCCTGACCGACCGCGGCTGGCGCAATCACGGAGGTTCACCGGTCAGCGCGGCGGACGCGCGCGCAACGGCTCGCGCCCGACGCTCGATGCGCTGGAGTCGATGTCGGGAGGAGCCAGGGCCGTCGACCCCGCGCTGCTCGCTCGGCTGGCACGAGCAACCGTGTTCGGAGTCGCCAGGCCCGCATGAAAGCGCCCAACGGCGTCGCGCGTCCCGACTGCTGACGATGTGGCGAGTACGCGGGCGGCAGAACGAATCAGTCGTCGGCGGTGCTGGTGACGTCGCGTCGACGGCCACCACGATGACGGTCACGCCCCGCTCGCCTTGCACCGGGCCTGCTCCCCGTGGCCTTCACCCGGGCAGGAGTGATGGATCGGCGCGAAACTCAGCCACGAGCCGATCGAAATCTTCGACGTGCTTCCGGATACGCTTCTCGTCCTGGGCCGAGTTCAAGAAGGGCTTCCTCTTCCCGACCAGCAGTACGTCCAAGTCCTTGGTGTCCCCTCGCAACGGCGGCGAGATTCTCCTCAAAGGCGCGATAGCTTCGGACTGGAGAGAGTCCGGCAACCTTGAGCGCAGCCATGCCACCTGACGGGTTGTGAACTGATTGGACGCAAACGACAGCCTTTCGAGTTGCTGCAGCGCCGCGAGCGGCTCGATTCGGCCATCCTCGATCCGTTTCGCACTCAGCTTGAGCGAGATCAGCCCAGTGAGCGCCGCAAGCGGTTCCAACGTTGCGAAGACGGACTTGTCCCAGATTGCGTCACCGAACTCCAGCTCTACGAGATTCCCGCCGCGCGAGACGTCGCTCAGGTCGTGGAGCCTCGTGAAATCATCGAAATGCAGGCCAACGAGTCTTGGCGTCCGAGTGAGATCCCACAACCGAGTCGTGCGCTGGTTCCAGAAGATGGATACCAGTCGCAGGTTAGGGAATCCCTCCAGCGGGCTGAAGTCTTCTATGCGAGGGCACTTCCAGAACTGGATCGCTGACACCTGCGTTCCATAGCGCGCGATCACAGCTTCAAAGGACTCCTGGTTCAACCCGCTGACTCGTAGAGCGTT
>CAZECO010000275.1:0-3388 GCA_964510455.1 uncultured Actinomycetes bacterium
TCCTCCGACTCCGCCGGCCATCCTTCGCCATCGCCGGACTCGAAGGCCACCGCGAGCACCTCGTCGGCGATCGTGGCCCGGTGCTCGGAGATCGCGTCGGCGACGCCGCCATCGTCCGACGTCCAGCGCACCTCGATGCGATCGCTGACGTCGAACCCGGCGCGCTTGCGGGACTCCTGCAGGAACCGGACGACCTCGCGGGCCAGGCCCGCCCGGACGAGCCCGTCGGTCAGGTGGAGGTCCAGCGCCACCGTCTCGCCCGCGTCCGACGCCACCGTCCAGCCCTCGCGCGGCCTCTCGGTGATGATCACGTCGTCCTCGGTCAGTTCGACGTCGCCCACCTCGGGCACGGCCAGCACCGCCCGGCCCTCGGTGCGGATCGCGGATACCAGGGAGTTGGCGTCGGCATCTGCCACCCCCCGCGCCACGGTCGGGGTGCTCTTCGCGAACCGCTTGCCGAGGCTGCGGAAGTTCGCCTTGACCGAGACGTCGACGAGGTCCCCCGCGTGATCGGACAGCCCCAGCACCTGTTGCACGTTGAGCTCCTCGGCGATCTCGTCGCGCAGTTCCTGCGACAGCCGCTGCCAGCGCGCACCGGCGACCAGGCACGCGGACAGCGGCTGGCGGTTGCGCACGCCGGAGCCGGCCCGGGCGGCGCGGCCGAGCTCCACCACGCGCCGCACCATCGCCACGTCCGCGACCAGCTCGGCGTCGATCAGCGACTCGTCGGGCACCGGCCATGGCGCCAGGTGCACGGATTCCGGCTCGCCCGGCACGACGGCGAACAGGTCCTGCCAGACGCGCTCGGTGATGAACGGCGTGAAGGGCGCCATCGCCAGGGTTACCATGCGCAGCGCCTCGTGCAGCGTCAGCAGCGCCGCCGGGTCGCCTTCCCAGAACCGGCGCCGCGACCGCCGCACGTACCAGTTGGACAGCCCGTCCACGAACGAGGCGAGCACCTTGCCGGCGCGCTGGGTGTCGAACTGCTCCAGAGCCGCGGTCACCTCGCCGACCATCGTGTTGGCCTGTGACAGCAGCCATCGGTCCAGGGCCGTTCGCTGGACCGGTGCCGACGCGTCTGGCGACCAGCCGGCCGCCCGCGCGTACAGCGACTGGAACGACACGGTGCTCCAGTAGGTGAGCAGCGTCTTGCGGGCCACCTCCTCGATGGCCTGGTGCCCGACCCGTCGCGCCTGCCAGGGGGACCCGGCGGCGAGCATGAACCACCGGACGGCGTCCGCGCCGTGGGCGTCCATCAGCGGCACCGGCTCCAGCACGTTGCCCAGATGCTTGCTCATCTTGCGGCCGTCCTCATCGAGGATGTGGCCGAGGGTCACCACGTTGCGGTAGGAGTTCTGGTCGAAGACCAGGGTGCCGATGGCCATGAGCGTGTAGAACCAGCCGCGCGTCTGGTCGATGGCCTCGCAGATGAAGTCGGCGGGGTACTGGTCGGCGAAGTCGGCGCTGCCGGCATGGGGATAGCCGAACTGCGCGAACGGCATGGCGCCGGAGTCGTACCAGCAGTCGATCACCTCCGGCACCCGGCGCGCCTCGCGGCCGCAGGTCGGGCAGGCGAAGGCGATGTCATCCACGAACGGCCGGTGCGGGTCGAATCCGGTCAGGTCGCGCCCGGCCCGCTCGCCGAGCTCGGCCAGCGACCCGACGACGGTGAGATGGTCCTCCGTGCAGCGCCAGATCGGCAGCGGCGTGCCCCAGTACCGGTCCCGCGACAGCGCCCAGTCGACGTTGTTGTGCAGCCAGTCGCCGTAGCGGCCCCACTGGATCGTCTCGGGGAACCAGTTCGTGGCCTCGTTCTGCGCCAGCAGCCGGTCCTTGATGGCGGTGGTGCGGATGTACCAGGACGGCTGGGCGTAGTAGATCAGCGGCGTGTGGCAGCGCCAGCAGTGCGGGTAGGAGTGCTCGTAGGGCACGTGCGCGAACAGCAGGCCGCGGGCCTGCAGATCCGCGACCAGCGGCTCGTCGGCCTTCTTGAAGAACATGCCGCCCACCAGGTCGAGGCCCGCCTCGAAATGGCCGTCGGCCCCGACCGGGTTCACCACCGGCATCCCATACTTGCGGCACACGGCGAGGTCGTCGGCGCCGAACGCGGGCGCCTGGTGGACCAGCCCGGTGCCGTCGTCGGTCGTGACGTAGTCCCCGAGCACGATGTAGTGCGCGTCGGGGATCTCGACCAGGTCGAAGGGGCGCCGGTAGGGCGTGCGCTCCAGTGCGGCGCCGGGCAGCGACTCCAGTACCTGCGCGCCCTCGCCCAATGCGGCCCCGACCAGGTCCTGCGCGACGACCAACACCTCCTCGCCGCTGCGGGCCACCACATAGGTCGCCCGCGGGTTGACCGCCACCGCCGTGTTGGACACCAGCGTCCACGGGGTGGTCGTCCAGACCAGCAGCGTCAGGCCGGGGTGGCGTTCGAGCAGCTCACCACCGGTGACGGGAAAGCGGACGAACACCGACGGGTCGACGACGGTCTCGTAGCCCTGCGCGATCTCGTGGTCGCTCAGACCGGTCCCGCAGCGGGGGCAGTAGGGGGTGACCCGGTGGTCCTGCACCAGCAGCCCTGCGTTGAAGATCTGCTGCAGCGACCACCAGACGCTCTCGACGTAGGACGGGCTCATCGTCCAGTACGCCTGATCCATGTCCACCCAGTAGCCCATGCGGGACGTCATGACCGCGAACTCATCGACATGGGCGTGCACCGACTCGCGGCACTTGGCGTTGAAGGCCTCGATCCCGTAGGCCTCGATGTCCTTCTTCCCGGAGAAGCCCAACTGCTTCTCCACCGCGAGCTCCACCGGCAGGCCGTGGCAGTCCCAGCCGGCCTTGCGGGGGACGTGGAAGCCCTGCATCGTCTTGAACCGCGGGAACACATCCTTGAAGACGCGCGCCTCCACGTGGTGGGTGCCCGGCGTCCCATTGGCGGTGGGCGGGCCTTCGTAGAACACCCACTTGGGCCTGCCCTGCGAGGCTGCGAGGCTGCGGTGGAAGATGTCCTGCTCATCCCACCAGGCCATGATGCCGCGCTCCATGGCGGGCAGGTCGATGCGCGGGGGAACCTGGCGGTACATCTGGCCTCCGAGTCGTCGTTCGTCCTCGTGAGGGACGAGCCGTCCGGCCCGCGGTACCACCCTCGTTGCCGCCCCTGCATGCCTGCGGGGACGACCCCTTGATTCCTCGTCCGCGGCCGGTTCTACGCGGGTGCTGGTGCACCCGTTCTTCCGGCGGCTGGTGGGGCGATGGCCGACCCGCGCAGGTTCCGGGCTCCCACCGTCCCCGGCTCGCTGGTTCCTGCGGCGTCGGGGCGGTGTCCCCGTCATCGCTGTGCGGACAGCCTCTAGGGTAAGGGCTGATGGGCGGATCGGCGGAACGCTTG
>CAZECO010000276.1:0-3361 GCA_964510455.1 uncultured Actinomycetes bacterium
CTGCGCGGCCTCCAGCACGATATGCGCTCGATTCGCCCCTCCACCGACCAGGCGCAACCGCCGAAACTGGCGCACGTTGCCGGCGCCGGCCGTGACACCACCCTTGATCCACCATCTCCCTTTGTGTACTCGCCCGCTTTCGACTCGCGTACCGCGATGTCGACGCACGTGCCAAGTCGGCGGTCGCGCGGTTTGGTGCCGGCTGCCGATGCGCACCTGCTTCGGTGTTCGACACTCCGCCGGCCTACCCGCCGCCGCTCTCCAGCTCGGCCTCCCGAAACCTGTCAGCCCAGGCCAGGGCCTCTTCGTCGGTCATGCCGGTGACTGCCGGGCAGAGGGCGCCACCCATGCGCCCCACATTTTGAACCAGAACTCGACAGAGCTGGAGTCGTCCGTGCGCTGGAACGACCACCAGCCGTCTTCATGCTCCACCGGCGGCGTGCCCCGAAACCCGTGCGGACGGCCGGGTTCCCACCATTCCCACTGGCCGTGGCGGTACTGCAGTTCGGCCGCGAACGATCAGCGCTGCAGCTCCGGCGCTGTCCCGATCATCGCGAAGCGAGCCGGGGGCATCCAGTCGACGGTGTCGTCGTTCATGCGCCCATGCTCGTCCCACTAGCGACAGCATGCGAGCCAAGCCACGCCCGCGCCGCTCGGCCTCTGGCCGGGATCTCACCCGTGGTCCGTGCACTGGCGCACCAGTTCCGACAAGCCGCCCGCGATCCGGGCGAAGCCCGCGACGTCGGCGTAGGTGTCGCGGCGGATCTCGATCATGATCGAAGCGACGCGGTCGTCGATTCCGAAGTGGCGCAGCGGCACGTACGTGCCGGCGAACGGTTCGTCGAACGCGATGCTGAAGCCGGCGAAGGCGGTACGGGCAACGTCTGCCAGCCACTGCGGCGTATGCCGGGGGTCGGTGCCCAGGCACACCTGCGGGCGCGCGGCCTCCTGGTGGCGCTCGTAGGGCAGCGCTTCGCGGGGGAACGAATGGACATCGATGATGACAGCACCGCCTGCGGCGGCGATCCGCTCGTCGACCACAGCCGCGAGCGCGTTCGAGTACGGGTGGAAGTACCGCCGGATGAGTTCGGCGCGGTGGGCAGTGTCCTGCGGACGCAGCGGCAGCCCGCCGGAGGTCCGCTCGTACACCGCGCCCATGCCCACCGCATTCATCTCCTCGCGGTCGTCGGGGAACCGCTCCGGATCGACGACAAGCCGGGAGAGCCGATTCACGAACTGCCAAGGGCGCGGGCTGACCGCGGAGCCCGCGGCTGCGGCGAGCTGATCGGTCCACGCATCGGTCATCCTTGCCAGTTCAGCCTCGAGCTCGGGGTCGGAGAGCAGCAGCCGGCCCCTCACCCACCCGGGTACGGCTGTCGCCGCATGCGGAACGTGCAAGACGACTGGCGAGTCCGCATCACCGGCAACGACGTCGAATCCGACATCCATCCGATCTCCTCCCGCATCGATAGTCCCTCTGTACATGGGTGATGTGCTGCTCCTTTCAGGCGTTCGGCCGACACGTCGCGGAAGCATCGCTCGGCGAGCCCGCGAGCACCCGCGGGCTACGGCGGGTCGACAGCCTCCGGCGCATCAAACGATGCCCACAGCTGCTCGATGAGAGCGTCGATCTCGCCCGACGAGATGCTTCCCGGCATCCGCGACGGGATGTCTGCGCGGTCCCCGCCACGGGTGCGCCCGAGGTCGCCAACCAAGACCGCACCGCACAGCCGGCACAGCGGCCAACCGGGCATGACGCATCCGCCCAGGCGGATCTCACCGCGTTCGGCAGCCTCGAACAACTCCCGGCCGGGCAGACCGTACACCACGGGTATCGCCGTGCTCCCACATTCCTGGCAGGGCACGTCTGCTCCGCTGTGCTTCCTCATGCTGACCCCCATCGCGACCGTCCCTTCATTTGTACGCTTGTGGTCCGACAGACCAGCTGGTGCTCTGCCCGGTAGCACACCGGGCAAGCGACTGACTCCGACTCCCGCCGGGTGTCGGGGCGAGGGTGGACCAGCGGCCGCCTTGACGGCCTGACCTGTCGGCCGAAGGGCGCGGCAGCGGCCCGCTGCTGCCCGCGGAGTGCATGACCTGGCCGCCAGGCAGCCGCGGAGCCCGACGACCGCTGGGCCACCGGGGACCGACGGAAGATCGTCAACAAGGGCAACCCACGGAGGTGGCACACTCCGCAGCCGGGCCGTGCTGGGCGAGTACCCGTTGACGTCGGTGTCCCGGCGATCAGGCCTGACCGGACCGCAGCTGCCTCCCGAGGAATGCCTCCCCCGCGCATCGCAGACCTCCACAGGAGCCACGCGCACCGACTACCAGTCGCCCCCGTATGGCCGGGTCGGCTGCATCCGGCTCATCGCCGCCCAGGTGTCGTAATAGGCGGCCTGCCGACCGGGACTGGGTGCGGACCGCTGGAGGGCGATGTCCTTGACGTGGCTGGTGTAGTCCAGCGACTGCACGGCCTTCAGCAGCGCGGCGGCGAGGCGTTCGCGGCTGACCACCGCCCGGTACAGGTAATCGGCGTGGGGGTTCTCCACGATCTCGACGTCGTCGCCGAGGATGTTGCTGATGTCGTCGCGGACCCGGGAACGGACCAGGAGCAGCGCTGGGTCGTCCTTGTGCTGCACGACAGAGATGAATCCAGTATCGAGTAGGAGCCACATGGGCAACCTCCTTGTTGTTCGGCGTCTGCGATGAGTGGTTTCCGTGCGTCGCCGATAGCGTCGCTCAGGTATCAGCTCGAGGACCGGCTCGCGATTCCTCAGGATGCCGGACCACCTCCGACAGAGGTCTCCCGGTCACAGCGTTTGGGCTGCGTACCCCACGGGCATACCTACAACCAGTCGACTCAGAACAGGACACCCATGACCGCGCACTCCTCGGCCGCTCGCCGCCTCTTCATCGACATGGACAACGTGCTGGTGGACTTCCCATCAGGGATCGAGCGCCTGACGGCCGATGACCGGCGCGACTACCAGGGCCGCTATGACGAGGTGCCCGGCATTTTCGCGCTGATGCGGCCGATGCCCGGCGCCATCGAGGCCTACCACATCCTGTCGCGGGCGTTCGACACGTACATCCTCTCCACCGCGCCGTGGCGCAACCCGTCGGCCTGGATCGACAAGCTCGAGTGGGTGCACCTCCACCTGGGCGCCGGCGAGGAGACGCCGGCCTACAAGCGGCTGATCCTCAGCCACCACAAGCATCTGGTGCAGGGTGACTTCATCATCGACGACCGCACCAAGAACGGCGTCGACCGCTTCGGCGGCGAGCACATCCATTTCGGAACCGACGAGTTCAAGACCTGGGAAGCCGTGGTGGAGTACTTGCTGCCGCGCGCCTGATC
>CAZECO010000277.1:0-3351 GCA_964510455.1 uncultured Actinomycetes bacterium
AGGCACTCAGCCTCTCGTCCACGAGGCCCTCTCTTGGTGAGTCCTTTCGCCGCGTAGCGCGCGCTGCTCTGGGCTTGATCGCAGCGACGGGTGTCAGTTAAAGTCGACACATGGTCGATGTGGTCCGCACCGACGACTTCGACCAGTGGCTGCGGAAGCTCAAGGACCGGGTCGGCCGACTCCGCATCGTCGAACGTCTCGACCGGCTCGCGGCGGGCAATCCGGGCGATGCCAAACCGGTTGGCCGAGGCGTCTGGGAGCTTCGACTGATGTTCGGTCCGGGCTACCGGGTCTATACCTGCAAGATGGCTCGCGAGTGATCGTGTTGCGCTGCGGTGGCGACAAGGCGACACAGCAGCGAGACATCGAGCGGGCATACGAGCTGGCCGAGGACTATTGGAGAGAGGAGGGCCAGGACCATGGCTGAGGACAGCAAGTACACGCGGTTCGATGCCGCGGACTACCTCGAGGACCTCGACGACGTCGCGGCCTACTTGGAGATCGCCCTACAGGAGTCTGCCGAGGATCCGACCGCTGTTCCTCGTGCCCTGGGCGTCATCGCCCGTTCACAGAACATGAGCGAACTCGCCCGTCGGGTGGGCATGAGCCGCGACGGCCTCTACAAGGCGCTCTCGGCCGACGGCAATCCGACCTGGTCGACCATCCTGAAAGTCACCAACGCCCTCGGCCTGCGCTTCGAACTGCACACCCTCGCCTGACCCGGACCCTGCCTGGCCCACCAGAGCCGGCGCCTCTGCTCACACGAGTGCCCCTGTTCTTTCCGCCGTTCGCGGACGCGCCCACGCGGTCTGGGCGGGGTTAGCGTCGCCGGTGTCCGGGTGCCTGGCCCTGTTGGCGGCGGGCGGGGTCGGGCCTGTCGCGAGGTCGCCGCGCGAGGTGAGCTCATGTCCGGCGCTTCTTCCACGATCTTGCTTCCGCTCCAGCCGGCTTCGATGTCGACCGCCCAATTGGCGGCGGTGTCGTTCCTGGCCCGCTACGTCGGCCGGACCCACGCCCTGTACGCCTATCAACTCAAGCGCTGGTTCACGTGGTGCGAGGGCAACGGGCTGGACCCGTTGGTGGGGGTCCAGCGCGCCCACGTCGAGTTGTACATCCGCCACCTCGGCGACTGCGGGCTGATGGACTCCTCGATCGTGACGATGATGCACGGGGTGCGCGGGTACTTCCGCTTCGCGCACATCGACGGGCTGATCACCGCAGACCCGGCCGTTTACGCACGGCTGCCGAAGGGGCAGTGTGACGAATCCGCACCCAAGGGCTGGACCGGTTGGAGCTGATCGGCGTTCCTGCAGGTCGCCCAGACCCTCACCGTCCACCACGGCGCGCTGGCGTACCTGCTGGGGATCAACGCGCTGCGCGCGTCGGAAGCCGCGGCGGTGCGCATATGGGACTACGCCGACACGCCGCGCGGCTACCGGGTGCTGCACCTGGTCAGCAAGGGAAACAAGCCGGCCACCATGTCACGGTGCCCGTGCTGCGGTCCTGGAGGCTTGCCGCGGCCCGCGGACCTCCGGGCCGCTGATCCGCCGACCCTTCTACAGCAAGCCGATCGACCGACGCGACGTCTACCGGATGGTCGCCCGGATCACCACCCTCGCCCAGATCCCGCGGCACATCAGTCCGCACTCGTTGCGCCATGCCGCGATCACCAACGCACTGGACGCCGGCGTACAGCTGCGCGACGCCCAGATCCTGGCCCGCCACGCCGACCCCCGCACCACCGAGCACTACGACCGCCCGCGGCAACCTCGACCGCCACGGCGTGCACTTCCTCACCGCCTACGTCGCCGGCGTCTGAACACCGCCACGGTGAACACCCGCGACTCGGGACCCATGCGAGATGCGTCAAACGCCGCGTGTGGACGCGGTGCATTGGTGGCTGGCGGTGCGTGGTGTTCAGAGACGGCCGCGGCGTCCAACCCGGGGCCCCGAGGGTCCGTCGTGACTGTCGGCGAGCCACTGGCGGACTGCCTGCGTGTAGATGCCGGGTGCTTCGACAGGGAGCAGGAGGCCAACGTCGTCGATGGGTCGGGGGGTCCAGCCCGGGCGTTGGGCGTGCTGCAGAAGCGAGGTGGCGTCGACCAGCGGATCGCCGGTTCCCCACAGCACGAGCACCGGCACCGGCACCGCATCGAGTGCCTCGTTCGTCGACCGCTGCGTGATGAACATCGCCCTGGTGGTCGACGCGAACGCCGCGGCTGGGCCCGCCAGCCGTTCCGGGTGTTCGCGGGACGCCTCCAGGTCCTCGAGCCACAGGTCGACCTGTGCGCGGGAGACCCGGCCCGGGTCTCCGCCGACCATGCCGGTGCGACCACCGGAGACGGCATCGCCGATCGAGGCCTGCTTGGCGTCCAGGATCCGCCGACCCGCCAGTGCCACCGCCATCCGGGCCATGAGTGGGCCGGATGCGACGGCCACGCGCCCGGCCGTCTGCCACCAGAGCGCCTCGACTCGCGATGCCAGGCGCCACGGCAGCGCCGGGGCCACCAGGACCACTCCCCGAACCTGGTCGGGCATGAGCCCCGCAGCCAGCACCGCCACCAGCCCCCCCATCGACCAGCCGTGCAGCACCACCTGGTCCTCGAGGTGGAGCTGCCGAACGAAGGCCGACACGAAGCGGGCGTCCAGGCCCGGGCGCGGCCCGCGCCGATACGGAGAACCGGTGTGGCCGGCGACCGTCCCCGGCAGGTCGACGGAGACCACAGGCCCGAGTTGGCGCAGGTGCGGGACGAGGTCGAGCCACATGCTCGCGCTGCCGGTCATCGGGGGCACGAGCAGGTGAACCGGCGCCTCGTCAGCCACGCCCGGAACGGGCTCCGCGCGGACGTAATGCACCGGAACCCCGCACACGGCCGTGGACACGCTGCGCAACCCCGCCCACTGCGCCGACCGGACACCCCAATCGTCGTACCGCACAGCGACCCCTCCGACCTTCCCGATGGTAGTCGCCATGCGGACCGAGGCGGCGCCGCCAAGAGCGGTCGTGCACGAGGAGGCGGCCAACACGATAACGAGTGAGCGATTCATGAGGAGGCCCGGGCGGGACGCCCGATGTGCCCGCGTTCACCCGGCGTCAGGCCTTCACCAGGATCGGGCCCCCGGGACCATCGCTGGGCTGTTCCACCCCGGTCCCAGCGGCCAACCCCTCCCACGGGCTGGGCGGGACCCTGACCGGCGGCGTCGCCGCGGCGTCCGCGGTGACCCGCATACCGGTCGAGAGGCCCCTGTGACAACCGTGAACGACCCCATGGCCAGGACCCACAGGCTGTCGGGCAGGCGCTGGCTGAACCCGGGAATGAGGCTGTGCGTGCAGCCGCGTCACACCGCCGC
>CAZECO010000278.1:0-3307 GCA_964510455.1 uncultured Actinomycetes bacterium
TCGTGGTGCGCGAACAGAGCCAGGAGTGCGGTCCCGGCGAGCCGTTCCAGCCGACAGCGGTGTCCGATGTGCTGGGCCGCGACGACGTGACGCTGACGCAGGACGACCAGACATCACAGGCGCCGAGCTCGCTGGACCTCGCCGGCCTCGGCGGCGAGACCTACCTCGACTACCCGGGCGATCCGCTGAATCCGGAATGCGACTACGACCGGTGGTCGAAAGAGATCTCCGCCGAGACGCCGCCGACCTTGTACGCGCACCTGGCGACCGATCCCGCCCACCCGGGGCAGCTCGCGATGCAGTACTGGTTCTGGTGGATCTACAACGACTGGAACAACCGGCACGAGGGCGACTGGGAGATGATCCAGGTCGTCTTCAGCGCCCGGACGCCGGCCGAGGCGCTGGCGGCCGGGCCGGCCAGTGTGGCATTCGCCCAGCACGAGGGCAGCGAGACCTCGCCCTGGAATTCGCCCAAGCTGCTGAAAGACGGTACGCATCCGGTGGTGTACCCCAGCGAGGGGTCGCATGCCGCGTACTACAACCAGGCGCAGTGGTTCGGCAAGAGCGCCGAAGCGGGTTTCGGCTGCGACAACACGGCGGTGGATCCCTCGGTGCATGGGGTGCTGTGGGAGCCGGAGATCATCCTGGTGCCGTCCGACCCGTCGCCGCAGGACCCCGACTTCGCGTGGCTGACCTATGACGGGCGCTGGGGCGAGCAGGCGCCGTCGTTCAACAACGGCCCGACCGGACCCAACACCAAGCGGCAGTGGACCGAGCCGATCGCGTGGCAGCTGGAGGAGGGCCGCGATGGTGCAGCCGCGATCCCGCCCCTCCCGGGACCGGCGGTGACGACGTTCTGCGGGCTGACCGCGGCGGGGTCGGTGCTCTTCATCGAGGTCCTGGACCGGCCGGTGCTGACGCTGGGCCTGAGCGCCGTCGTGATCGCCGTCATCGTGGCGCTGGTCCGGGCGACGACCTGGCGGGGCGCCGACGTCACCCACTACGACCGGGAGAGGACGTCCGGACAGATCCTCGGTGCCGCGTTCGTGATCTACGCGCGCCGGTGGCCGGTGTTCGTCGGCCTGGGCGCCCTCTTCCTGGCCGCGACCTGGGCCGTCGGGCTGCTGCGGGCCGCGATCCTGGACTCGGGGCAGGGGCTCGACTTCACCGATACGACCGGATCGACCGAGCTCATACCGACGGTGCTGGCGCGACTCGTCGCGCTGCTGCTGCAGGGCCCGATCATCGTCGTCTTCGTGACGGCCTGCATCGCGGTCGTGAGCCGTCCGCACCGCGAGATGGGGGTGCTGAAGGCGCTGCGCCGAGCGGTGCAACCGCCGGTCGCGGCGCTCGTGATCGCGGGGTCCTCGCTCGTGGTCGCGGCGATGGCGGTGTCGGTGGTCCTCCTGCCGCTGGGAATGTGGCTGTTCGCGCGGTGGGCCTCGGCCGGGGCGGCGGCGATGGTGGAGGGGCACGGCTTCGCCGCGTCGCTGCACCGCAGCGCGGAACTGACCGATCGGCGGCGCCTTCGCACCCTCGCGCTGACGCTGCTGCTCATCGCGGTCGCGCTCGCCACGGGCCCGGCGCTGGGGGCGCTGCTGCTGCTGCTGACAGATTGGCCGTTCGGCCTGATCAACGCCGTCGTCGTCGGCAGCTTCGCGGTGCTGCTGCCGATCCTCGGGATAGCGCTGACGCTGCAGTTCTACGATCTGCGGCATGAGCAGGCGCGGGAGGGCAGGGGCGCCGGCCGGCAGCCGGCGGCGACCCGCTGAGCACAGCGCCGCACGGCGTCACGAATGGATGTCGTCATGCGGGTCGGCGAGGAAGCCCTCCCATTCGTGCAGGGCCCCGAGTCCGAAGGCGATCTCCAGGTTGCGCCTGGTGCAGACCACCGCGGGCGGGCCGTAGGACAGGACCTTGCGGTTGACCAGGATCACCCAGTCGGCGGCCCGCGCCTCGTCGAGGTCATGGGTGGACAGCACGACGCTGCATCCGTCGCTGCGCTGCCCGTGGATGAGGTCGTCGATCGTTCTGGCCGACACCAGGTCCAGCCCGGTCAGCGGCTCGTCGAGCAGCAGCACCTCGTGTGTCTGCACGAGGGCCTGCGCCACCAGGACGCGCTGCCGCTGCCCCCCGGAGAGCTGGTGGACATGCCGGTCGGCGAGCTCGGCGATCTCCATCTGCTCCATCGCGCCGGCGACCGCTGCACGGTCCGCGGCGCTGAACCGCCGCCACAGGCCGACCGCCGGATACCGGCCCAGTCCCACGGCCTCCCGCACGGTGATCGGTGTGCTCCGCGGGACCGGGGTCGACTGCAGGACGTAGCTGATCCGGCTGCGCGCCGAGACCGGGGTCGTCCCCAGGACCTCGAGGCTCCCGCCGGCCACCGGGACGAGCCCCGCCAGGGCGGACAGGATCGTCGACTTGCCGGAACCGTTCGGCCCGATGATCGCGGTGGCGCCGACCATGGGGATGCGGAACGTCGAGGCCTCGAGCGCGACATGCTGGCCGTACTGCACCACGAGGTCGGTCGCTCGTGCCAGCTGCCGCACGTGCTCCGCGTGCTGCGCTGTCATCCGGCCTGCACCTGCACAGCTCGCCCTGCGCGCAGCCGGTTCACCGAGAGCACGACGAAGAACACCACGATCGGGATGAGCGCCATCGTCGCCGAAGCAGCCGTCCCGAGGTGGTAGCTGAGCGTCAGGCCGAACCAGACCGACACCACGGCGATGCCGGCGGCGAGCGCCATCATCCGCGACACGCTGCTCGACAGCAGGGACGCGGTGGCGGGAGGCCCGACGAGCAGGCCGAACACCAGCAGTGTCCCGACCGTCTGGAAGCTGCCGATGACCGTGGCGGCGATGAGGACGAGCAGGGCCAGATGCGCCCGCTTGGGCTGCATCCCCAGCAGTTCCGCCTTCTGCTCGTTGAAAGCCAGGGCGAGGAACGGCCGATAGAGCAGGATGGACGCGGCGATGGCGAGCACCGCCAGGACGGCCTGTCGCGCCAGATCGGTCGGCGTCACCCCGAGGGCGTCGCCGAACAGGATCGAGGTGAGGCTGCCGGTGTAGCTGGGGACCTGGGAGATGATGACGACCCCGAGCGCGAGCATGCCCACGAACAGCAGCCCGATGGCGGTGTCCTCGCCCAGACCTGTCTGCCGGTTGATCACCTCGATCCCGATCACCATCAGCGCGGCCGCGAACGCGGCGCCGATCATCGGGTTGATGTCCAGGACCACGGCGGCGGCGAGCCCCGGCACCACGCCGTGCGTGAAGGCGTCGCCGAAGAAGCTCATGCCGCGCAG
>CAZECO010000279.1:0-3270 GCA_964510455.1 uncultured Actinomycetes bacterium
CGTCCGGGTTCACGCCCTTGTTCGGCTCCTTGCCGCCGGTGAGCTGGCGCACCAGGTCCGAGACGGCGGGCATCCGGGTCGAGCCGCCCACCAGGACCACGTGGTCGATCGCATCCACCGAGACCCCGGCGTCCTTGAGCACCTGGTTGAACGGGGCCTTGGTCCGGTCGAGCAGGTCCTGGGTCAACTGCTGGAATTGCGAGCGCGTCAGGGTCTCGTCGAGGAACATCGGGTTCTTGTCCGAGTCGACGGTGATGTAGGGCAGGTTGATCGACGTCTGGGCGCTGGCGGACAGCTCGATCTTGGCCTTCTCCGCGGCCTCGCGCAGCCGCTGCATCGCCATCTTGTCCTTGGTCAGGTCGATCCCGTGCGCCGCCTTGAACTTGTCGACCAGCCAGGTGACGACCTTGTCGTCCCAGTCATCGCCGCCGAGGTGGTTGTCGCCGCTGGTCGCCTTGACCTCGACCACGCCCTCGCCGATGTCGAGCAGGGACACGTCGAACGTGCCGCCGCCGAGGTCGAAGACGAGGATCGTCTGCTCCTTGTCGCCCTTGTTCAGGCCGTACGCGAACGCCGCCGCCGTGGGCTCGTTGATGATGCGCAGCACGTTGAGGCCCGCGATCTCGCCGGCCTCCTTGGTCGCCTGGCGCTGGGCGTCGTTGAAGTAGGCCGGGACCGTGATGACGGCGTCGGTCACCTTCTCGCCCAGGTAGGCCTCGGCGTCGCGCTTGAGCTTCTGCAGCACACGGGCGCTGATCTCCTGCGCGTTGTAGCGCTTGGCGTCGATGTCCTGGCCCCAGTTGGTGCCCATGTGGCGCTTCACCGAGCGGATGGTGCGGTCGGAGTTCTGGACCGCCTGGCGCTTGGCGACCTCGCCGACGAGCACCTCGCCGTTCTTCGCGAACGCCACGACGGACGGGGTGGTGCGCGCGCCCTCCGCGTTCGCGATGACGGTGGGCTCGCCGCCTTCGAGGATTGCGACGACGGAGTTCGTCGTGCCCAGGTCGATTCCGACAGGACGGCTCATAGTGTTCGGACCTCCAGATGGTTGGGAGTGGAGCCTGCTGCTGTCTATCGTCGGTCAGCGGCAGGTTGCCTGTCAACTCAGAATAATGAAAGTTGAGCCACATCGACTCAAGGCACTCGGGTGGCGCGAAAGGGGCCGTGCCGGCGCGCCCGCATCGCCCCGGGATCCGGACCATGATCAAACAAAACCGTGATCAACACACCACGTACGTCATGTTGATCACCGCTCAGATCGATCTTGCCTCAGCGCGCCGCCCACACCGCCGCCGCCGCCACTCCCGCCGCCGCCACGGTCATCAGCGCCGCGACCGCCCGCCAATCGGCGCCCGGGCTGCCCATCAGGTCCCCGGCGGACCTGTTGCTCATCACCGAGCCGGCGGAACCGCTGCTCATCAGCGATCCGAAGGACCCCACCGACATCACCGACCCGAAGGATCCCACCGAACCCACACCGAGGATCGACCCGGCGGAGCCGACCGACCCGATGGACAGGAACGATCCGACCGATCCGATGGACAGCGCCGAACCGGTCGAACCCACGCTCAGCCAACTGCCGCGCCCCATCAGAACACCGCACCCAGCTCGGTGCGGACCTCCTCCAGCGTGAGGTCGTCGCACAGCCCCGCCTCATGCGCCAGGCCCGCGGCCTCCTCCACCGTGGTCACGACATGCACCGGGATGCCCTCGGCCCTGGCGTCGACGGCTTTCGAGTGCATCTCCGCGATCCGCTCCTCGTCGCCGATCGGGAGCAGCACGATCAGCTGGACCTGATCGCCGAAGTGCCTTGCCGCGTCGGTGTAGGCCTCGAAGTCGCCCTGCCCGGTGTCGCCCACCAGCACGAACGGCGTCAGCGGGTAGGCCATCATGAGCCGGCCGATCGTGTGCTTCTTGTGCATCCCGCCGGAGCGGTGGAGGTACCGGTCGGAGGGTCCCCAGTCGGTCAGGAACAGCGGGCCGCGCGGGAAGCCCCGCAGCTGCAGGAACTGCACGAGCATCTCGTAGAACGACCAGCTGCCCGTCGACACGTAGAAGAAGGCCGGCTCCACACCGTCGACCGTGCCCCTGCGCGACATCCCCCGATACCAGGAGGAGACTCCCGGGATCGCCCGGCGGGTGTGCTGGTTGCCGAGCAGGGTGCGCCGGACCGCCGACAGGCCCTCGGTCAGTCCGGAGCGGATCACCGTGTCGTCCAGGTCGCTGATCACCGCGAACGGCGCCTGCGGGTGGGGTTTGAAGGCGCGGCCTCTGACGGTGGTCTCCTCGATGATGTCGTCGCGGTGCGGGACCGTCGTCACCTTGATCTCGTGCCAGCCGGGGTCCAGGTCCGCGACCTTCAGCGTCAGGGGCACGAAGCCGTGCCGATCCGTCGTCCCCTCAGCGACCACACCGTGCAGCTCCGCCCGCGTGACCACACCCGCGAGCGCCAGCGACCAGTGCCGTCGGACGTTTGCCTTGGCGACCTCGACCACGGGCAGCGACTCGGACTCCGGCAGCCGGGCGCTCTCGCTGACTTTGACGACCACCTTGACCGTGTCGCCGTAGCAGTAGCCGCGGTGGACGGTGACGGTGGTCCCTCGGAAGGTGTCCTTGCCCAGCTTGCGGGTCATCCGCTGCTCGGTCAGCCAGTCCTCGGCCGACGCCACCTTCTCGGCGGTCTCCGAGCTGCGCAGCTTGTCGTTGAGTTTCCGGGCCGCGGAGTCCGCGGCACCCTTTGCGAAGTCGGAGAGGCCCATGGGGCCAGCCTGCCAATTCCAACCAGGGAACGCGAGGGGGAGCCGGTCAGCGGCTGCGAACCTCCGCAATCCCCAGGCGCGCCAACTCATCGGCCCGCTCGTTCTCCGGGTGGCCCGAGTGGCCCTTCACCCATTCCCACTGGACCTGGTGCGGCGCAACCGCCTCGTCCAGCGCCTGCCACAGGTCGGTGTTCTTCACCGGCTTCTTGTCGGCGGTCTTCCAGCCCCGCCGCTTCCAGTTCGACAGCCAGGACGTGATCCCGTTCTTGACGTACACCGAGTCGGTGGTGACGATCACGACGGATGGCCGCTTCAGGGTTCGCAGCGCCTCGATGGCGGCGGTCAGCTCCATCCGGTTGTTGGTGGTCGCGGGCTCCCCGCCGTGCAGCTCCTTCTCCTGCCCCCGCCAGCGCAGCAGCGCGCCCCAGCCTCCCGGACCGGGGTTCCCCGAGCAGGCGCCGTCGGTGAAGATCTCCACCACGTCATCGGTTTCCACGCGTGCAAGCCTGCC
>CAZECO010000280.1:0-3258 GCA_964510455.1 uncultured Actinomycetes bacterium
ACCTCGTCCTTCTCCGGCTCGTTGTGGGGCTCGTGCAGCAGGCCCTGGTAGATCTTCAAGGTGACGTCCCCAGGCACCTTCCGGGCGAACTCCTCCGTCCCGCTGGGGTAGACGATCGGGTCGGACGAGCCGTGGATCAGCAGCAGCGGCGGCTCGAACTGCCCGGCGTGCGCCAGCGCCCACTGCGCACCCTCCGCGCCGTCCTTGCCGAGCCGGAACGAGGCCTTGTCGTGCACATAGGGGTCCGCCCGGTAGGCGTCGATCACAGACTGGTCGCGCGAGAGCCCGCTGTCATCCAGACCGGACGGGATGGCCACCCACGGCAGCACGCTTCCCAACCGTTTGGCCGCCTCGATCTTCAGCGTCTGCTCCAGCACCGGGCTGCGCAGGGCGGGCGCGCTGGCCACCACGCCGGCGACCTGGGGAGTCCGGCGCATCGCATACAGCAGCACGATCAGTCCGCCCAGGGAATGGCCGAACAGGAACAGCGGCACCTGTGGGGCCCGCGATCGGGCGTCGGCGAGCAGCGTGTCGACATCGTCGAGGGCGTCGTTCAGGGGCAGGTGACCGCGGGTGCCCGAGGAGCGGCCGTGGCCGCGCAGATCGATCATCGCCACGGCGTACCCGGCCTCGGCCAACCGCCGCGCAACGTGCTCGTGGCGCCCGGAATGCTCGCCGAGCCCGTGGATCCGGCACACCGCGCCTTTGGGCGCCCCGGCGGGCTCCCACCAGGTGGCGTGCAGCGCCGTGCCGTCGGCCGAGGTGAGGGTGTGCATCGCGAAGGTCACGAGCGCCATCATCACCCACGGCCGGGCGGAAGCCAAGCGGCGAACAGCCCCGCCGCTTCGCCGCGGGCGCGGGGGCACTACCGTCGCACAACACCGTTCGCAGGACAGAGGGGGTTCTTCCATGCAGTTGATCAACGATTTGGACACATGGGTCGAAGGTCAGACCGTTACGGGCTGGCTGCGCGACGGGGTGCGCGAGCGGGGCGACCGGGTCGCGCTGCGCGCCCGGGATGCCGACGGCGCGTGGCAGAGCACATCCTGGCGGGACGTCGGCGACCGCTCGGCGCGGTTCGCCGGGGCGCTGCGGCGCCTCGGGGTCGGGCCGGGCGACACGGTGCTGCTGTACCTGCGCAACCGGCCGGAGTTCCACATCGCGGACTTCGGCGCCCTGCTGCTGCGGGCGACGCCGGTGAGCATCTACAACTCCTCGGCCCCCGAGCAGATCGCGTATCTGGCCGCGCACTGCGGGGCGAAGGTCGCGGTGGTGGACGATCCGGAGTTCCTGCAGCGGCTGCTGAAGGTGCGCGACGAGCTGCCCGACCTGCGGCACGTGATCATCGCCTCCGACCCGGATCGCGGGGCGCCCGATGAGGTGCTGCAGTTCGCGGACCTGCTGACCGAGGACCCGATCGACCTCGACGCCGCCGCGGCCGCGGCCGATCCGTCGGATCTGATCACCCTGATCTACACCTCGGGGACCACCGGCCACCCCAAGGGCGTGATGATCGACCACGCCAACGTGGCGTGGGAGGTCGGCGGATTCGCCACGATGCTGCAGGGGATCGACAGCGACCACACGGTCCCGTCGTACCTGCCGATGGCCCACATCGCCGAGCGCATGGTCTCCCACTACTCATGGGTGTTCGAAGGCACCGAGGTGGTGTGTATCGAGGATCTGGCGCAGCTCGGTCCCACGCTCGCCGAGACCCGCCCGCACCGGATGTTCGGGCCGCCGCGGGTCTGGGAGAAGCTGCAGGCCGGGATCATGGCAGCGGTCGCAGCCGCCGGGGAGGAGCGGGCCGCCCAGTTCGGCGGCGCGCTGGAGGTCGGGCGGCAGGTGGACGAGCTGCGCCGGGCCGGGACCGAGGTGCCCGAGCAGCTCGCCGCGATGCACGCCGCGATCGAGAAGATGGCCTTCGAGCCCCTGCGGCTGAAGGTGGGCCTGGACCGGTTGCAGATCGGATTCTCCGGGGCCGCCCCGCTGCCGGCCGAGGTGGCCGTGTTCTTCCGGTCGATCGGGGTCCCGTTCTCCGAGGTGTACGGCATGAGCGAGAACACCGGCGGCATGACCTGGTCGCCGTACGGCGCGATCCCTGGCCTGGTCGGCCACCCGTGGCCGGGCGCACAGGTGCGGCTCGCCGACGACGGAGAGGTGCTGTGCCGCGGCGGGATTGTCAGCCGCGGGTACTTCCGGGATCCGGAGCGCACCGCGGAGACGTTCGACGGGAGCGGCTGGCTGCACACCGGGGACATCGGCGAGTTCGACGCCTCGGGGCAGCTGAAGATCATCGACCGCAAGAAGGAGCTGATCATCACCGCGGGCGGCAAGAACATCTCGCCGGCCAACCTGGAGGCCCGGCTGAAGTCGATCCCGCTCGTCGCGCAGGCCGCGGTGGTCGGGGACAACCGGCCGTACCTGGTCGCGCTGCTGGTGCTCGACCCCGATGCCGCCCCCGCCTGGGCGGCATCGCACGGGCTGGCCGGGAAGTCCCTGGCGGAGCTGTCGGTGGATCCGATCGTGCTGGCGGAGGTGGAGCGCAGCGTTGCGGCGGTCAACGCCCGGTTCAGCCACGTCGAGCAGATCAAGCGGTGGGCGGTGCTGGGCACCGAATGGCTGCCCGACTCCACCCAGCTCACGGCGACCATGAAGCTGAAGCGCCGCGGAGTGCTGGCGGCGCACGGCGACGTCATCGAGGCGCTGTACGGGTAGAAGTGGGATCCGGGCGGCGCAACGACGGAGCACAGCGTGCGCCGCCCCGGATCGCCGTCGCTATGCATCGAGGCCGATCCAGGCAGGGGTGTGCCCGGCACCCTCACCGGTAGGGTTCGGATCGCGCGGTCGTCCATCATCGGGAGTCGCCATGCTCACGAATGCACGCGGTACAACACAGCGGTGGGGCGTCGTCGCCATCGTGCTCGTGCTGGCAGCCCTGGTCGGGTTCCTCGCCTTCCGGATGATCCGTGGCAACCTGCCTTCGGACGCGGAGAGGGCCGACTACGTCGCGGACCTGGAACGGACGGTCCTGCCGGTGATCGAGGACCTGCAGGTCGAGTACTTCATGAACGAGCCGGACTGCGCAAACATCACCTACCCCCGCGGCGACTTCATCGACGGCGACCCGGAGCACTGCGGCGGCTCGACCGACGACCCGGCACCGTTCGACGAGCGCGCGCGGACGGACCACGCCCGGGTGGCCGCCGCTCTGGAGGAGTCGGGGACCCCGATCCAGCGGACAGCCGGTTCGTACAG
>CAZECO010000281.1:0-3231 GCA_964510455.1 uncultured Actinomycetes bacterium
GCTGTGCCGGGGATCCAGCCGGCGAGGGGGACGCTCGCGAGGCATCACGATGACTGAGCCTGTCAAGATTTCTGTGTAAGCCGGTCGGAATTGTTATAGGTGGTGGTTGATTCGTTCTGGGTAGACCAGGGTCAGTTGGGCGAGCGCCTCCTTCCAGTTCGTGGTGATCTGGCCTTCGACGAGCCGGCCCTCGGCTTTGCGATTCGCGCCGCGTCCCAAGCCCCGCTCCTTGGCCCGTTCGCGGGCCCGCTTGTCTTCGATGTTGCAAATCGACAGCCACAGCAGCTTCACGACGGCGCCGTCGCTGGGGAAGTGCCCCCGGTTCTTGATGATCTTGCGGAGCTGGTAGTTCAAAGACTCGATGCTGTTGGTCGTGTAGATCACGCGGCGCAGCATCGGCGGGAACGCCAGGAACGGGGTGAACCGGTCCCACGCATCCTGGAAGGTCCGCACCGTGGTCGGATACTTCGCCCCCCACGGCGATGCGGTGAACTCCTCCAGCGCCTGCAGAGCGGCGTCCTCGTCGACCGCGGTGTAGATCGGCCTCAAAGCCGCTGCGACCGGTTTGCGGTCCTTGTAGTTCACGAACCGCATCGCCGCCCGGATCAGGTGCACCACGCAGACTCCCGCTGTCAACCCGGGAGACGCCGGACCGGCGCGGGGCCCCTCGGGCGGTCTGCGGCCCCCGTGGCTATGTCCTTCCTCGACCGCCCTCCCCGCGCCGGTCCGGCGTCTCCCGCAAGGTTGGGGGCGTGCCTGGTCGGCCGCACCGCTTCTTAGCGGTCGGCTGGTGGGGCCGGGCTGTTGATCGGGTCAGGCGGCCTGTTGCAGGTCCTCGACGCGGGTCTGGTGCAGGTCGGGGTTGTAGGGGGTGCGGTCCTGCCAGCATCGCCAGAGGACGCGGGTCCAGCGGGCGCCGATTCCGCGCAGGGCCCGGTATTTGCCCTGGCCCCGGTCGTGGGCCAGCTGATAGAGGCCGGCGGTCCAGGGGTCCTCGCGTGCCGCGGTGAACGCCCACCAGTCGATGGCGTGCCGCATCCGGTGGTTGGCGGCGTAGCGGAAGCGGACCTGCCGGGTCCGCCCCGAGGCGCGGGTGACCGGGGCGAGGCCCGCCTCGGCGAGCAGCGCGGCGGGGGCGGGGAACCGTTGGCGGTCCTCGCCCATCTCGGCGATGAGGGTGGCCGCCACCACAGGCCCGATACCGGGGAAGCTGCGGAAGACGGCGCTGTCGGGGTGGGCGTCGAGGAGCTGCCGCAACTGTTCGTCGTAGAGGCGCAGGTGCCTGTTGAGCATCCGAAGTTGTTCGGCCAGCAGCAACGCCCCGAACTGCTTTCCTGCCGTGGTGCCCGGCCCGGCGGACAACAGGTGGGGCCGAAGCCGTTCCAGCAGCACCTCGGCAGGTATCCGCCCGGAATAACCGTGCCGGTCCATGAACCCCTGCATCCGCGCCTGCCCGATCCTGGCCGCGGCGTGCGGGGTCGGGTAGTCGGCGATGAAGGACAGGGCGATGTCGCGGTCCAGTGAGGAGAACAGGTGCAGCGGGGCGGGGTGATAGGCCTCCAGTGCGGCGCGCAGCCGCGACTCGGTGGCCTTCTGGATCAGGATGACCCGGTCGCGGTCGCGGCTGATGGCGCGCAGCTCGGCCAGCAGGGGGCTGGGCACGGCCAGCGGCCGCCAGTGTCCGTGCTCGTGCCGCAGGGTGTCGGCCAACACGAAAGCATCGAAGGCGTCGGACTTCGCCGACGCGAGCCGGTAGCGCTCCCTGGCCCGGGCGGAGATCTTCGGGGAGACGCAGTAGACCGCGCGGCCCGCGGCGAGAAGGTGCTCCACCAGCAGGCCCTCGGCGCGCTCGATCGCGATCCGCAGCCCGCTGGGATGCGCGTCCAGGATCTGGTCCATCTCGGCCAGGCCGTCGACGTCGTGTCCGATACGGCGCTGCTGCAGCTTCTGGCCGGTGCCGTCCAGGAGGCAGAGCTGGTGGTGGCTGCCGCCCCAGTCGATGCCCGCGAACACCTCCCCGGTGCTGCCGCCGCTGGCGGTGGTTTGGTTCGTCGTCATGGTGATGGGCTCCTTCGCGATGCCGGATCACCAGGGCTGTGGCGGCTTCCTCGGAACCTCATCTCGGCGCTCTGGGCGCTGCTCCCGCTGGCAGATCAGAAGCCAGCCCCCGCCGCGAGCGGACGGGTCTGCGTCAGGACCTCGAGGGTGGCGTGTCTGCATAGGTCCTGCCCGCGGCGGTGCCGGTGATCAGCGGGATGGTCCCGCCGAGCCCCATCGTGCACAGATGAGGTCTGGACCGTGGCCTGCGGCCAGGTCGCGGCGATCGCCTCGGGGAAGCCGGTCAGCCCGTCGCAGCACACGATCAGCACGTCCTTCACGCCGCGGTTGGCGAGCTCGGCGCAGACCCCGGCCCAGAACTTCGCGCCCTCCGCCTGCTGGACCCAGATCCCCAGCACGTGCTTGATCCCGTCCATGTCGACCCCGACGGCGATGTGGGCGGCCTTGTTGCGCACGTGCGCCCCGTCGCGGACCTTGACCACCAGCGCGTCCAGGTAGACCACCGGGTAGAGCGGCTCCAGCGGGCGGCGCTGCCACGCCAGGACCTCCTCGAGGACCTCGTCGGTGATCTTGCTGATCGTCTCGGGCGACAGGTCCGTGCCGATCGTGGAGACGAGGTGGTGCTGAATGTCGCGGACCGTCATCCCTCCCGCATAGAGCGAGATGATCATGTCGTCGATCCCGCCCAGGCGCCGCTGGCCCTTGGGGACCAGCCTCGGCTCGAAGCTGCCGGCCCGGTCGCGGGGCACGTCCAGGTCGATGTCGCCGACCTCGGTCGCGACCGTCTTGCCGGATGCGCCGTTGCGCGAGTTCGGGAAGAACCGCGCTAGCGGATCACCCTTCTCATAGCCGAGGTGGCCGGTCAGCTCGGCCTGCAGCCCCCGCTCCAGCGCCGCCTTGATCAGGCCCGGCACGAACCCGCCCTCACCGGTCAGCTGCACCTCGCCCGCATCGATCCGGGCGAACAGCCCATCCAAAGCGCCGGACTCAAGAAGCTCCTCCAAAGCCTCCGCGCCGGACTGCCGGTCCTCGTTCACATCCACATCCGTCATGGTCATAGACACAGTCGTAGCCCTTTCATCAGGACCGACCGCTTACACAGACCATCTGACACGCCCCGATGACTCAGGACAACCGTGACAGAAAGATCCAACAGATGCCGTCTGTCGGCGA
>CAZECO010000282.1:0-3230 GCA_964510455.1 uncultured Actinomycetes bacterium
CCGGCGATCTCGCTGGGCATGTGGCACAACTTCGGCGACGACACCCCGATCCAGCGCCAGCGCGACATCCTGCGCCGCGCCTTCGACCTGGGGATCACCCACTTCGACCTCGCCAACAACTACGGGCCTCCGTACGGGTCCGCCGAGATCAACGCGGGCCGCATCCTGTCCGAGGACTTCGGCCGCCACCGCGGGGAGCTGATCATCTCGACCAAGGCCGGATGGGACATGTGGCCCGGTCCGTACGGCGACCTCGGATCGCGGAAGTACCTGCTGGACTCGCTGGATGCGTCGCTGCGGCGCCTGCGGCTGGACTATGTCGACATCTTCTACCATCACCGGTTCGACCCGGACACGCCGATGGAGGAGACGATGGGAGCGCTGGACGCGGCTGTCCGGCAGGGCAAGGCCCGCTACGTCGGCGTGTCGTCGTACTCCGCAGCGCGCACGCAGGAAGCCGTTGCGATCCTGCGCGGGCTCGGCACGCCGCTGCTGATCCATCAGCCCTCGTACTCGATGCTCAACCGCTGGATCGAGGAGGGCCTGCTCCACGTCCTCGGCGAGGAAGGCGTGGGCTGCATCGGGTTCTCCCCGCTGGCCCAAGGCCTGCTCACCTCCCGCTACCTCGACGGCGTGCCCGTCGGCTCCCGCGCCAGCCAGGGCAAGAGCCTGTCGGAGCGAATGCTCAATGACACCAACCTCCGTCACATCCGGGCGCTGAACGACATCGCTGCCGGGCGCGGCCAAACCCTGGCGCAGCTGGCGATCGCGTGGGTGCTGCGCGACCCGCGGGTGACTTCGGCCCTCGTCGGCGCCTCGAGCGTGCAGCAGCTCGAAGACACCGTGGCGGCGGTGGACCGGCTCGACATCAGCGACGAGGAACTCGCCGCGATCGACCGCCATGCCGTCGAGGGCGGGATCAACCTGTGGGAGGGGCCCGGCACGGCATGACCGTGCGTCACCGGAGTGACGCGGACCACACCGGGAACACCTGGGGCTTCCCGTGCGTTATGAGCAGAGCGTGGTCTGTGCCGGCAGACCGCCGAAGGGATACCCGCTGCATGATCATCGCCCCGCTGCTGCTCGCCAAGGCACCGACCGACACTGGTGCGCGCGAAGCACGCTCGAACGGAAGACGACGTCCGCATCGGCGGGCTGCCTCGCCGATCAGCCGGATGGGGTTGCGGCTCATCGCCGCAGCGGCTTCGCGGCCAACGGAGCCGACGAACTGACGACGTCCCGAGTCGAGCAGCCTCACGATGAGGCCCGAACCGCGTCCCCATGGGGACGGTAGACAACTGAATCGATCCACACGTGCAGCCATCAGCCTCCGATGGGCGCACGGCACACCGAGCTCCACCAGCGCCCCGGAGGCCGACCCGCCCCGCGGTACACGACGGGGATCGGCAGAACGAGAGGAACCACCTGTGACGATCACTGCAACGCCGATCGCCGACGACGACCAGGCCTTCGACGAGAAGGAGATGGCCGTGGTCGAGGCCGACCTGATCAAGGATGCCGATGACGACGATGCCGATGAGCCCCAGCAGCTCCTCGCGGTCATGGGTGCCACGACCGATCCGGTCAAGGACTACCTGAAGCAGATCGGCCGGGTTCCGCTGCTCACCGCCATGCAGGAGGTGGAACTGGCCCAGCGAATCGAGGCTGGCCTGCTGGCGAGGCACAAGCTGGACTCCGGCGACGTGTTCGACGAGGCGACGCGGCGTGACCTCGAGTGGATCGCTGAGGACGGCCGGCTCGCCCGCAACCACCTCCTGGAGGCGAACCTCCGCCTGGTGGTGTCGCTGGCGAAGCGCTACACCGGCCGCGGGATGTCCTTCCTGGACCTGATCCAGGAGGGCAACCTGGGGCTGATCCGCGCCGTGGAGAAGTTCGACTACACCAAGGGCTTCAAGTTCTCCACCTACGCCACCTGGTGGATCCGGCAGGCCATCACCCGCGGCATGGCGGAGCAGGCACGTACGATCCGGCTGCCGGTGCACATGGTCGAGGTCGTCAACAAGGTCGCCCGGGTGCACCGCCAGCTGAGCCAGGACCTGGGGCGCGAACCCACGCCGCAGGAGGTCGGGGAGATCGTCGGCATCACCCCGGAGAAGGTCGTCGAGGTGCAGCGGCACGGCCGCGACCCGATCAGCCTGCACACGCCGATCGGCGACGACGGGAACACCGAGATCTTCGAGCTGATCGAGGACATCGACTCCATCAACCCGGTCGATGCCGCGACGTTCACGCTGCTGCAGGAGCAGCTCGAGGCGGTCCTGACGACGCTGGAGAGCCGCGAGGCCGGGGTCATCCGGATGCGCTACGGCTTGAGCGACGGACAGCCCAAGACGCTGGACGAGATCGGCAAGGCGTACCACGTCACCCGCGAGCGGATCCGCCAGATCGAGGTCAAGACCATGTCGAAGCTGCGCCACCCGAGCCGCTCGGTCACCCTGCGGGACTACCTGGACTCGTAGGCCGCCCTGGGGTGCGGGACCCGCCCCAGGGGCCTGCGCGGGCGTAGGCCAGACTTGCCTGGTGCGGATTCTGGGCGTCTCGGATCTGCACTACCGGTTGCCCCATTACGACTGGCTGGTGCAGGCGGCCTCCGACGTGGACGTGGTCGTGCTGGCCGGCGACCTGATGGACATCGTGAATCCGGTCCCGATCGAGGTTCAGGCCGTGGTCGTCCAGCGGTACCTGTCGCTGCTGGCGCAGCAGGCCACCGTCCTGGCCTCCTCGGGCAACCACGACCTCGATGGCCCGGGCGAGCATGGCGAGCAGGTCGCAGGATGGCTGCGCAAGCCGCTCGGGGACCGGGTCTTCGCCGACCGCTCCAGCCTCGACCTGGGCGGCGTCCGTTTCACCGTGTGCCCGTGGTGGGACGGGCCCGCGACGCGGGACGAGGTCGGCGCGCAGCTCGCGCTGGCGGCCGTCGACCGGCCGGAGACCTGGATCTGGGTGTACCACGCCCCTCCCGCCGGCACGGTCCTGTGCAGGGACGGGCGGCGGGAGTTCCCCGACCACGAGCTCGCCGCCTGGATCGCGCAGTACCAGCCGTCGATCGTGATGTGCGGCCACATCCACCAGGCGCCCTGGGTCGACGGCGGATCCTGGCACGATCGGCTGGGCGAGACCCGGATCTTCAACGCGGGCAAACAGGTGGGCAAGATCCCGCCCCACATCACGATCGACACCGACGCGGGCACCGCCGACTGGTTCGGCGT
>CAZECO010000283.1:0-3223 GCA_964510455.1 uncultured Actinomycetes bacterium
GCGTCGAAGAGATCGCCCGAGTTGCGCCGAGCGCGGCGGAGTCCGAAGAACTCCGCATGCTCTGGTCCACAAGCCGTGAGGCGTGGCTGTTCGAAGACACCGAGTACGGGCAGTGGGGGCTGCATCTGCTGCGGCCTTCGGAGAGCGCCGCACGAACGTCGGTCGAGCGTGCGAGGCGTCCCAGCGACTTGCGACCTGATGATGTAGTGCTCGGCGAGTTCCTGGGCGACGCTGAAATGCTCGTGTACGCACCCTCCGAGGCTGACGGTCGGCGGTACCTGATCGCGCTGCCATTGGACCCGCGCGAGGATTGGTATTCGGCCGGGGCTTCTGCAGTTGAGGTCCTCGAGCGGTTGCTTGACGCCAACGGTGACAAGTATTGGGAGCGGTCATCGACTTGATGTCAAGGGACAGAGGAACGGCCCAGTGGCGGACATGAAACGTGCCCGCTGACGGCCATGAGATCTGGCCGGTGGTGGCCATGGGGTCTGCCCAAGGGCTGATGGGCCACCACCGTTGGGTGGTCAGTTCAGGCGTCGAAGGTCTTGCCGGTCGGGAAGCCCCCCGCGGCGCGCCTGATGCTAGCCTCGGTCTTTCAGTAGGGGCCGCGGGTCGCGGTTGTTGATCTTGTCGGGGTCTGTGCTGCCGGGTGACGGGGGTGGGCGCGCGCTGGTGCCCCGGCCTGGGGTCCGGTGCGTCTGGGTTCCTCGGTTGCGGGCGGTCGGGGGGCTGGCGCGGTCAGATCCGCTGCGGCCCGGGCAGCGCCTGCAGCCGTTGGAATGCGGCGGCGAGCTGGGGCCGCCAGGGCCAGTGGTCGGCGATCTTCAGCCGTAGCCGCCGCTGCCCGCGGACCAGCCGGGCGGCGACGTGCAGCAGCCGGTAGCGCAGCGCTTTCGGCTCGCACGCGGCGAGGGCGTCGTCCAGCAGCGTCGACTGGGTCCAGGCGATCAGGTCCATGGCTGTGAGCGCGAGCTCCAGCCACGCCGGTTGATCGCCTCCTGCCGGGACGGGAAGCGTCCCAGGCCGGTGTCCTTGCCGCAGCGGATCCGGTCCTCGACCCTGGCGTGGGCGCGGTGGCGGGCCTCCAGATGCGCCAGCTGCCCGGCGGGGGTGTCGGTGGCGAACGCCTGGAACCGCCACCCGTCCACATCGGTGAAGGTGAGCTGGGCGCCGGGGTGCGGCCGCTCCCGGCGGACGATCACCCGCATCCCTTCGGGCCAGCCGTGCTTCTGGGGGGCGTCGAGCAGTCCTGTGAGTTCCGCGACGCCTGCGTTCTCCCGGACGCCGCCGGCCGCGTCGACGGCGGGCGTCCACGCGGCCTCCGGCAGCTTCCCGATGGCGTCCTGAACCGCTGCGCTCATCGTGAACCCGACGCTGAACTCCACATCAAGGCCGCGGCCGGTCCGCAGGGAGCGCAGGTGCTGCAGCCACGCCTTGGAGCCGCCGGCGCCGTCGGCGCGGACCAGGACCGGGCAGCCGTGCAGGTGCGCGTCGGGCAGTTGCGCCAGCGCCAGGTCGATCACCTCGACGTGGTCGGCGGCGGTGTTGGACCCGGCGTTCCCGGGCCGCAGGACCCCGGCCAGGGCCTCGCCGGTGTTGTCCAGGAACGCCAGCAGCGGGTGGTAGCCGTACCCGCCCTTGTAGTTGCCGGCGGTCCCCTCCTTCTCGCTGTGGGTCGCGACCAGGGTCGCGTCGAGGTCGATCACCAGGCCGGGCAGGTCCCGCCCCGCGGCGGTCGCGGCGGGCAGGCCCCGGCCGGACTCCTCCCGCAGCAGCCACGCCCGCTCCCGCGCCTGCGCGCGGGCAGCCCGCACCTGGCTGGACTCCATCACCCGCACCGGCCGTCACCGGCCTCCAGCCCGCGACCGCTCGGCAGGGCACCGCCTACAACCTCACCGTCCAGAACATCCACACCTACCACGTCGGCACTGACAACATCCTCGTCCACAACACCTGCCCGACATTCTCGGACGCGGTGGAGCAGGGGTTGGACTACATGGCCGACAAGGTCCAGTCAGGGAAGGTTAGCCACGTTATCGAAGGGGTTGGCGATCCGTGCACCAAATCGGGGCGCTGCGCCGTGGGCAACTACCTGTCCGGGTTCGAAGGACGCGTTCCGGACCACCTCGACCTCGACACCGGTGCGGGGATCATCATCGACCGGACCGGTTCATCCCCGGTGGTAGTCATCCTGAAGTCGTGGGACGTCCACGCCTACCACGCGACAGAGGAGTACATCGAGCGTCGGGTAGGGTTTGGGCGATGGGAGTGATCGACGTCTCGGTCGTGGACGGCAACTACGTGCTGATAATGGACCGCTCCGATTTCTATCTCCTGTGCGGCGGGGTAGAGGAGCATCTGCTGTTCCGGCGCGAGAAGTTCGACGTCCTGGGCTGCACGTACCAGCAAGCCAACGCATGGATGCACGAATTTGCTGACCGGACGAGGGAGGCCCGGGATGCGATGTTCGCCGCGCGGGGACGGGCGAACCCCATCTACCAGAACCAGACCTACCTGGAGATCCGGGCCTCGGTCGAGCGGCGGTACCCGCCCGACGGGGAGCACATCCAGGCCTTCCGCGAGCGGGCGGGCGGCCAGGCGGTCGACGTGGAGATTCGCGACGACGGCGGCATCTTCGTGGTGACCGTATCCCCGTTCGAGTACTTGCTGCTGGCAAGGTCGCTGCGCGAGCACCTCGACATGCTCGCGCAGCACGTCGAACTCGGCAACTGGACCCATGAACAGGCTCGGGCGTGGCTCGACGCTCTGGACGCGAGGGTGGACGCCGCCGGTGCAGCCAACGACGAGGAACCGGGTCGGAAATAGGGAATGAGGCGCATACCGGAACGCACGGTGCGCCAACGCATATCTGGGTATCGGGGGTGTGGGACCGCTGGTCGTGGCAGGGTGCTTGGGTGAGCGGTGCAGGGACGCGGACCATCGTCACCGAGCGCGCATGCGGCACCGCCAGCACGGTCGGCGCCCCAAGCCTCGAAGCGGCGGCCATCGTCCGCCGTGACGTGCTGGGCTGGCTGCGGTCGGTGACCGCGACCGGGTCGGGCGGAAAGGTCTACGTCGGCACCGACCCCTGCAACACGTGCCTGCGCACATCCGTCGATGACATGGAACAGGCGAGCAGCACCCTGTTGGACACCGCCGCCACCCCTAACCGGCAGTACGCCTACCGGGTCGGGGAATGGGCGCAGGGCGCCACCGCCTCTGC
>CAZECO010000284.1:0-3221 GCA_964510455.1 uncultured Actinomycetes bacterium
GACCAGGCACTGGACGGCCGACAGAACCCATCCGCACTCCCGGCTGCTCTGGTGACGTTTGGCGGACGCCTTCCGTTCTTCGACGTCCGGTCGTTTGATGCGACCCGCTATTCGCGCGCCGGGAGGGACAACCGTTGGGTGAGGGGCGGATCAGGACTGAATCGTGTCGGTCCGTCAACGTGTCCGAGCGACGAGGCGGTGTGACTCGCACACGACTCGCTGGTTACCCGAACAGGCTGTCCAGTGCGGCGTCCACGGCGCTGGTGGTGTCCACCTTCGCGAGGTCGGCGGGGTTCGTCGGTTCGGGGCGGAGCAGGGTGACCTCGTCCATGGTGGTGCGCACCTTCTCGGTGAGGAACCGGGACGGTTGCGCCCAGGAGTGCTGGTCGCCGTTGGGCCGGTGGTGGTAGCGAAGCGGGACGTAGACGTGCTCGTCGTGCCGGGCGCGGGTGAGCGCCACATAGAACAGCCGCCGCTCCTCCTCCAGCCCGCCGCGGGCGCCGAGGGCCATGTCGGAGGGGATGTTGCCGTCGGCGGCGTGGATCAGGTGCACGACGTCCCACTCCAGGCCCTTGGCGGAGTGGATGGTGCTGATCACCAGCCAGTCCTCGTCGATGGAAGGGGGGCCGGCCAGGTCGCCGGTGGAGCGGGGCGGCTCCAGGGCATGGTCGGCCGCGACATCGGACAGGCGGGGGAGCGAGGCGGCCGCGGCCACCAGCACCTCGAGGTCCGCGAGGCGCTCCTCGGGGTTGTCGTGGGCGGCGCGGATGAGCGGGGCCATGGCCTGCCGCAGCGGTTCGGCCTGCTTGGTTCCCACGGCCGCCGCGAGAGTCTGGGCGGGATCCTGCGCAGCGGCCGGCAGCTCGGCCAGGGCCAGCGGCCAGCGCATCATCACCTCGGCGTCCTCCCCGTCGGCGAGCAGGCCGAGGGCGGTGACTGCACGGCGTGCCTTGGCGGGGCCGACGCCGGGCAGCAGTTGCAGGACCCGGAACCAGGCCACCTCGTCGCGCGGGTTGTCGGCGATGCGGAAGGCGGCCAGCAGGTCCTTGACGTGGGCCGCTTCGAGGTAGCGCAGTCCGCCGTACTTCACGAACGGGATGCCGCGGCGGCCGAGCTCGATCTCCAGCCGGCCGCTGTGGTGGGCGGCGCGCACCAGCACCGCCTGCTCCTTCAACGCCGTCCCGGACTCCCGGTGGGCCAGGACCTGCTCGCAGACGGCGACGCTCTGGTGGTCCTCGTCGGCGCAGCGGATCATCCGCGGCGTGCTGGCGGCGCCGGCGTGCGCGGCCCGCAGCCGGGTGGAGAACCCGGACGGCGCGTCGTCGGCGATGGCGTTGGCGGTGTTGAGGATTGCTTGGGTGGAGCGGTAGTTGACCGTCAGCTGCAGCGTCGCCGCGCCGGGGAAGTCCTCGTCGAAGGCCAGGATGTGCCGGGGGTCGGAGGCCCGGAAGGAGTAGATCGCCTGTGCGTCGTCGCCGACCACCGTGATGCGGTCGTCGTGCTTGCGCAGCAGCTGCAGCAGTTCCACCTGCAGGGCGTTGACGTCCTGGTACTCGTCGACGAGGACATGGTCGTACTGTCCCGCCAGCGACTTGCCGACCAGGTCGTCGCGCAGCGCCTGGCGCCAGTGCAGCAGCAGGTCGTCGAAGTCGAGCAGCCCCAGGCGGCGCTTGCGGGCGATGTAGGCCTTGCACACCGAGCCGATGGCCTCCACCTGGTCGCTGGCCCACGGCGCGATCGCCGCGACAACATCGCCGACCGGGGTCCCGGTGTCCACCGCCCGGGAGTAGATGTCCAGCAGCGTGGACTTGCGCGGCATCCGGCGGTTGGCGGTGAGACCTTTCAGGGTCTCGTCGCGGACGACGTCCATAACGTCGGAGGCGTCAGCGGGATCCAGCACCGAGAACCCCTCGGGCAGCCCCAGCCGGGCGGCGTGCTGCCGCAGCGTTCGGTGCGCCACCGAGTGGAACGTGCCGCCGGAGATCCGGCCCGACCGGTACCCGGCCTTCGCCAAGCGGGCATGGCTGCGATCCACCATCTGCCGCGCCGCCCGGCGGGTGAACGTCAGCAGGAGCACCCGCTCGGCGGGCACGCCGTCGGCGACGAGCCGCGCCACGCGCCCGCTGAGCGCCGTTGTCTTGCCCGTCCCGGCGCCGGCCAACACCCGCAGGGGCCCGCCGTCGAAGTGCGCCACCGCCAGCTGCTCGTCGTTGAGCCCTGCGAGGAGATCGTCTGCGTACATGCGTTCGATCCTAGGGCCGAGCGCTTCCGGTCGGGCGCCGACGCTCCGGAGCTTGGACTGGGCCGTCCCCGTGGACAAGGTGGTTCGGGAAACACAAGCAACCCGCTGTCGGCGGACACTGGGCCCTTCCCGAACAGCCCCGTGGGCCCGTGCAGGGCCGTGGCGCCCTGCGCGCCCAGAGGGATTCGAACCCCAACCGACCGGATATCGTCGGTGCCCGGCATGTGGCTTTGATGTTCGCGCCAGGCCGGATTGACACTCAACCGACGCCCGCGATCGTTGCGGACAGTAGCGAGCAGGCCTTCTCGGGAAACCCGTTGCAGTACTTGTGCAGCACTCCTTTGCACTTCACGCAGGAATTCACCGCCTGTATCCCATTCAGCGCGAGGGTCCTTCCCGGCGGAATGGCGCGCTCGACTCCACAGATCCGGCTGGTCGCCCTCATCAGGGCTATGGGGCTCGCGGTGATGGAGTTCGCAGGCCCGATACCGTCGCGGTGTGGACCTCGTCGATCGCGTCAGCTCCGGTCAGGGAGATTTCGTTCTCTTCGCGATCACGCCTCCCAGGCAGTCGACGCCCGCCGAGCGGCTGCCGGAGATTGCTCAGGCCACCATCGACCGACTGGCCCACCTCGACCTCGACGGCCTTGTCCTCTACGACATCGATGACGAGAGTTCCCGCAACCCGGTCGAGCGTCCGTTCCCGTTCAGCCCGACGGTCGACCCTTCCGAGTATCGCGCTCAGCACCTTAAGTCCTGGCGGACGCCGGTGATCGTCTACCGCGCGGTCGGGAAATACCAGCGCGAAGGTCTGGGGACCTGGATCTGCGAGCAGGACCCTCTGCACACCTTGACCGTGATGGTCGGTGCTGCCTCGAGCGGTGCGGCTCCCGCAGTCTCGCTCGCCGGCGCTCAGGCGATGTGCGCCGACCTCAACCCGGGCCTGCTGCTCGGCGGAGTCGCGATTCCGGAGCGGCACA
>CAZECO010000285.1:0-3161 GCA_964510455.1 uncultured Actinomycetes bacterium
TCCTGCGTCTCCTGCGGCGGCGGCAGGTGGCCGGTGGACACGAAGCGGCGCCGCCTCACCGGGGATGACGTATCCGGGATGCGCTCCACATCTGGATCCTAGGCGCCAGCGGCCCCGCATTCCCTGAGAGCCACCGATGCTTCGTCTCGGTTTAGACTGGCCGCATGCCAACTCGTCATCTGCGCCTGACCTTCCCCGAGAACCAGGTGACCGAGCCGGTCATCTATCACCTGGTCACCGACCACGACGTGGTGCCCAACATCCGCCGCGCGAATATCGAGAACCACTTCGGTTGGATGGTGATCGAGCTGACGGGCACACCGGAGGCGCTTGCGGAGGCTGAGGCATATCTGGCGTCGCTCGGCGTCGACATCGCCAACGCCGAGGGCGATGTCGTCGCAGGCTGACACCTACACGTCCCGTACGACCCGTGCAGGGTTCCCAACCGCCACCACCCCGGTCGGCAGATCCTTGACCACGATCGCCCCCGACCCCACGACCGTGTCGTCCCCGATCGTCACCCCAGGTCCGACGATCACACCGCCGCCCAGCCACACCCGGTTCCCCAGGGTGATGGGGTGGCCGAGCTCATAGCCGGAAGTGCGCTCCACCGGATCCGTAGGATGGGTCGCCGTCAGCAGCTGCACGCCGGATGCGAGCATCGCATCGTCGCCGATGCGGATCTCGGCCACGTCCAGCAGCACGCAGTTGGCGTTGGCGTAGAACCGCTCCCCGACGAAGATGTTGCAGCCGTAGTCCACGTGCAGCATCGGCTCGAAGGTGAAGGCCTGGCCGACCGACCCGAGCAGTTCCCGGATCAGCGCCTCCCGGGCAGCGGACTCCTCGGGCGGTGTGTGGTTGAAGCGGAACGTCAACGAGCGCGCCCGGCCCCGCAGCGCCACGAGTTCGGGGTCCTCCGACAGGTACGGCTCACCGCGGACCATCCGCTGGAATTCCTGGCCCGTCCCACGCATCGATCTCCCACGCTCCTACGGGACACCCGGTGCGGGCTGACTCGGAGTCCGCGTCGGGATGGGCGCCCTGGTCGGCTCGACAACCGGCGGAGACTCGGTATCGGTCTGCGTGGGCTCCGGAGTCGGCGATGGCGTCGGACTCTCGGTGGGCGTCGGACTCGCCGTCGGCGTCGGAGTCGGCGGGTTGTTCGTCCCTGGCAGCCTCGCCGGATCGACGAACTCCTCCACGGCCTTGCCCTCGTGGAAGTCCTGGGCGAATCCGAGCCACATGCTCAGCGGGAACGAGCTGCCGTACACCTGCTCCAGCCCGCCGGTCCCCGACAGCGTGACCGGGTTTCCGTTCTCGTCCTCCTTCACCATCATCACTGCTGCGACTACCTGCGGCGTGTACCCGACGTACCAGGCGGACTTGTTGTCGTCCGTGGTGCCGGTCTTGCCGGCGGCCGGTCGTCCCAGCGCACTGGCCTTGCTCCCCGTCCCGTTGTTGACCACGCTCTGCAGCGCGTAGTTGACGTTGTCCATGATCACGACGTCGAACCGCTCTTCCCCGCCCTCCGGCGGGACGTACTGCACCGAGTCGTCGAGGAGCACCTCTTTGATGATCGTGGGCTCCTTGTACATCCCGCGCGTGGCGAAGGTCGTGTATGTGGCTGCCATCTCCAACGGGGTGGGGCTGGCTGTGCCCAGGACGAACGTGAGGTTCTCCTCGATGCCCGGGGTGTCGGAGGGCAGGCCCGCGCGCAGCGCCGCGTCGATCACCTTGTCGACCCCCACGGTGTCGGAGACATCCACGAACGGCGTGTTGATCGACTGCTCCGTGGCCTTGAGCAGCGTCACCGTGCCGTAGGACGTGTTGCCCTCATTCTCCAGGGTGTACCCCGAGATCGTGCGGGGCGAGTTCCCGTCCCACATCGAGTCCAGCGAGATCCCGTCCTCGAATGCGGCCGCGAGTGCGTAGGGCTTGAAGGTGGACCCCGCCTGTCCGCGGGCCCGGGTGGCGTTGTTCAGCGAGCTTGTGACGTAGTCCGGACCTCCGTATATGGCCAGGATCGCGCCGCTGCCCGGCTCGACTGCGGCGATGCCCACACGCAGGCCGTCGGTGCCGCTGGATGGACCGTTCTGCTCAACCGTGGCCACCACCGCATCTTGGGCCTGTTTGTCGATGGTGGAGACGACCCGAAGGCCGCTGCCGTCGAGCTGAGCCTCGGTGAAGCCGGAATCCAGGAGTTCGTCCCGCACGGTTTCCAGGATGTAGCCCACCTGCCCGCCGTACCTGTTCCCGCTGGACTTGGGCGCGAAGGCGGGCAGCACCAGCGCGTCGGCCTCCGGCTGGGTCAGCCAGCCCTCCGAGACCATCCCTGCCACCACGTAGTCGAACCGGTTCTGCAGCGCCTCGGGGTTGACCTCGGGGTCGTAGTTGTTCGGCGACTGGATGATGCCCGCGATGGCCGCCCCCTCGGCGGTGGTCTGCGTGTTGGTCGGGTGCGCGTAGTACGCCTGGCTAGCGGCCTCGATGCCATAGGCCCCGCGGCCGAAGTAGATCGTGTTCAGATACCCCTCGAGGATCTCGTCCTTCGTCATGACGAACTCGATCTTGACGGAGATGATCAGTTCCTTGAACTTTCGGATGTAGGTCTGCTCCTGGGTCAGGAACATGTTCTTGACGTACTGCTGCGTGATCGTCGAACCGCCCTGCGTGCTGTCGCTGGTGAGGTTGTTCCAGAACGCCCGCGCGATGCCCACGATGTCGATGGCACCGTGCTCGTAGAAATCCCGGTCCTCCGCGGCGAGCACCGCGTGCTGGGTGTCGATCGGCACTTCCGACAGCGGGATGAAGGTCCGTGTGACCTCGCCGAACTGCCCGATCACCGTCTGGCCGTCGGAGTACAGCACCTCCCCGGACTCGGCGATCGCGATCTCGTTCGGCTCGGGGATCGGGTAGAAGATCACCAGAAGGAGGAACACCAGGAATCCGATGCCGATCACGATGCCGGTCCACTTCAGGATCTTCTTCAGCATCGCTCGCCCTTCTGCCCTCCCCCCGCTCCTCGCGTCTCCTGGCAGTGTGCCAGCCGAACGGCGCTGCAGCGAGGCCGATGGCGAACTGAATCGGGATGGGTGTCACTGGCGGTCACGTCCCGCGCGGTACAGGTGGGCATCGGGACGGTAGACCCACAGTGCCCGCGC
>CAZECO010000286.1:0-3151 GCA_964510455.1 uncultured Actinomycetes bacterium
AGCGGCGAACATCCTCGCGCCGGCGGGGACAGCGGGACGGCGACGCGATCCCCGCGCCGCAGCGCGGACCGACGCTCAACCTCGCAACCTGCGAGCAAACCGAATGCCACGAGCGCCCATCGCCGGCACTCCAACACGCGGCCGGTCAGTTCGCAACCTCGTCGCCCAGCGCCCTGTCCGGCGTCGGGGCAGCGCCGCTCTCCTGTTGCGCGCTCCAGCTGGCGAGGAAGCTCAGCGCCTGTTCGGAGGCGCTGTTCGGTTCGACCGTGTAGATGATGATGGCCAGGCCCGGGTCCCCGGGCAGGGCGAGCGCTTCGCCGGTCAGCTGGAGCTCCCCGATGACCGGATGGCGCAGGAGCTTGGTCGAGGTGGTGTGGAACTTGACGTTGTGGTCGGCCCACCAGCCGGCGAACTCCTCGCTGCGGGTGGACAGCTCGCCGACCAGGTCGGACAGGCCCCGGTCGTAAGGGTTGCGTCCGGCTTCGACTCGCATGGCGGCGACCGCGTCCCGGGCCACCGCCTCCCATTGGACGTAGAAGTCGCGCGAGCGCGGGTCCAGGAACAGGTAGCGGGCGACATTGAAGCCGGTGCCGCCCGGCGCAAAGTGATGGCTGAACAGGGCGCGCGCCAGCCGGTTGGTGGCCAGGACGTCCCCGCGCACGTTCCGGGCATATGCGGGGACGCTGATCGAGTCGAGGATGCGCTGCACCCCCTCGCGCACACCGTTGCGCGAGCGGCCGGGGCGCCCGGCCTGCTGGCGCAGGGGTGCGTTGGCGGTGGACGCGAGGTCGAGCAGGTGGGCGCGCTCGGCTTCGTCGAGCTGCAGGGAGCGCGCCAAGGCGTCGAGGACGGAATCGGAAACCCCGGCCAGGTTCCCCCGCTCCAGGCGCGTGTAGTAGTCGGTGCTCATCCCCGACAGCATGGCCACCTCCTCCCGGCGCAGGCCTTTCACGCGCCGCCGGGCGCCGTACATCGGGATCCCCGCTCGATCCGGGGTCAGCCGGATACGGCGGGTGGTGAGGAAATCGCGGACCTCGTCCCGGTTGTCCATGGCCTCAAGGTACGACCTCGCCCACGCACGAGACAGGGTCTGGCAGTACCGTGATAGCCCGTCACTGCCGCCCGCGGCGCAAGCGTGGTGTCGTTGAGTCAGCGCCGAGGGACTCCCACCACAGGCCCGCCCCGCCCGGGGCACCGGCGACCGCGACGAAGGACCCGCAGTGACCCATCACGTTCCCACCGTCACCCTGAACAACGGCGTGCAGATGCCGATCCTGGGCTTCGGGGTGTTCCAGATCCCGGCCGATCAGACCGAGCAGGCGGTCAGCGACGCGCTGGCCGCCGGATACCGCCACCTCGACACCGCCGCCTCCTACGGCAACGAGGAGGCCGTCGGACGTGCGATCGCGGCCAGCGCCATCCCCCGCGAGGAGCTGTTCGTGACCACCAAGCTGTGGGTGCAGGACACCGGCGAGGAGCCCACCCGGCAGGCGTTCGACGCCTCGCTGCGCCGGCTTGGCCTGGACTACGTCGACCTGTACCTGATCCACCAGCCATACGGCGACTACTACGGATCCTGGCGGGCGATGCGCGTGCTGAACGAGCAGGGGTCGGCCAGGGCCGTCGGCGTGTCCAACTTCCATCCCGATCGTCTGGTCGACCTGATCGACCGCACCGGGTTCACGCCGGCGGTCAACCAGATCGAGACCCACCCCTACTTCCAGCGCACGGATTTCCACGAGCTGATGGTCGAGCGGGAGGTCCAGCACGAATCCTGGGGCGGTTTCGCCGAGGGCCGCAACAACCTGTTCGCCGACCCGACGCTGACCGAGATCGGCGCCGCCCACGGCAAGTCCGTCGCCCAGGTCGTGCTGCGCTGGCTCACCCAGCGCGGCATCGTGGCCATCCCCAAGTCGGTGCAGCCGAAGCGGATGGCGGCGAACATCGATGTCTTCGACTTCACCCTCACCGACGACCAGCTAGCCCGGATCGCCGCGCTGGACACCGGCACCACTTTGTTCTTCGACCACCGCGACCCCGCCATGGTCAGCTTCATCGGCAACCGACCCATCCACGACTGGGAGCATCGATGATCACGCGCACACTCGGCAACAGCGGCCTGCAGGTCTCGGCGATCGGCCTGGGCTGCATGGGCCTGAGCCACGGCTACGGGCCGGCCGTCGACGACCGCGGCGGCATCGACCTGATCCGCTCGGCCGTGGACGCGGGGGTCACCTTCTTCGACACCGCGCAGGTGTACGGCCCGTACCTCAACGAGGAGCTCGTCGGACGGGCCCTGGCACCGGTCCGCGATCGGGTCGTCATCGCCACCAAGTTCGGATTCTCCTTCGACGGCGCCCGGTCCAGCGGGCTGGACAGCCGGCCGGCGACGATCGCGGCCGGCGTCGAGGAATCGCTGCGCCGCCTGCGGGTGGACGCGATCGACCTGCTCTACCAGCACCGCGTCGACCCCGACCTGCCCATCGAGGAGGTCGCCGGCGCGGTGAAGGGCCTGATCGACGCGGGCAAGGTCAAGCACTTCGGCCTGTCCGAGGCAGGAGTGGGGGTCATCCGCCGCGCCCACGCCGTCCAACCGGTCACCGCGCTGCAGAGCGAGTACTCCCTGTGGTGGCGCGAGCCCGAGGCCGAGATCCTGCCCACCCTGCTGGAGCTCGGGATCGGGCTGGTGCCTTTCAGCCCGCTGGGCAAGGGCGTCCTCACCGGGACGATCACCCCGTCCACGTCCTTCGCGGAGGGCGACCTGCGCAGCAGGCTGCCCAGGTTCACATCCGAGGCGCTCGCGGCGAACCAGGACCTGGTCGACGCGCTGGCGGCGATCGCCGCGGACAAGGGCGCCACCAACGCGCAGGTGGCGCTGGCCTGGCTGCTGGCCCAGCACCCGGGGATCGTCCCGATCCCCGGGACGACGAAGCTGCACCGCCTGCAGGAGAACATCGGCGCGGTCGACGTCGAGCTCACCGCGACCGACCTCGCCCGACTCGGCGCTGCGGCCGACCGGATCGTCGTCCAGGGCGATCGCTACCCCGAGCGCATGCAGAGGTGGATCAACCGCTGACCGCGCAGAGCAGCAGTCGGTCAGGCCACCGTCTGCACGTCGCGCCGCCGGAACCCCCGGAACCCGACCGCGAAC
>CAZECO010000287.1:0-3149 GCA_964510455.1 uncultured Actinomycetes bacterium
CTTGCTCACGAAAGTCCCAGGACGCACCCGCGAACCGCGTCACTTCGCCGCCTATCACGCAGTCCTCGACCACCCTCAAACCTGTCGAGGGCGGCCGGAGGCGCATCGAAAGGGCGTGGCACAGACTCAGGGAGTGCCCCGCGCATCTCGCAACTGATCCTCGAGAGCCGCACGGTCCTCGATGAGCACATCCGCGTCGCGTCGCCCAGTCCAAGCCTGCAGGTCGAGCACGATCGGCGGGGCGGACCGCAACAGCAGCACCCCGGTTCCGAACGGCAAGGTCCTCAGCCGAGACTTGTCCATGACGGGCACCCGACGGGTGTTCCACGAGGTGGTGCGTCCGCCGCGGGAGTCGCGGGAGGTGCTGTGGACGTCCTCGTCGCGGTCGCCGATGAGGGCTGCGAGGTCGGCGAGGTCGCGGGCGTTGCTGCCGCCACCGAGGATGATCTTGGCGATGGCGGCGTCCCAGATGGTGTTGGCGGCCTGCTCGCCCCACCGGTCGCGGGCCTGGGACAGGGACTGCAGCACGGTCAGGGTGGTGATGCCGGTGCCGCCGCCCTCGCTCATCAGTGCGGGCAAGGACGGCAGCGGCGCGAGGTTGCCGATCTCATCCAAAGCCAGCAGCAGCGGCGGGTCCAAACGGCCCCCCGGGGAGGCGGCGGCGATCCGCCGGGCTGTCTCGACCATGTCCTCCACCAGGGCGGCGACGAGCGCGGCCGCGGCGCCGGCGCCGGAGGCGGTGCCGAGCACGTAGAGCGTGCCGCGGCCGGTGAGGAACTCGCCGGGGTCGAACGCCTCGCCGGGGCGCGGGGTGACCGCGTCCAGGACGCGCGGGTCGGCCAGCGACGACAGGGCGTGGCGGACGCCGAGCCAGATCGAGTCCCGGGTTCGGGGGTCGGCGTGGACGGCCTGGTCGAGGGCGTCGTCCCACCCGGGCGCGGCGCCGGAACGGCCCAGGATCGCCACGGCTTCAGCGCATCCGGCGGGGTCCAGGGACCACCGGTACAGGTCGGCCGCGCCGCGCCGGTCGACGGCGGCGGCGTGGAGCAGGCCGCGCAGGACGGCTTCGGTCTGCCCGGCCCAGAAGTCCCCGCCCTCGACGCCGCGACTCATGCCGGTGCCGGCGGCCAGGCCGCGGGCGCGGATCATCGCGGTCTGCGGCAGTTCGCAGCCGCGGACCGGTGACCAGCGCAGCCCGCCTGGCACGCCGGCGGCGAGCTGCTGGGGGTCGAACACCGCGACCGGGCCGATGCGCTCGCGGGCGCGCAGGGTGACGGCGAGGTTATCCGGCCGGGTCGAGGTGGCCACGACCGCGCCGGGGGCGTCGAGGATCATCGGGATGACCAGGTGCAGGCCTTTGCCGGAGCGTGGCGGGCCGAGCAGCATCATCGAGTCCTCGACCGACGCCCACACATCGATGCCGCGGGCCCGGCCGAGCCGGTGTCCGACCTGCTCCGGGGCCGGCCGCTGCAAGGAGGGACGAGCGTGCCGGGCACGGCGTGACACCGCGCGGGGCCCCGCGGCCGCTCGGACCTCGGCGCGGCCGGCGATCCCGGGCAGGGTGCGCGGGTCGCGGGCGCGGGACGTGCAGTGGCGGCGCCACGCCCACCAGATCGAGCAGGCCACGGCCACGGCGGCCAGCAGCACGAGCCCAGTGACCGTCCAGTACAGGACCGGGCCGGGCATCGGCGTGCCCCACGCGGCGGACGGATCGCCCGGGTCTGCGAGCAGACCAGCGGCGCCGGCGATACCGAACGCCGGCGGCTCGAGCGAGCGAACGGAAGCCGCCGCCCACGCCCCGACCCACAGGCCGGCCGCGGCCACGAGGGCCGCGGCCATAGCGGCTAGCGCGAGGTCCGACAGCTCCCACGCGGGGCGGTCGCGGGTGCCGGTGGGCGTCACGGCGTCGCCTGCATCCGGGCGGTGGTGTCGAACGCCTCGTGCTCCCCGTGGGTCATCTGGTGCTGCACGATGAAGGACCGGTCGCGGACCCGCCACAGGCCCTGGCCGACGCCGAGGCCGGCGAGCAGGTCGCGCTCGGTCTCGGTGAGGCCGAGGGCGGCAGCGGATGCGGCGAGCTGGTCGGCCTCCTGCCGGTAGACGATGCGGGTGGAGCAGTCGGCCAGCAGTCCCTGGGCCAGTGCGCGGGCCTCGCTGCGCTGGTCGCCGACGGCGTCGAGGTCGGACAGGCGGTGGATGACCATGAGGTTGGCGATGCCGTAGGCGCGGGACAGCTTCCACTGGGCCTGCATGCGGCGGATGAGGGCGGGGTGGCGCATGACGCGCCAGGCCTCGTCGTAGACGACCCACCGTCGGCCGCCGTCGGGGTCGAGCAGGGCGGCCTCCATCCATGCCGACGCGCAGGTCATCACCAGCGACAGCAGGGTGTCGTTGCCGGAGACCCGGGACAGGTCCAGCGACACCATTGGCGCGGCGGGGTCGAACCGCGTGGTGGAGTGGCCGTCGAACAGGCCGGCGAGGTCGCCGTGGACCATGCGCCGCAGCGCGTGGCCGGCGTCGCGGCCGTCGGCGGCGAGCAGGGCCGCCTCGGCGCGGGTCCGCCCGGCAGGGGCGAGCAGGTGCTCGACGACGTCGGGCATGGTCGGCGCCACCGCCCCGGCTGGCACTCCAGCGGCGCCGCACGCGGCCCGCAGCGCGGTGTCCACGGCCGTGTGCTCGACCGGTCGCAGGGCGCGGCCGAGGACCGTCTCGGCGAGGACGCCGAGCAGGTCGCGGCGGCGGGACCACACCAGGGCGCGCCACGCCTCGTCGGCCATGCCGGTGGGGCGCTGGCCCTCGTCGAGCGGGTTCAGTCGGGTGGGCATGCCGTGTCCGAGCGTGATCGCGGTGCCGCCGACGGTGCGGGCGACCGCGGTCCACTCGCCCTTCGGGTCGCCGGGGACGTAGACGCGGATCCCGAACGCCAGGGACCGGGTGGCCAGGCTCTTGGCCAGGGCGGACTTGCCGGTGCCGATGACCCCGGCGAGCAGCACGTTGGGGTTGGTGATCATGCCCTGCTGGTAGAGCACCCACGGGTCGTAGACGAACGCCCCTCCGGAGAGGGTGTCGGTGCCGATGAGCAGGCCGTCGGAGCCGAGCCCGGCCTCGGCGAGGAACGGGTACGCCCCGGCGAGGGTGGCCGACGTCGC
>CAZECO010000288.1:0-3140 GCA_964510455.1 uncultured Actinomycetes bacterium
GGTGGCCAGGGCCGGGGTCGAACCGGCGACCTTCCGATTTTCAGTCGGACGCTCGTACCAACTGAGCTACCTGGCCGGACGTTCTCAGGAGGCGATCCCAAGAACAAAGGGCTGGTCGCCCAGCCCTTCTGCGACCCCGACGGGACTCGAACCCGCGACCTCCGCCGTGACAGGGCGGCGCGCTAACCAACTGCGCTACGGGGCCTTGTGCAAGGCCTCCTCCGAAGAGGTGCGTACCCCCAACGGGATTCGAACCCGCGCTACCGCCTTGAAAGGGCGGCGTCCTAGGCCTCTAGACGATGGGGGCCTTCGGCGTCGTGAGACACGACCCATTGAGGTGCGTTCATAAGCATAGGGGACCGATAGAGCTTCAGACAAAGCCAGGGTCGCCCCCGTCGGGGACAGTTCGCACGTGACACTGGGACCGTGATCGACATCCCGGGTCCTCAGTTCGAGGACCTCGTCGCCAGGGCCCTCGACGAGGTGCCCGACGAGTTGGCGAGACTGGTGGACAACGTCGTCGTGGTGGTCGAGGATGAGCCGCCGGCCTCCGAACCGCAGCTGCTCGGGCTGTACGAGGGTATTCCGCTGACCGAGCGCGACACCTGGTACTCCGGGGTGCTGCCGGACCGCATCACGATCTACCGGCTGCCGACCCTGCGGATCTGCGACTCCGCCGAGGATGTCGTCGACGAGGTCCACATCACCGTGGTGCATGAGATCGCGCACCACTTCGGCATCGATGACGAGCGTCTGCACGAGCTGGGCTACGGGTGATGACGCTCAGCCGCGCCCGCCGGAACCCTGCTGCGCCCGGCGCAACCGGTCCCTGACGGCCGCCGCAAGCCCCTCGCCCTCGGGCAGCACCGCGCGGACCTGGTGCAGACCCATCGCGTCGGCCTCCCGCAGCGCCGAGTACAGCCCGGCGGCGTACTGAGCGTCGGTCGCCGGGGCCAGCAGCCGCACCACCCCCAGCGGGGTGGGCACCGATTGCGGGGCGATCAGGCCGACGACGGGATCGCGCTGCGGCGGCTCGTCCGGGCCCGGGCCCTGCACGATCCGGACGACCGCCGTCGGCGCGTAGTGCGCGGCCAGTGTGCCGGGCGCCTTGACACGGTTGTCCGCCGCAGCCACGACCAGCCCGGTGACCCGGCCGACGTCCAGCGCGGAGATGCCGCCGGGCCGCAGCAGCCGCGGCTGCGCACCGGTGCAATCCACGATCGTCGATTCCACGCCGACCTGCGTCGGTCCGCCGTCCACGATCAGGTCGCGCTCCGGGTCCAACAGTTCGCCCAGCTCGGACTGCACGTGCTGCGCGGTGGTCGGGCTGACCCGGCCGAACCGGTTGGCAGACGGCGCCGCGACTCCGGTATCGAGCCCCCGCAGGATCGCCAGCGCGAGCCGATGGTCGGGGACCCGGATGCCGACGGTATCCGCGCCGCCGGTGACGAAGTCCCCCACCGACGCCGAACGCGGCAGCACCAGCGTGATCGGACCCGGCCAGAACGCCTCGGCGAGCGCCTCGGCGTACCCCGGCACCGATGCGCTCCAGCGCGGCAGCTGCGCGGCATCCGATATATGGACGATCAGCGGGTGATCGGCCGGCCTGCCCTTCACGGCGTAGACCCGGGCCACCGCCGCGGGCACTTCGATGGAGGCGCCGAGCCCGTAGACGGTTTCGGTCGGGATTGCGACGAGGGCTCCGGAGCTCAGGGCCGCCACCGCGGCCGCCACGTCCGTGGTGACCGGTACCGGCATCCGGTCAGGCCTCCTCGTGGGACATCGCATGCCCGCCGGAACGGAACAGCGTCTCGGTGACCACCAGGTGTTCGCCGGCGAGCCAGGTCAGATTCGCGCTGCAGTCGGCCACCTCGTCCGGCCAGGCACCGGTGTCGCGCAGGTCTGGCGGCAGCTGCTGGTACTGCTGCAGGGCGGACCGGTAGCGGGCGGATGCGGCGTCATAGGAGCCGTTGCGGCCCAGCAGCGCCGCGGCCTCGTGGTCGCACCCGGCGAGCCGGTCGGGCTTGCCCTGGCCGGCGTAGATCCGCTTGGCCTCTTCGAGCAGCGAGAGGGCTTCGACGAGGTCATCGGCGAGGGAGCTGTGCCCGAGGGCGACTGCGGCGCTGTGCAGGGCGTCGGCCCGGGCGAGCGGCTCCCCGTACTGCTCGGCGCGCGCTGCGACGTCGGTCAGGACCGAGATCGCGCCCGGCCGGTCGCCGGACTCGTCCAGCATCACGCCCAGCGCCGTTGCCGCTGAGAGTTCCGCGCCCCGGTCACCGCTCTGGGCTGCTGCCCGTTCCGTGGACCGCAGCACCGCGGCCGCCCCAGCGGTATCGCCCGCAGTGGACAGACGTCGGGCCAGGGCCTCGGCCATCCCGATCATTCCGGCAGCGTCCCCATGATTGCGCAGATCCCGGAAGGCGTCCGACAGGATCGCCAGTCCCTCCTCCCCGCGCCCCTGCCCCTCCAGAGCAAGCCCGAGCACCTGGCGGGCGCCGGCGCGGACCAGATGGTCGCCAACCTCATCGGCGGCGCGCACCAGCAGCAGCGACTCCCGGACCGCCGCGTCGAAATCCCCTGCGTCGAGGTAGCCGTTCGCCAGCCGCAGCCGCAGCGCCCGCTCCTGCACCGGATCGGTGGCCCGCGCCAGCCGGCGCCTGGTCTCTGGCAGGTCGATCGATGCCGACGGACCCGACGCGACGAGTTCGGCCACCCGGTCCAGCCGCCGCCGCAGACGGCGCCGGAGCAGCCCCTTGGTCAGCCGACGGGCGGATTGCAGCTCCACGTCCGCCCGATCCAGGTCGCCGCCCGATGCCAGCGCTTCCACCAGGGCCACCCGGACCTCCGCCTCCAGCCGGTCCAGGTCCACGTCCACCGCGCCGGGCGGAGGTGCCGAGAGGGAGGTGATGCGCACGAGGCGCTGCTGCTCATGGGTCCCGTCGGCCTTCAGCAGTTGGATGTAGTCGAGGGCGGTCTGGTACTCCCGGGCTGCCTCCACGTAGCGCGTCTGGGCAGCCAGGATCATGCCGAGCTCCGCGTACCGCATCGCGAGCAGGGCCGCGCTGCCCTGGCCGCGCAGTGCCTGGATGGCCGCGCGAACCCGAAGCTCCGCTTCCGCAAGGCCGGGGTGCGGCTGGGGT
>CAZECO010000289.1:0-3110 GCA_964510455.1 uncultured Actinomycetes bacterium
ATGCCGGGCGCGGGCAGTCCCTGATCGTCTGGGCCATCGCCGAGGGCCGCGCGGCTGCCGCTGCGGTGGACGAGTACCTGATGGGCTCCACGAACCTTCCGGCCCCGATCCCGCCGACGGCGCGGCCGATGGCCGTGTAGGGGAGTACCGGCGGGATGCGCCGACGCGGGCAACAGGCCGGGGTGGTCAACGCCGCCCGCTGCGGAGAGCGCGGGTAGCTGATCACGGGTCGCGCTTCGCGTTGTGACCCGTGGCCGGACCGGAGGCGCTGCCGTCTCCCGGCGGTGGCCGGCACCGCGGATCGCTCCCGGCGGTGGCGAGCAAGCAGCCAGCGCGACCGATGCTCCGATCACCGCTGAACTCCGCGGGCCGACCTCGCTCTCCGGCCTGCGTCGGCTCGAACGCTTGGTGCGTGTTGTGACCCGTGGCCGGAGGCGCTGCCTTCCAGCGGTGCCCGGCACCGCGGATGCCTCCCGGCGGCGGCGAGCCACCAACTAGCGCTCCGACGCCGCGGGACTCCGCGCGCGCCGACCTCGCCCTTTCCCAGGACCCGCGCGGGCAGTAGGCGGCTGTGCTGCGATGGGCCCGCTTCCGCGACTACTGTCGCATCATGCGCCGCGCGAAGATCGTCTGCACGTTGGGTCCTGCCTCGGAGTCGTTCGAGGCGATCCAGGACCTTGTCGAGGCGGGTATGGACGTCGCCCGCCTGAACATGTCCCACGGTTCGTACGACGATCACGCCGCGCGCTATGTCCACGTCCGCCGCGCAAGCGATGATGCGGGTCGCGGGGTGGGTATCCTGGCCGATCTGCAGGGCCCGAAGGTCAGGCTGGGGACGTTCGCGCAGGGCCCGATCACGCTGCAGGCCGGGGACCCCTTCACCATCACGACCGATGACGTTCCCGGCGATCAGAGCATCTGCTCGACGACCCACAAGGAGCTGCCCGGCGATGTGAGCCCCGGCGACGTGGTGCTGATCGACGACGGGAAGGTGTCAATGCGGGTGCTGTCGGTGGACGGCCCGCAGGTGCACCTGGAAGCCATTGAAGGCGGTGTGCTGTCGGATTCCAAGGGGATCAACCTGCCCGGGGTGGCGGTCAACGTCCCGGCGTTGTCGGAGAAGGACACCGACGACCTGCGGTGGGCCCTCCACACCGGGATCGATTTGATCGCCCTGTCGTTCGTCCGCAGCGCGGCCGACGTGGAGGATGTCCGCAAGATCATGGATGAGGAGGGGCGACGGCTTCCGGTCTTCGCCAAGATCGAGAAGCCGCAGGCGGTGGACAACCTCGAGGAGATCGTGCGTGCCTTCGACGGCATCATGGTCGCCCGCGGCGACCTGGGTGTCGAACTGCCGCTGGAGCAGGTGCCCATGGTCCAGAAGCGCGCCATCCACCTGGCCCGGCGCTACGGCCGGCCGGTCATCGTCGCTACGCAGATGCTGGAGTCGATGATCACCGCGAGTCGGCCCACCCGTGCGGAGGCCAGTGACGTCGCGAACGCGGTGCTCGACGGAACCGACGCCGTCATGCTGTCCGGCGAGACGAGCGTCGGCGTCGATCCGCCGAACGTGGTCCGGACGATGGCGCGGATCGTGTCGATCGTCGAGGATGAGGCGCTCGACACCCTGCCGGCCCTCGCGCTCGAGCCCATGGGTTCGACCGCGCGCGCCGTCACCCGCGCGGCTGTCGGCGTGGGCCGCGATGTGAACGCGAAGTACATCATCGCCTTCACCGAGACCGGCGCCAGCGCACGGATGATCGCGCGGCACCGGCCCGAGATCCCGCTGCTGGCGTTCACGCCCAACCCGGCGGTCCGCAGCATCCTGTCGGTCGTCTGGGGCATCGAGACGTTCCGGGTGTCCCCGGCGAAGCACACCGACGACATGGTGCAGCAGGTGGACACCGCGCTGCTGGCACTGGATCGGGTGCGACCGGGCGACAAGGTCGTGATCATCGCGGGCGTGCCCCCGGGAGTTCCCGGCACGACCAACGGGATGCGCGTCCACATGGTCGGTGTGGCCGGCGGCGTCTGACGCGTGCCTGGGCACGGCGCCGACGTGCGCGGGAGGGCCCGCGCTCAGCCGATCCCGCTCACCCCGTCTGGGACGCGGGCGCCGTTCCGTCGGAGAGGCCGAGGACCCCGGCTGCAGCGCGGGAACGCTGCTGGGGCGCGCTGACCACGGGGACATCTTCGATGGAGCTGCGGGCCTCGGGATTGAGGACACCCCAGGCGATGAGCTCCTCGGCGAGTTGGCTGGGTCGGCGGTCGTACATCACTGCCAGTGTGCGCAAGTCGTCCTGCCGGATCGACAGGATCCGCCCGTTGTAGTCGCCGCGCTGCGCCTGGATCGAGGCCGCGTAGCGCAGCAGGGGCTGACTGGCATGGGAGGGCATCTCTGCGAGCTTGGCCAGGTCGATGACGACCCGCGGCGGGGGCTCGATCGAAGCGGCCGCCGCACCGTCGGGGAGGAGCTCGGTCACCGGAACCCCGTAGAAGTCTGCCAGTGCAGCCAGCTTCGCGACCGTGATGGCGCGGTCGCCGCGCTCGTACGACCCGACCACGACCGCCTTCCAGGCGCCCGTGGACTTCTCCTCGACACCCTGCAGCGACAAGTTCTGCTGCTGTCGGATGGAGCGAAGCCGAGCCCCGAGTGCTCGTGCGTAATCGGATGCCATATCCCCTGCCCCCTCGGAATTCTCCCCCATGTGCTCGCACTGTGTTGTTTCACGCAGCGCGACCGCTACGCAGAGTATGACAGGCGGTCGAGGAATATCGTGACAGGGTTCGTACATCGACCCAATATGGTGACCGTTCTGTGATCAATGTCACACGCTGCGGACCCACGTGCACTTGTGACGGGTCATGATGCGTGCCAACATCCGGGTCCGCTCTCGGCCGTCTCGGACCGGGTGCGGATGCGGGCCCGCTGCTGCCCGGTGCTACCGTCAGGGAGACCACTTCCTCAAAGCCGTCCTGCGAGACGGGCCCACCGACCGCCCTGCGAGGCGGATAGGAGGTCAGGCCGATGGTGCCTGCCGATCACGGTCCACAAGCCGACCGCGTCGTTGCCGATTCCCGCGACATCCGTCGCAGCCTCACCCGGATCT
>CAZECO010000290.1:0-3109 GCA_964510455.1 uncultured Actinomycetes bacterium
GAGGGCCGGAACCTGTTCGGGAACAACCTGTTCATCGGCGCCATCATCCTGCCGCTGATCGCCATCGTCGCGTTCCTGACCTTCGCCTCCCGGTCGGCGAAGGCCGCGTGGCTCGCCGGTGCGGGAGCCATCGGGACGATCCTGATCGGGCTGCTGTTGGCCAGGTCGACAGGGTCCGAGGCGGACGCCATCGTCGGGACGGCGCTTGCGGCGGCGGTGATCGCCCTGGTGCTGTGGGGCGGGCGGCTGCTGCAGCGGGACCTGCGGCCCGGTCGCAGCAATGAGCACGCCTGGGGCGGAGCGGCGCCGGCAGTGCTGTTGGGCGCAGCCACCTGGGTCGCGCTGACGTTCACCGTGGTGGCTGCGGTGGGGTCCGCGGATGTGCTCAACGGGGACCAGCCGGTCACCACCATCCAGGCCAGCTACGAACAGATCACCTCGGCCGCGGCACCGGCCCTGGCACTGCAGGACCAGCCCGAGTGGCAGCTGTCGTCGAAGGGCGGCGTGGTCGTGCGGGACGCCGTCGTGCGGCAGGACGACGGCCTCGTCGTGGTCAGCGGCACGATCGTGGTCGCTGAGCTCTACGCCGATGACGCCGGCGGCACCGCGTCCGCGCTGCCGGGGCTGACCGCCACCAGCGCGACCATCAGCACCGGGCAGGACAGCATCACGCTGGAGAACAGCTGCATCGAGACCTGTGCATCCGTTGTCAGCCGGGCGGTGGTCGGCCTCCGGGAGGGTGAGACGCTGCGGGTGGACGGCGAGGCCACCTTCGACGTCGCCCAACCCCCGCAGGAGACGCTGGTCATCCCCAGCGTGCTGCTGTGGGTGTCCACGCTGCTGCCGGTGTGGGCGATCGCGGTGGCGGGTGTCGTGATCGCCGTGCGGCTGCGCTTCCCGCGACGGGCGGGGGCGGCGATCGCCGAGCAGGTGGTGGACGACGGCGTCGCCGAATCCGACCGGGAGCGCTGTACCGGCGCGCGCGTGTCGGCGGCGTTCACGCACCGCGGCGAGCGGCTGGTGGGATTCATCAGCATCGTCACGGTGGCGGTTGCGCTGGTGGCGGCCGCGGGCGCGATCAACGGCGAGCCTCCGTGGAGCAGGTTCGAGTGGCTGCGCATCGTCGGCAATGTGGGGCTGTACGCCGCCATCGCGATCGGCGCCGGCCTGCTCCTGGCGGCCAGCAAGGTGCGATCCTCCCCGGATGCGCGGCGCCAGGCCGGCGTCATGTGGGACATCGCGACCTTCTGGCCGCGGGTCGGCCATCCCCTCGGCCCGCCGTGCTACGGCGAGCGCGTGGTGCCGGAGATCACGCGGCGGGTGCGGGAGACGCTGGCGGATCCCGGAGTGGTGATCCTGTCCGGCCACAGCCAAGGCTCGGTGATCGCCGCCGCGGTGGCGTCCAGGCTGAGCGACGAGCAGCTGGCCCGCGTCCGCCTGGTCACCTACGGCTCCCAGCTGCGCGCCTGGTTCGGGCGGCTGTTCCCGGGCGCGCTGGGGCCGGACGCTCTGGGCACGGCGCCTGTTGATGGGGCCTGGGGATTCGACAGCGCCGCACCGGACGCGCCGACCGCTTCCGGGGCCCTCCCACCGGCACCGCAGGGGTCGCTGCGCGGCCGGGTCGCCTGGGTGAACCTGTACCGGCGCGCCGACCCCATCGGCTTCCGCGTGTTCTCCGATGACGGCGGGGCCGGGGACGTCCCGGTCGGCGAGCTCGACGACCGCTCCGACCTGTCGACGCACAGCGGGTATCAGTTCACGCCGGAGTACGCGGAGGTGGTCGAGGGGTGGTCCGGGGCGGTTGAGCCGGGCGCGCGAAGAGCGGGCGAAAGCGGCAGGCGGGGTCGGCGCGCGAGCCGTCGTCTGCGGAGCGCGAGCTCGCCCCATGAGTGAGCAGGTCGTCGACTGGACGGGACGGTTCACCGGCAGCGTGGTGGACATCGTGCGGCCTGCGTCGGCCGCCGAGGTCGGCGAGGTGCTGCGGTCGGGGTACGCCGTCACCACGCGCGGCGGCAACACCGGCCTGGTCGGGGGCGCGGTTCCGGCGTCGTCGCGGGAGACGGTGCTGCTGGAGACGTCGCGGCTGCGCGACTTCGGTGCGGTGGACGTCGATGCGGGGCAGGTGACCGTCGGCGCGGGGGTGACGCTGGGGGAGCTGCAGGCGCACGTCGCGGCGGCCGGGTGGGCATTCGGCGTCGACCTCGCGGCCCGCGGGACGGCGACGGTGGGCGGGATGGTCGCCACGAACGCCGGCGGTATCCGCGTGATCCGGTACGGCATGATGCGCGCCCAGGTCGTGGGCGTGGAGGCGGTGCTGGCCGACGGCTCGGTGCTGTCGGACCTGTCCGGGCTGGTGAAGAACAACACCGGCTATTCGCAGTCCCAGCTGCTGGTCGGGTCGGAGGGGACGCTGGGCGTCGTGACGGCGGCGCGGCTGCGGCTGCATCCGCCGGCGCCGCCGACGATGCTGGCGCTCCTGCCCGTTTCGACGCTGGCGGAGGGGCTCGCGGTGGTCGGCCGGGTGCGGCGCTCCGGGTTGGACCTCTACGCGGCCGAGGCGCTGGACCACGCCAGCCGGGAGCTGGTCGGAGGCCTGCCGGGCGTGCCGGAGGCGCCGTGGTACCTGCTGGTGGAGGCGACCGACCTGGAGGCGATCGCGGATCGGGCGGACGCGGTCGTGGCGGTGTCCGCGCCGGAGCAGCGCCGGCTGTGGGAGGTGCGCGAGGGGCTGACGGATGCGTGGGGCGTTGCGGCTGCTGCGGCGGGGACGGTGGTGCAGAAGTTCGACGTGAGCCTGCCGTCGCATTCTCTGGATCTTTTCGCTGATGCGGTGCGATCCCTGGGTCCGACGCTGGGCATGTTCGGCCACCTCGCCGACGGGAACCTGCACCTGGAGGTCATCGACCCGCATCGCGACTGGGACGGGCCGGTGCTGGGGCTCGTCTCGTCGCACGGCGGCAGCATCTCCGCCGAGCACGGGATCGGCCGGGCCAAGCGCGAGTACCTCCCGCTGACCCGGTCGGCCGCCGAGATCGCGGCGATGCGGGCGATCAAGGGTGCGCTGGACCCGGGGTGGGTGATGAACCCGGGGGTGATGCTGGCGGTGTGA
>CAZECO010000291.1:0-3105 GCA_964510455.1 uncultured Actinomycetes bacterium
CACGGATGGCGTGTTGATCATGGTTCTCATGGATCTTCCACGATTTCCACAGCCGTAGTCGGCCTACCTGGCTTCAGCGGCATGCTCAATGTGTGGGCATTGGCGAGATCTACCGTCTGATCGCGGACAACGGAGGTGTTGTCAGCCGCAGGCAACTGCGTGCGATCGATGTGAGCGATAGTACGATCCGACGGCAGGTCAAGCGCGGGGACTGGGAGGCGGAGGGTCGCAGCGCCCTCGTCGCGGCGGGCACCAAGCGGGATCTCGCGACTGCGACCCGGATCATCGCTGTGAATCATCCGTCGGTGGTACCGACCGGGGTGTCGGCGCAGTGCCTCATTCCGGATTCGCCCTACAGCCGGCTCCTCAAGGGCAAGGAGGTCCCCTGGATGATCGCCCCGCGCGACTCCGCATCGCGCTGGTTCGCAGTGGGCCACCCCGGCGCCGAGACCGTCGAGCGGTCCGGCATATGGGTGGCATCGGACTACTGCGCCCTGGTGGACCTCATCCGGTTCCTGCCGCGCAAGCAGGCACATGAAGCGGCGATGATCGCCCTGCAGCAGCGGAGAGCGACGGTGGAGCGGCTGCGGAGGACCGCGCACCAGCTGGTAGGGCACCGGGGGGCCGATCAACTGCGGTCGATCGTTCATCAGGCTTCCGTGGGTGCTCAGTCGCACGGCGAGCACAGGGTGATCCGGTTGCTCAAGCAGGCGGGCATCTCCGGCTGGAGGGCCAACCACGCGGTCACCATCGCCGGGCGGCGCTATGTGCTCGACATCGCCTTTCCGGCTCTCGGAGTGTGCATCGAGTTCGACGGCTGGGCCTTCCACAGCGACCCGCAGGCCTTTCGGCGGGACAGGGCACGGCAGAACGGGCTGGTCAATGCCGGGTGGATCGTGCTTCGCTTCACGTGGGCGGACCTCGACGACGGCGACGCCCTGATCGCACAGGTGCGCGCCGCGCTTCAGTTGCGCCAGGCTGCTTGATCCAACAGAACCATGGTCAATGCGCCGCGGATGACGTGTTGATCGCGATTCAGATGGATCTACGCCTCACCCCTCCGGGAAGTGGCAGGCCACCGGATGCCCGCCGCCCCGGTCCACCAGCGCGGGTTCCTCCGCGGCGCACACCTCCGCGGCCTTCCAGCAGCGGGTCCGGAACCGGCAGCCCGACGGGGGGTTGAGCGGGGACGGGACGTCGCCGGCGAGCAGGATCCGCTCCCGGGACCGCTCCGCCACCGGATCCGGTTCGGGGACGGCCGAGAGCAGCGCCACCGTGTACGGATGGCCGGGTCGGGTGTAAACGTCGGCAGCGGCGCCGATCTCCACGATCTTGCCCAGGTACATCACCGCCACCCGGTCGGAGGTGTGGCGGACCACCGACAGGTCATGGGCGATGAACACGTACGCCAGTCCGAACTCGTCCTGCAGGTCCTCCAGGAGGTTCACCACCCCCGCCTGGACCGAGACGTCGAGCGCCGACACCGGCTCGTCCAGGATGATCATCTTCGGCCGCAGCGCCAGCGCCCGGGCCACCCCGATCCGCTGCCGCTGCCCGCCGGAGAACTCGTGCGGATACCGGTTGCCGTGCTCGGGGTTCAGTCCGACGGTCTCCAGCAGTTCCGCCACCCGCTTCCTGCCGGCGGCCTTCTCCCACCTGCCGTGGATCTTCAACGGCTCGGCGACGATGTCGTTGATCGGCATCTTCGGGTTCAGGGAGGCGTAGGGGTCCTGGAACACGACCTGCAGGTCCTGGCGCACCCGGCGCAGCTGCGCGGGCTTCAGCGCGGTCAGCTCCACCCCCTCGAAGCGGACCGAGCCGCTGGTGGGGGTGTGCAGCTGCAGGATGGCGCGGCCGGTGGTGGTCTTGCCGCAGCCGGACTCCCCGACGATCCCCAGCGTCTCGCCGGCGTCGACATTGAACGAGACGCCGCTGACCGCCTGCACCGCCCCGGTGACCCGCCGGATGACGCCGCCGCCGCGCACCGGGAACTCCTTGACGAGGTCGGTCACCTCCAACAGGTGCTCGTACACGACCGTCCCGGCGGCGGGCGCGGGCATCGCCGAGGTGCTCATCGCGACTCCTGCCGGAACAAGGCGCGCGGGTCCGGTGCGTCCGCGACCCGTCGCCAGTGGTGGCAGGCGCTGTCGTGTCCGGGCCGATCCGTGGCCAGCAGCGGCGGCTCCTGCGCGCACAGGGCATCGGCCAACGGGCAGCGCGGCGCGAACGGGCAGCCCGCGCCCAGGTTGATCAACGAGGGGGGCGTGCCTCGGATCGGCGTGAGGCGGCCCTCCGAGCCGGTCAGCGAGGGGAGCGAACCGAGCAGTCCCGCCGTGTACGGGTGCCGGGGATGCCCGTACAGGTCGAGCACGTCCGCGGTCTCGACCGCGCGTCCTGCGTACATCACCAGCACCCGGTCGGCCATGTTGGCGACGACGCCGAGGTCGTGGGTGATCAGCACAACCGCCGCATCGACCCGCTCCTTGACCCCGATCAGGGTCTCCAGGATCTGAGCCTGCACCGTGACGTCCAGCGCGGTGGTCGGCTCGTCGGCGAAGATGACCTCGGGGTCGTTGATGATGGCGATGGCGATCATGGCGCGCTGCCGCATGCCGCCGGAGAACTCGTGCGGGTACGCCCCGGCGCGCTGTGCCGCCTGCGGGATGCCGACGACATCCAGGGCTTCGACCGCCTTGGCCCAGGCCGCCTTCTTCGACACCCGGTGATGGGCGCGGTACGCCTCGGCGAGCTGGTCGCCGACCTTGTGCACCGGGTTCATAGCCGTCATCGGATCCTGGAAGATCATCGCCACCCGGGCGCCGCGCAGCCGCTGCATGGCCCTGCGCGGCGCTCCGATCAGCTCCTGGTCGTCGAGGCTGATGCTGCCGCCGACCCGGGCGCTGCCGGGCAGCAGTCCCATGACCGCCAACGAGGACACCGACTTGCCCGAGCCGGATTCGCCGACGATGCCCAGCACCTCCCGCTCGCGCAGGCTGTAGGACAGGCCGCGGACCGCGCGCACCACCCCGTCCTCGGTGGGGAAGGACACCGACAGGTCCTCCACCCGCAGGATCTCGTTGCTCATCAGTCACGCACCGGGGTCTG
>CAZECO010000292.1:0-3092 GCA_964510455.1 uncultured Actinomycetes bacterium
CAACCGCGCCACCATGCGGGTGACGCTGGAGCGGCTGCGGGCGACGGCGGAGGCTTCGCGCGGCTGAGGCCGGTGGAGACGCCCGTGGCGCAGTTGGGCGGGTGGCTGGTTCCGCCCGCGAGGGCGGATCGTGGGACCGGCCCCGGTGGGCGGGTGCCGGTGTGTCGGCGGGCAGCTGCACCCGTCACGGGGCTTTGCACCCGTCGCGGGGGTGTTTCCGGCGGTCCGTGGCCCGGTTGTTGCACCCGTCGCGGGGCTTTGCACCCGCAGCGTGGGCTCCCAGGGGTGTCGCGGCCGATCCGCCCCCGCCACGGGTGCAAAGCCCCCCACCGGGTGCAGACACAGGGGCGATCCGCCCACGCAGCGGGTGCAAACAGGCAGCCGGTGCCTTCTGGCGCCCCGTCGGCGGGAGCAGCGGCCAGCGACCCATCCCCGCGCGGCAGCCCCGCCGTTGTGCAGAGGCCGCTGACCCCTGGAATCCTGCATCACCTGCGAGCGCGACCGATGCCCCGAGACCGGTCAGCCGGATCGACACAGCCAGCCGCCCGAGTACCCTCACCCGGACTCCCCGCCTGATTCCGCACAGCCCCGTTGCCCGCCGTAGCTGGGGCGGGTTGCTGGTCGTCCACGTTCGCCTCCTTCTCGGGGTCTGCTGAGTCCGCTGGTCGGCTCGCCCGGAACGGGTCGTGTCCTGCAGAATCGGAGCCGATGCCCGAATCCCTGCCCGATTCGCCGACCGCAGCCGTCGACCTGCTTGGCGCTGGTCGGGCCGCTCTCTTGCGGCACGATTGGCAGACCGCCTTCGAGCGGCTGAGCGAGGCGGACCGGAGGTCAGCCCTCCCGGCGGACGACCTGGAAGCGCTGGCAGTGGCCGCGTTCTTCACTGCGCGGGCCGATGTGCAGATCGAGATGATGGAGCGCGCGTTCCAAGCCCACCTCACCGAGGGGGCGAACGAGCGGGCGGCCTATGTGGCGCTTGAAGTCGCGCGGGAGTACTTCTACGCCGGCCGGCCATCGATCGCCTCGGGCTGGGTGGGTCGAGCCGAGCGGCTCCTGACCTCCACCAGCGAGTCCCCGGCGCACGGGCTGCTCGCCCTGGTCCGCAGCCAGATGGCCTTGAACGCCGGCGACCTCGACGTCGCCCTCAGCCTGGCGGAGCAGGCGACGGCCATCGGGGAACGGGCGTCCGACGCCGATCTGCGGGCGCATGCGCTCGCGAACCTGGGAGAGCTGAAGATCGTCACCGGCACCGCGCTGGACGGCTTGGTGCTGCTGGAGGAGGCGTCGGTCTCCGCCGTGAACGGTGAGCTGTCGCTGTACTGCGCGGGGATCACCTGCTGTCGGATGATCGCGGCATGTCGTGAGCTGGGGGATTATGGGCGGGCCAGTGAGTGGATCGAGCAGGCCGAGCGCTACTGCCAGCGCCAGGATGTGTCCGGCTTCCCGGGGGTGTGCCGGATCCATCGGGCGGAGATCAACGCTGTGCGGGGGGCGTGGGAACAGGCCGAGGACGAGCTGGAACGGGCGACCGAGGAACTGCGGCCCTACAACGCCGTCCCGCCCATCGCCGACGGCCTCTACGCCATCGGCGAGATCCGCCGGCTGCGCGGCGACTACGCCGCCGCCGAGGCCGCGCTGCGCGAGGCTGACGCGCGGGGGCGGACAACCCAGCCGGCCCGTGCGCTGATCCGCCTCGCCAAGGGCGACTCCGCCGGTGCCCTGGTACAGATCGACCGGGCTCTCGCCGACGAGACCTGGGACCTGTCACCTGGGCGGGCACTGCTGCTGGGGGCGCAGGTCGAGATCGCGCTGGCGGCCGGCGAGGTGGGGCGCGCTCGGAAGGCGGCCGAGGAACTCGGCGAGATCGTCGCGCCATACCCGACCCCGGCGCTGGACGCCGGTCGGGGAGTCGCGCTCGGTCGGGTTCTGCTGGCCGAGGGTGACGCGCAGGGTGCGGCCCGTGAGCTGCGGCGCGCGATCCGCGGTTGGCGCGATGTCGGCGCGCCGTACGAGGTGGCCCGAGCCAGGGCTCTGCTGGCCGGCGCGCTGCGCGACCTCGATGATGAGGAGGACGCCGACCTCGAACTGCAAGTGGCGCTGGATACGTTCCAGCGCCTCGGCGCCGCCCCGGACGCCGGTGCAGCGGCCCTCGCACTGCGTGCCGCGTCGGAGCGCCGCGGCGAGCGGACCAAGGTGCACCGGACGTTCATGTTCACCGATGTCGAGTCCTCCACCCAGCTGGCCGAGCGGCTGGGTGACGTCGCATGGGCTCAGCGGCTGCGCTGGCACGACGAGACGCTGCGCAGCCTCATCGCGAACGCCGGGGGAGAGACCGTCAATTCCACGGGCGACGGATTCTTCGCCGCATTCCACGACGCCGGCCCGGCACTCGCGTCGGCGATCGCCATCCAGCGTGCGCTCCGCGCGGACCGCCAGCCGGATGCCGACGCGGTCATCAGGGTGCGCATCGGGCTGCACACAGCCGAGGCCAACCGGGCCGGGGCCGACTACACGGGGCTCGGCGTCCACGTCGCGGCGCGGGTCTGTGCGCTCGCCCGAGGCGGGGAGATCCTCGCGACGGCCGACGTCCTCGCCGAGGCGGCGCCAGCGGGCATCATCGATGAGCGGGAGGTCTCGGTGCGGGGGATCAGCGCCCCGGTCCGCGTTGCGGTGATCGACTCGACCTGACGTTCATGGATGCGCAGTCGCTGGCGTGGAACTTCCACGGCTGTTGCGGAGAAACCCCCGGAAGAGCAGGGTGCCGGGCGCGTTTGGTCACGGCCGGCCGTCTGATCACCGGATTCCGTGCGGCATCGGACATATCTAGCCGATTCTGCCGGGTTTCGTGCGGGAGCCGGGACCCCTGCCGGGGCGGTCGGCGTGCGCCTCCCGATCCATTGCAGAATCGGCCAGATCCGGCCGATTCGGACGGGTTTCCGTAGCGCTCCCGCCGGAGGTTGACCGCGCGAGAGGGCATGCCACCACGGGCCACACGCTGACGCGCTACACCCGCCGCAGCACCACCCGCAGCCGCAGATCCTCCGACTCCGCCGGCCATCCTTCGCCATCGCCGGACTCGAAGGCCACCGCGA
>CAZECO010000293.1:0-1410 GCA_964510455.1 uncultured Actinomycetes bacterium
GCATGTCGCTGGCCGCGGTGCCGCTGGTCCTGGTGGTGATGAATGTCGTCGCGGCCGCGACACCGTCTCCGGGCGGGAGCGCAGCTGGACTGTGGCCGGTGGTTCTCGCTGCTGCTTCCGGGCGTGCTCGCCCTGGCGGGCGCCCAACTCGTGCTGGCGGCTGCGCAAGGGGGGGCCGCGGTGCTGATCGGCGCCGGGTTGCGGGGCCTGCATCATGACGCAGGGCGTGCTGGCGGCGATGGTCTCGCTGCTCGCGCCGGGCGAGCTGCGGGGCACGGCGTTCGGCCTGTTCAACGTCACCTCGGGCCTCGCCCTGCTGGTCGGCAGCGTCTTGGCCGGTGTCCTATTGGAGGCCGGCAGCCCGACCGCGACCTTCCTCGTCGGGGCGGGCTTCGCCCTGCTCGCCGCATTGGGCCTCAGCGTCGTGCGGCGCAGGCTCTCGGGAGTCCTGGACGGTGGGAGGATTGGGCCGTGAGCGTCATCATGGACGTCGACGGACCCGCCACGGTCGTGACGATCGACCGTCCGCAGCGGCGGAACGCGGTCGACCGCGTCACTGCTGGGAGGCTCCTCGAAGCCTTCCGTGCGTTCGAGGACGACCCCGGATCCCGTGTGGCGATCCTCACCGGCGCCGGCGGCACGTTCTGCTCGGGGGCCGACCTCGTGGCCATCGCCCAAGGCCGGCCCAACGAGGTGGCGCTGTCAGCACCGATGCTCGGATCCGCGGCACCGATGGGTCCGACCCGGCTGGAGCTGAGCAAGCCGGTGATCGCCGCGGTGGAGGGGTTCGCGGTGGCAGGAGGGTTGGAGCTCGCGCTGTGGTGCGATCTTCGGGTGGCCGCCGCCGATGCCGTGTTCGGGGTCTTCTCCCGGCGGTTCGGCGTCCCGCTGATCGACGGCGGGACGGTGCGGCTCCCGCGACTGATCGGGCACAGCCGGGCGATGGACATGATCCTCACGGGTCGGCCGGTCGGCGCGCAGGAGGCCCTGGCGATCGGACTGGCCAACCGCCTGGCCGATCCCGGCGGCGCGCTGGCGGCTGCGCTGCAGCTGGCCCGCGAGCTGGCGGGACTCCCGCAGCAGTGCCTGCGGGCGGACCTTGCCAGCGCCCGGGAGCAGTGGGACCTGCCGCTGGATGCTGCCCTGCATCGGGAGACCGCCGGCGGCCTGGCGGTGCTGGCGTCGCAGGAGGCGCAGACCGGGGCGGCCGCGTTCGCACGAGGCGCCGGCCGGCACGGGCAGGCCGGCTGACGGCTGGGGACCTCCCCCGCGGAGCAGCTGACCCGCATTGGCCGATTCTTGTGCGCCACCGCGCCTGGTGATGGGCAACGCGTTGATATTTCGGGCATCCCCGGGTCTTCCCGCTCAGTTCGTGCAGATGCCCGGGATTCCGACGCGTTCGCCATCCCC
>CAZECO010000293.1:1510-3083 GCA_964510455.1 uncultured Actinomycetes bacterium
CCAGCGGCCGCCGGCCACGGCCGACCGCGCCGCCCGGCCCGAGGTGCACCGATTCGGACCGGCGCCGACGAGCGCGGGCCGTTGAACGACTCGAACAAGGCACGCATCTGGAGAACCGGCCGTGGCAACCGCAGCGCAGACGTCCCGCTATCGGGCGCTACTCAGCCTCGCCCAGCAGCGCCGCGATCCGGCCCACGCCCTCCGCGAGGTCGGAATCGCTGAGCGCGTACGACAACCGTAGGTACCCGGGCGTGCCGAACGCCTCGCCGGGTACCACGGCCACTTCGACGGCATCGAGGATCAACGCGGCCAGCTCGCTGGACGTCGCAGGGGTCCGGCCGCGGATCGGACGGCCGAGCACGCCCTTGACCGACGGGTAGGCGTAGAAGGCGCCCTCCGGCTCCGGGCAGCTGATGCCGGGGATGGCGTTGAGCAGCTCCACGATTGCGCGCCGGCGACGGTCGAACGCCTCGCGCATGGAGGCGACAGCCGACAGGTCTCCGCTCACCGCCGCCAGGGCCGCCACCTGGGCGACGTTGCAGACGTTGCTGGTCGAGTGCGACTGCAGGTTGCCGGCCGCCTTCACCACGTCGGTCGGGCCGATCATCCATCCGACCCGCCACCCGGTCATCGCATAGGTCTTCGCCACGCCGTTCACCACGATGCAGCGGTCGGCCAGGGCGGGCACGAGCGCGGGGATGGATGCGAACTGCGCATCGCCGTACACCAGATGCTCGTAGATCTCATCGGTGATCACCCACAAGCCGCGCTCGGCCGCCCACTGCCCGATCGCCTCCACCTCGGCGGGGGAGTAGACCGCGCCGGTGGGGTTGGAGGGGGAGACGAACATCAGCACCTTGGTGCGGTCCGTGACGTATTCGTCGAGCTGCGCCGGCGACGTGCGGTAACCGGTCAGCTCATCGGTGGGGACGATCACCGCAACCCCGCCGGCCAGGGCGATGGCCTCCGGGTAGGTCGTCCAGTACGGAGACGGCAGGAGCACCTCGTCGCCCGGGTCGAGCAGCGTTGCGCAGGCGTTGTAGATGGCCTGCTTTCCGCCGTTGCTGATCAGCACCTGCTCCGGGGCGACCTGCAGCCCGGAGTCGCGCAGCGTCTTGTCCGCCACAGCCTTGCGAAGGGCGGGCAGGCCCGGTGCCGGCGTGTAGCGGTGCATCGCCGGATCGGCGCAGGCGGCCACCGCGGCCGCCACGATGTAGTCCGGTGTCGGGAAGTCGGGCTCGCCGGCGCCGAACCCGATGACCGGGCGGCCCGCAGCCTTCAGCGCCTTGGCCTTGGCATCGACCGCCAGCGTCGCCGATTCGCCGATCGAGCCCACGCGGCGGGAGATCCTGTCAGGCGTTGTCATGTCTCTATTCTGGCAAAGCGCCCGCACTCGAGGCGGACGAGGATTGGACCAGCAGCGCCCCTTGGGCCTAAACTGGCGCGAATGTGTCGGTTGCTTCGTCATGCTCGAAATCGGGTCCAGCTCGAAATCGCATGCCAGGGCAGCCGACCCAAAGGGTCGTAGCTCAATTGGTAGAGCACCGGTCTCCAAAACCGGCGGTTGGGGGTT
>CAZECO010000294.1:0-3058 GCA_964510455.1 uncultured Actinomycetes bacterium
CCGGCTCCGCGCATCCGGACTGGTCGCCCGAGCAGATGCGGGCGGCTGCAGCGCTGCTCCCGCACGGGACGACCCGCGTGGTGGACGGAGCCGCGTACCTCGTTCCACTGGAATCGCCCGCCGAGTTCATCGGGCATGTGCGCGAGTTCTGGGCGGCTCACCCCGCATAGGTTCACAGCCCTGAGTGACGGGTCGTTGGCTCCTCGACCAGGCGGAGGCCTGCCCGGCCCGCCGCCGTCCCGGACGCCCACCCGGCCTCACGATCGATCCCGCCTTATCGGAGGTTGCGCAGGATCTCCTCATAGCGCTGAGTGGCCAGATGGCTCGGTTGGCCCTTCCGGCAGAACGTCAGACCGGCGAGCCGGGGGTTGACGCGCTCGACCACAATCTGGCCGTCGCGGACCTTGGACTGCAGGGCTGCCAGCGCCTCGTGGAAGCGCTCGTCCGACCTGGCCCGTGCGTAGAACGAGAGTACGTAGACGTACACGAACAGGTTGTAGCTGCCGAACGGATACTCGACCTGCATGAAGAGAGTCCCGATTCCGTAGTGGCACGGCCCGATCGGCGTTCGGGTGCTCCAGTGTCGGAGGAGGAAGTCGACGGCGCGATCGAGTGCCGGATCGTCCGGCGCTGTGAAGCGGAACGCGTTTAAGGCGGTCAGGGTCGGTCCCGGGTTCGAGCAGGCCGTCTCCGGCCCCCTGCCGTAGCTGAACTTGGTGCAGCGCCACCCGCCGTCGTCGTGTTGGATCTGCTGGAGGTGTCGGTAGGTGGGGGCGAGTCTGGGGTCGGCGGCATACCCGAGCTCGCAGAGCAGGTGGGTGGCATTGATCGTGTGGCAGGGATAGATCGCTCCCTGCGGGGAGAGCTTGAACCGCCCGTCGTCGCGCAAAGCGCCCCAGAACAGCTCAGCGACGCCGGCCAGAACGGGGTCGGCCGGATCCATGCCCAGCTCGAGCAGGAGCAGCGCGCTCTGGAGTGCGGAGAACGGGCTGCCCTTGGTCAACCGCCGGTCGGGGGTCGTCCAGAGGTCGGCGCCATTGTCGTGGCGGCGAGCCAGGATTGCTTCGATGTCGGCGCGATGGTCCGCGGCGATGGGCATCGGCAGTCCTTCCATGCTCGACGGATCGATGATTCGTCCGCCAACAAGCCGCTCGGCAGTGCCATTCTCACCTGGCGGCTGGTTTCGGGCACACCTCGTGGGCAAGGCAGGGTCAAGCCCGGTCAAGCCCGCTGTCGAGCCCGCAGCATTCCGCCCGCCTGGTCGTTCGCTGGCCTTGGGCGGCGGGGTGTGATGGCGAACGCGTCGGTATTTCGGGGTTGTCCCGGATCGCGCGCTCAGTTTCTGGGGGATGCCCGAAGTTCCGACGCGTTGGCCGTCATTCCCACGGGCTTGATACCTCGTTGACCGCTCCTGACCGGGCTTGGCTCGGAGACCGATGACACCAAGGGCGCGGGTTCCGGTGGCTCTCATCTGGTGGGTGGCCAGGATCAGTGGTCGCCGCCGGGTTCCGCTTCGAGGATTTCCTTGATGCGATGCAGGTGCTTGTTCCAGCTGTCGTGCATGGTGCGGTTGAGGAGCGGCGAGGCCAGGCGCAGCGGCCAGTGCGGGAGCAGCGTCGTTTCCAGCATCACCCGACTTCCGCGGCTCGCCGGCACGACCCTTCCGGCGAGCTGTACGTCCAGGTGCCTGGAGGTCGAGGTTGTCTGCCAGGACGAGGGCGGGTCGAATCCGACGATTTCGATGACCGAGTCCCCGATCCCGCGTCCGAACTCGACGCGGTACTTGCTGCCAAGCCTCAGCGGTCCGTCGGTCAGCCGGTCCACGCTGCGAAGCTGGTCGTTCCACTCGTGCTCGCGCAGCAGGTCGGTGATGTACTCGAACACCGCGTCGGGAGCGCGGTCGATCTCCACCGAGTTCGTGATCGCCCGACTCACGCGCAGCCTCTTCCCGATCCCGGCTCGTTCGCGAACGCGAACGGGCTGGTGCCGACAGCTCACTCTGGCACAGCAAGGCCGGAGAGTCACCGACGACCAACGGCTCCACCGACGATCGCGGGCGCTAGGAACGCTTGCGGGCGGCCTCCTCCTTGGCCATCCGTGCGAACTGCTTGCCGTACTTGCGCAGCTCGTGGGGCGAGGACCGCAGGGCGGCGCTGGCGACCTCCCGTTGCAGCCGGCGCCACGAGTCGTAGCGTGCCTGCGGCAATCGGCCGTCCGCGAGCGCGTCGAGCACCGCGCACCCCGGCTCGCTGAGGTGGCCGCAGTCGCTGAACCGGCACAAGGCCGCCAGTTCCTGGATCTCGTCGAACGACGCGTCGACCGACTCGGCGTCTGTGGACAGCCCCACCGCCCGGATGCCCGGGGTGTCGATGAGCGCGCCGCCGTCATTCCCGGGCAACAGGTGCAGCTGCCGTGCCGTCGTGGTGTGCCGGCCCTTGCCGTCCCGCTCCCGAACGGCCCCGACGGCAGCCTCGTCACGGCCGAGCAGGGTGTTGGCCAGCGTCGACTTCCCGGCGCCCGATTCGCCGATCAGCACGGCGGTCCGGCCGGCGACCACTGCGCGGACCTGCGCGAGCCCGACGTGCTCGACGGCGGAGGTCAGAAGCACCCGCAGGCCCGGGTTCTCGAGCTCCAGACGCTGCAGGTCGACGGCAGCACCGCGCACGGCTTTGGTCAGCACGAGGACCGGTTCCGCACCGGCATCCCACGCCTGGGCGGCGACGCGTTGCACGCGCCCGGCCCGCACCGGCCGGTCGAGGCCGCAGGCGATCAGGACGACGTCGACGTTCGCGGCCAGCGACTGGACGCCGGTCCCGTCGGCGGTCGCCCGGCGCAGCAGCGAGGTGCGCGGCAGCACGCTGTCGATGCGTGCCGCGTCCCAGCCGGCATCGGGCGGGACGCGCACGGCCAGCCAGTCGCCGACCGTGGGCTGCGGCTCGAGACGGGGGTGAGGACGCAGGGAGAGCGGTCCATCCTGGGTGATCACCAGGAGGGACCCGCCGTCGTGGCGGATCACGCGGGCCGGGGAGGTGCCGGCCGGAAGCTGTCCGGCGCGGAT
>CAZECO010000295.1:0-3028 GCA_964510455.1 uncultured Actinomycetes bacterium
GGATCCACGTCATGCCGGTGGACCGGCTGTGGCGAACTGTCCCATGACGGCCCTCGCTGGCACGACGCCCAGTCCCGCCTGATCGCTTCCAGGCAAGGCCCCTGGCGTCGGCCGCCTGCTCCCTGCTGAGCGGCGATGCTCGCGACAACACGCGCGACTGCGGCGGTGTGGGGCATCTGCGTCGCCGACCGACCTGCTGGCCTCCGTTCCCTGAGGGCCGAGCCGGTCAACGGCTGGCGGACGCCCGGTGCTTGAAGCCGGGTCAGCGCACCCACTGCAGGCTCGCGTCGCGCGCCGCCTCGACCTGCGAGCCGGTCTGGCGTCGCGCCATCCGCCGCAGCACGATGGGCGTGAGCAGCCAGCCCACGATCGCCCAGATTCCCAGCACGAGAACGGTTTGCGTGGTGCGCCAGGAGCCGTCGATCTCCAGCGCCGCGGCCTGCTCGGGGAGGAACGCCGACCGCATCCCGAGCGCGATCCAGTACATCGGGAAAACCTGGGCCACGACCTGCACCCAGCCCCACAGCATCTGTACCGGGTAGAAGATGCCCGAGATGCCGGCCAGCACGAGCACCGGCAGCATCCCCCAGGTGCCCACCTTCTGCGTGCTCGGCACGAGGGCGCCGATGACCATGCCGATCGGCATCGTCGCGAGCAGCCCGAGCAGGAGCACCCACGCCACGGTGAACCACCCTGACGGCTCGGCCATGAGGTTGTCGAAGAGCAGGAAGCTCGGCACGAGGATCACGACCAGCTGCGGGACGAGCGACATCGACTGGAAGAGCAGCTGCCCGGTGAAGTAGCCGCGCAGGCCGTGCGGCACGGCCTTGTGCCGCAGCAGGGTGCCGTCCTCCTTCTCCATCGCCAGCGCGTAGGCCGGGCCGATGATCACCCCGAAGGCGATGAAGGCGCCGAGGATGCTGGGCAGCGCCACCGAGGGCACCAGCAGGTCGGTGCCCTCGACCTCGGTGTCGCGCCGCAGGTACAGGTAACCCACGGCGATCGCCGCGGTGAAGAGGTAGAAGCCCTGGTCCTGGGCACTGCGGATGCTCTGCGAGAACTCGGTCCAGCCGCGTTTGGCGCCGAGCCTGATCGCGTTCCTCATGGGGTTCACCGCCGGGCTCGACCCGGGCTTGGTCCGCGGTGTGCTCCTGCTCACCGAGCCACCTCCGCGAAGAGCCGGGCCGCGGCTTCGCCGTGCCCGGCCTCGTGCTGCTGGACGAGCGCGAGGTAGGCGTCCTCGAGGCTGGCCCGGCGGACCTCGAGGTCGTGCACGTCGTCGCCGTGCTCGTCGAACAGGCGCCGCACGAATGCCGTTGAGTCGGCCACCGACTCGCTGCGCTGTTCGCCTGATGACGTCCACCGCACGAGCGCCTCGCCCGTCACCCGCTGCGCCAGGCCAGCGATCGTGTCGTCGGCGACGATCCGGCCGGCTGCCAGAATCAACACCCGGTCGGCGAGCTTCTCCGCCTCGTCGAGGTCGTGGGTGGTGAGCAGGATGGTCGTGCCCTCGGCCCGGGCGAGCTCACGCACCAGCGAGTGGAACTCGCGCCGCGCCTGCGGGTCGAACCCGGCCGTCGGCTCGTCGAGGAAGAGCAGCTCGGGCCGCCCGACGATGCCCACCGCGACGTCGAGGCGGCGGCGCTGCCCGCCTGACAGCGTCGCGATCTTGCGGTCGGCCAGGTCCATCAGGCCGACGGTCTCGAGCAGCAGGTCGATGTCGTGCGGGCGGGTGCGCTCGGGCGTGGAGTACGGGGCGAAGTAGCCGCCCAGCTGGGTCAGCAGCCGGCGCGGGGTCCACCGCGGGTGGTCGCGCCACGACTGCAGCACGACGCCGGTGCGGGCCCGCCAATCCTCGTCCGCGTGAGCGGGGTCCTGGCCCAGCACCGTGACCTCACCGGCCGACCGGATCCTGAACCCCTCGAGGATCTCGATGGTCGTGGTCTTGCCCGCACCGTTCGGCCCCAGCAGGCAGACGACCTGGCCGGCGGCGATGTCGAAGTCGACCCCAGTCAGCACGTCGTTGTCCCCGTAGCGCATCCGCAGGTCGCGGACCTGCACCACTGGCTCCATCGATGGCTCCCTGACCACGGTCGCTTGTGCCGGAACCGTCAGGATAGCGGGACCCCGGCCGGTCGACCGCCTGTCCGCGGCGCCCGTAGTGCTCGCAGGTGACCCGCGGTTCCCGAGTAGCCTGCGGCGTGGTCCGATGCGGTGGTGAACGATGAGCCCGTACTGGGGGATGGGGACGCGGCTGCTGCGGAACCTCGTCGCGGGCGGGGATTACGGCGCTGCGGAGGAACGAGAACGGCGCGGCCTGGAGCCGTGATCGGTCGTATGAGCCGCCGTGGTATCCCTATAAAGGTGAACAGGCGAGAAACCCCAGCGAGGACGCTCGGGCAGGCGACACGACAGTTCTGGTCCTACTCCTCCCCCCAGATTCTCGGGGTGTGGCTGCTCGTCGCGGGCGTGGTGCTGGTTGTGACGGTGGCCGCACGTGAATGGACGTGGTGGGCGTTGACGGGGGCGGTCGCCGTGTTCATGGTTCAACCGTTCCTCGAATGGACGCTGCACCTGTTGGTGCTGCACGACAAGCCCGTGCAGGTGGGCAACCGTGTCTTCGACACGGTTGTCGCCCGCGACCACCGCAAGCATCACGCCGATCCGCGCGACGTGCCTCTCGTCTTCATCCCCCGAAGGTGGGTCGGGTACCTCGTCCTGACAACTGTCGCGGTCTACGGGTTGATGTATGTGCATTTCGGCGCTGCTGCAGCTGCGGTGGTACTTGTCGCCCAGTCGCTGGCCGCGCTCGGCTACGAATGGACACATTTCTACATTCATTCGGATGCGCCAGCGAACAACAGGTACATCAAGGTGGTTCGTCGGGCGCACCGCAATCACCATTACCGCAACCCTGACAATTGGCTTGGGATCACGTCGCCAGTGGCGGACGTGCTGTTGGGAACCTACCCTGAGCCGAAGGCCACCCCGGTGTCCCCGTATGCGAAGGATCTGCTGCACGCCCCAG
>CAZECO010000296.1:0-3028 GCA_964510455.1 uncultured Actinomycetes bacterium
ACAGAAGCCTCGCGCGCCCGGCGGCCAGACCACCGCGCGCACCAGGAGCTCATGCGGAACGCGGCCACGACAGCGGCGGGGAGTCCGCCCTAGCCATCCAGCGCGTGCAAGATGCGTTGTCGTGCGCTACGGACGGGTAGCCGTTCGATCTGTCGGTACATCCGCCAGGGCCGCGATCAGTTCCTTCGCCGCAACCGCGAACGGGGTCGACGTTCCCCGCGCGAGTGCCGCCGAGCACTCCTCGGGGGTGAGCGCGCCGCGGAGATCGTCGAGGATCCGGGCCGCGCTGTCCTTGATGGGCGTGTTGTCCGTGAACGGCTGCTGGGCGCTGATCGGCTGTGCGAGGACGGTTGCAAGCATCTCGGCCGCTTGCGCGGGAAACCCTCTGGTGGCCCGGACATTGGCGATCTTGGTCATCATTCCGAGCATGTCTTTGACCATGCCCATCTTGTCCGCCGTGGCCATACCCTCGATGAATGCCTGCTCGGCCGCCTCGAACCCGCCCGCGGCGACGTTGGCATCCCCGAGACCCTCGAGGTTCACCATGGTTCCCCGCATGTAGCCGAGGTCGCGGCATATCGTTACCGCCCGGGCGTGGAGATCGATGGCATCCTGGGGACGGTTCTGCTGGGTCGCGATCATGGCTTGGACCCAGAGGTTCCAGGACATGAAATAGTGCTCGTGCAGTTGCTCGAGGGGGCCGTACGCCTCGGGGAGCAGATTCGTCGCGGTGCCGAAATCTCCCGCCAGGAACGCGCCGTACGATCGCCAGTTCCGCAGTGCGGCGGACCAGAAGGTGTGATGCCTGGCATCGGCCGTGGCCATGGCCGCTTCGAGGCAAGCGGCCATCTCCTCCGTCCGGCCCAGGTAGGCGAGCGAGATCGCCAGGCACTGAACGCTAGTGGTGTATGCAGCGAGATCCGGGGAATCGCGCAGGGTCTGCTCGGCGACCCTGGCGACGGCTTCGCCGGCGTCGGGCTGGCCGATGAGCGACAGGGACCAGGCTTGCGCGGCACCGGCCAGGGCCCGCAGCTTGATGGCGTCTTCCCGGTCGGAGCGCTCGTCGAGGGCGTCGAGCGCCTCACCGAACAGGCTGATCCCGGAGCGATACCAGCCGCGCGTCTCGTAGAGGTAGAAGAGCCCCTCCACGAACGGGCGGGCCGCGGCCGCGTCGCCGGCGGCCAGATAGTGGCGCCAGGCCGATCGCACGTTGTCGAGGTCCTGCTCGACGATCCTCAGCGCCCGCGGCTGGTCGCCCCGGGTGAACAGGGTGAAGCTCTCCTCCATGAGCGCGGCGTAATAGGCCGCGTGTGCCTCGTTCACGTGCTCGCAGAACCCGGGATCCCGCTGGAGCTCCGCCTCGGCGTACTGGCGCAGCAGCTCGTGGAGCGCATAGCGTCCGGTTTCGGGACTCGCCGTGACGAGCGACTTGCTGACCAGGATCGACAGGCCGCGCAGCGACGTTGCCGCCACCGCCTGTGCCGCCTCACGGCTGAAGCCGCCCCGGAAGACCGAAAGGGCCAGGAAAGTACTCCGCTCCTCCGGACTCAACAGCGCCCAGGAGTAGTCGAACGCCGCCCGGAGGCTGCGATGCCGGTCGGGGACGTCGCTGACCTCGGTCTGGAGGAAGTCGAGGTTCTTGGCGATCTCGGCAGCGATCTCGCTCACCGGCAGCATGTCGGCCCACGCCGCCGCCAGCAAGATCCCGAGCGGCAACCCACCGGTCAGGCGAAGGATCTTCGCCAACGGATCGAGGTCGCCGGGCTCGAGAACGAATCCGGGCCGGACCCGCCGGGCTGCGTCGATGAACAGCTGGACGCCGCTCACCTGCAACGCCTCGCCCGGCGACTCCCAGGTCGTCTCGAGGCCGACCAGGGTCAAGACCGTCTCCCCCGTCACGTTCAGCTTCGCACGTGAGGTGACCACCACCTGTACCTGCGGGGCGGCCTGGAGGATGCCGGTGATGAGGGAGGCACCGGCGAGCAGATGCTCGAAGTTGTCGAAGACGAGCAGCTGGCGCTTGCTGGCCAGGTAGGTAAGCAGCTGGGCCTTCACGTCTTCATCGGAGGAAAGGGCGAGCCCTAGGGATTCGGCGACTGACTGGACGATGTCGAGGTGCGAGCGGATGTCGACGAGATTGATGAAGAAGACGCCGCCCGGGAACCCGGCCGCGATGTCGGCCGCTGCCTGGATCGCCAACCGCGTCTTACCGGCGCCCCCCGGCGCCAGGATGGTCAGCAGCCGCGTTCGGGTGAGGAGCTGTTCGGCCTCTGCCAGTTCTGCCTGCCTCCCGACGAGCTCGGTCAACTGGACCGGGAGGTTATTGGGAATGGCATCCAGCGTCCGCAGCGCGGGAAACGCGTGTGGCAGGTCCGGGTGGGTGAGCTGGAAGAGGTGCATTCTTTGGGCCAGGTCACGCAGCCGGTGCTCGCCCAGGTCCAGCAGGGTGGCGCCGCTGGGGAGCTGCGACCGCACCAGGGCCTCGGTGGCGTCCGACACCAGGATCTGGCCGCCATGGGCGGCCGCCATCAGCCGCGCGCAGCGGTTCAGCGGCGCATTGACATACTGGCCGTCGCGCAGTACGGCCAGACCTTGGCGCAGCACGGCCTCGTCGGTGTGCAGGCCCATCCGGACTTTCAGCACCCCGGTCCCGGCCGGCCACGTCGCCGTCACCAGGGCCCGCTGCGCCTCCAGCACCGCCCGCACCGCCCCGGCCGCCGAGGAGAACGCGACCGCCATCCCGTCGCCCATCGTGGAGAACACCACCCCGCCGTGGCGGGCGAACGCGGCGTGCAGCGCCTCGTTATGCAGCTCCAGGGACCGCGCCATGGCATCCGGCTCGGTCTCCCACAGCCGGGTGGACCCCTCGATGTCGGTGAACAGGAAGGTCACCGTCCCGGCCGGCAGCTGCGTCTCCCCCGGCCCGCCCGGCCCGGCCCGGGATGGCTGCGGTGCCCCCGTGCTCGCCGCCAGCGCCTCGATGGCGCGTTCCCGTCGCGTCACCCATCCAATCTATGCCCGTTGTGCT
>CAZECO010000297.1:0-2971 GCA_964510455.1 uncultured Actinomycetes bacterium
AGCGCTCCTTGCCGTTGTCCAGGGTGAACCGCGTGACCCGCGCGCCCATCCGCTCGGTGCGCAACCGGCCGCCCCGGAAGGCGAAGCCGGCCTCCAGCGCGGATTGGACCGCGCTGGCGCGGGTGCCGCCGCTGATCCCGCCCGGTCCGCGCGTGAAGTAGCCGATGTCGACGCTGACCGCGTCCGGCCCGGCGGCCTCCAGCGCGAGCGCACCGGCGAGGTTCCCCGGGACCCAGTCGAAGCCGAATGCCGTCACCAGGGCGGTTCCAGCGGAGGCTGCCTGCGGTCCGTAGTCCTCGAAGACCCGGCGGATGAACGGCGGCTCGCCGGTCGAGTCCAGGTACCAGGCCTGCTTGGCGATCGCCGCCTGCACCGCCGGGGCGCCCCACCGGGTGAACGGGCCCACCGTGGAGACCAGGACGTCGCCGGCCCCGACCAGTTCTGCCACCGACTCGGGCCGGTCGACGTCGGCCACTTGCGTGGGCAGCCCCCCGAGGTCGGCGGCCAGAGCGTCGAGCCGCTGCGCCGAGCGCCCGGCCAGCACCGGCCGCGCTCCCCTTGCGACCAGCTCCCGCGCGGTCTGCTCGCCGGTGTATCCGGTCGCCCCGAAGACGACGATCTTGGTGGTCATGGGTTCCTCTCGTGGGGGCCTTGGGCAAACCTACTGGGCCGGCCGGCGGCCCGCGAGGGATCGGGTGGGCGCAGATCCCGGGCGACCGCTGCAACGCTCCGCTCCAGTCGAACCGCAAGGTGCGGGCTGACCCTCGCCCCGAACCGGAACGTCACCCGCCTGCCCTGCCGGATCCCCCTTGAGCGGTCGAGCAAGGGGGGGCAGGCAGCGCACGTGCCGAGCTGCGTTCCGGGTGCCGCCAAGCAAACGGGGGACGCTATGAGCGACGTGCTGGAGCACGTGCAGAGCTTCGGTGAGCAGGTGGGGGTCGCGGCCGAACCCCCAAGAAGCGCCATGGCCGACGCGCAGTGCTTGCGGCTACCGTCGTCGGCGCCCTTTGCGTCGGAGGCATTCTGCTGGCGCGGTCGGGCGTGGTCTTCGCGGCCCAGGACGAGATCGGCCTGCAGTACGGCCCCGCCAGCGACCCGTCGTACCGTGGCGCAGTCGCGCCCGGCCAGAGCATCTCCACCGGATCCGCTCTCGACCGGATGCTCCACGGCGCCGAGACCTTCTACTTCTACCCCACCGCCGCACAGACCTACCTCGTGGGGAGCGACGAAGCCGCCGACACCGCACCGATCGTCGTGGTTACCAAGGACGGCATCCGTGTCGAGCTGAGTGGGCAGCTCTACTTCGCTCTGAACGCGAACCCAGATCTTGTGCGCGACTTCCACGAACAGATCGGGCTGGCAAACTGCGCCGCGGAGGGTCTGGGTGGCTGGGAGTCCATGATCGACTCACATGTACGGCCTCAGCTCGACCGCGCACTCGATGTGGTCTCGCTGCGTTACGATTGGGCGCAACTGCGGCTCGATGCGGACCTGCGTCAACAGTTCGAGGCAGAGGTGGGCGCCAAGTCGCAGCAGCTGCTCGCTGAGGCGATGGGCGGGTCCTACTTCTGTGGTTCTGCTGCGGCGGAGTGCGTCCCCTTCACGTTCGGCTTGGAACGCCTGAAGCCGATGAACGAGGAACTCAGCACCGTCACCGAGGATCAGGCCCAACACCGGGCGGAGCTGCAGGACGTCCAGGAACAGATCGACGTGCTGGGCGTCGACGGCTACCGCCAAGCTCCAGAACGAAACGCTGCAGAGGGCCATCGACTCCGGAAAGGTGTCGGTGTACGTCGTTCCCCAGGGGTCGAGCGTGCCACTGCCCGCTGGAGCGGCTCCGGCCCAGTGACGCCGACATGGAGTGCGGGCACGAGGCCCTGGTACCGGGCACGATCTGACTGCGCGATCGTTCAACGGGCGTAGGGACTGCTCGGTGGCTGAGTGTTTCTGCACTCAACGGTCTGCCAGGTCAGATCACGTTGTGCCGACCTACCAGCAGGGCAGCGATCAGCGTCTCAGATAGCCATGCCTCGTATTCATGCTCGGGCCATCCGCAGTCCGTGACCAGGGCCTCGTAGTTGGCCCGCCCGCACACGGCGTACACGATGTCGCCCGCGCGCTCGGCGCTGAGCCCGGGGCGGAGCACCCCTCGTTGCTCGAGCAGCTTCCCAAGACCGGCGCGCAGGCCGTGCCGTCGCTCGGCGGCGATCCGTCTGCGCAGTTCGATCAGGGAGGGGTCGTTGTCGCACGCAACGTCGAGGACCCGCAGCAGGGGACCGACTCGAGACCAGATCCCCGGCTGCGTAGCCGCATACAGCTGCAGCTGCCGCACCGGATCGGGCTCGTCGATGATCCGGCTGATCGCCGGCCGCTCGGCAACCGGGACCTCGGCGCGCTCGGCACCACCGGCCACCGCCGCCCGCACCGCATCGGCAAGGAGTCCCGCCTTGCCGTCGGAGGATCGATAGACGGTCTCCACGGCGACCCCTGCCTCGGCAGCAATGGCCGGGATAGTCGACCCGGAGTAGCCGCGCTCGACGAACAGCCGTCCGGCGGCCTCGACGATGCGGGCGCGCGTGCGGGCCGCCTGCGCTCTGCGCAGCTGCGAATCGTACTTGCGTGTTGCCTTCTCCGACATTGAGGAGAATGATACTGGCATCAAATAGATTCGGGCCGCGACCTCGGGGCCGCGACCCGCGGAGAAAGGATGGAGGCAATGTCCAAGATCATCGAGGCGAGCGCCGAAATCGCCCGAACACCACAGGAGGTCTTCGACTTCGTGTCCGACGCTGCCCGACTTCCGGACTGGCAGCCCTCGGTTGAAGCGGCCGGGGTCGAGCCGCCCGGAGTCCGGGCGGTGGGCCTGCGGGGGCACGAGATCCGCCAGCTGCCCAGCGGCCGGCGCACCATCCGCTGGCAGGTCACCGAATGTGAGCCCGGCCGGCGCTGGGGCGTCACCGGCACCGAGGGC
>CAZECO010000298.1:0-2959 GCA_964510455.1 uncultured Actinomycetes bacterium
CCGGGGTCACCGTGCAGCGCGGCCACACCCTCGACGGCCTCGGCAAGTACTACCGCGAGATGATCACCGAGTCCGACGACGACCCGGTGGACATCGTGGCGGTGCTGCGGGACACCAAGGTCGACGTGCTGGTGTGCTACCTGCCGGTTGGCTCGGAGGCCGCAGCCAAGTACTACGCCCAGTGCGCCATCGATGCCGGCGTCGCCTTCGTCAACGCGCTGCCGGTCTTCATCGCCGGGACTCCGGAGTGGGCCGCGAAGTTCGAGGCGGCCGGCGTGCCGATCGTAGGCGACGACATCAAGAGCCAGGTCGGTGCGACCATCACGCACCGGGTCCTGGCCAAGCTGTTCGAGGACCGCGGCGTCACCGTCGACCGGACCTACCAGCTCAACGTCGGCGGCAACATGGACTTCATGAACATGCTCGAGCGGGAGCGGCTGGAGTCCAAGAAGATCAGCAAGACGCAGTCGGTCACCTCGCAGCTGTCCCGCGACATCGGCAAGGACAACGTGCACATCGGGCCGTCCGACTACGTCGCCTGGCTGGACGACCGCAAGTGGGCGTTCGTGCGGCTCGAGGGCCGGGCGTTCGGCGATGTGCCGCTGAGCCTGGAGTACAAGCTCGAGGTGTGGGACTCCCCCAACTCCGCAGGCGTCATCATCGACGCGCTGCGGGCGGCCAAGATCGCCAAGGACCGCGGAATCGGCGGTCCGATCCTGAGCGCCTCGAGCTACTTCATGAAGAGCCCGCCGGTGCAGTACACCGACAGCGAGGCGAAGCAGGCGGTGGAGGACTTCATCGCCGGACGAGTGGAGCGGTAACCGCGCGTAGGGCGCGTGCGGGGCTGTCGTGGAGTGTCACGGCAGCCCCGCACTCGTCTTGTTCATGGGCGCGTTTGTGCCAGCCGACACGGCAACACGCCGCAACAAATGATCGCGCAATCGGAAAAAAGCCCCTACACTTCGGCTTTCCCCTTAACGAAGACCGAACATCAGCGTAATCTCGGTGACACGATAGGTAATTGGAGTATCGGGCCGGCTGAGGCGGTGGTGTCGATGGCAATCGAGTACCGGGGGAACGTCGTTGTGCTCGACAACGGGAAGTCGGACGCGGCCGACCTGTTGGAACGGGTCACCGGGGTCTTCCCGCACGTCTATCGGATGGCCGCGCACGCCATGCCGGACGCCGCTGAGCATGTGCTCGCCGTCGGCAGCAAGCACCTCAATGTGAAGTCCGTGATCCATCAGATGTACGAGAACGAGGCCTACTGGGCCTTGATCCCGCACGACGGCGACCCGGTCGTCGTTGTGGCCGACCTCCTGTCGGCCGCACGGCCCCACCTGGCGGACGGATTCCCCGGATTCGTCCTCATCGCCGGCCACCCCGGCCGTCGCTATCGGCGCATCGCCGCCGTGGCGGACGTCAGGGAGCCGTTCACCACCGGTTCGCTCGCGCTGGCCGCAGTCGGGCTGGCCTGGCGCACCGGCGCGCAGATGGATGTCCTCCTCCTCGGCGGCGACCCCGATGACCCGCCTGCGAACACCTCCGAGGCGCGCGACCTGTTCAGGATCGAGGAGGGCGCCACGCTGTTGGAGCAGGCGCTCGACAAGGCTCGCGAAATCGGGCTGACGGTCAACTGGAAGGCCCTCGGCGAATCCACCGACCGCGACCGGTTGGTCCTGGATGCCGTGAGGGATGCCGACTACGACCTGGTGATCGACGACTTGCGCCCCATCGATGTGGGTCCGCGCATCGGCCGGTTGAAGCGGGTGCAGAAGCAACTCATCGCGGGGGACCACATCGACACGGCCTACCGGCTGCTCCGCGATGCGCCCTGCGACGTCGCCATCATCGTCGACGCCGTCCGCATGCAGCTGGTTCCCGCCAACTACGTGAAGGCCGGGGCGGTGGCGGCGCTCTCGCTGGGTGTGCTGGGTGCGGCCGCGCTCCCCACCGCCACCATGGCTTCCGCTGCGGAGACCACGACGGTCGAGGCGCCGGCGGACCCGGAGGGAGGGGCCGCGCCGACGGAGGCGGCTGCGGAGGCCGCGGCGCCGCAGGCCGCCGCACCCGCACCCGCAGCTGTCGGCACGCCACCACCGTCTGTGGAGGCAATCCCGGCAGAGGTGTCAGCCGATCAGATGGCGGCAGGGGAAGAGGCCCTGGCCGCCGAACAGGCCGCCCTGGCCGCCGAACAGGCCGAAATGGCTGCACTGCAGCAGCAACAGGCAGCCGCCGACCAGGCCGTCGCCCTCGCCCGTTCGGATGTCGCGCTCGAGAAGCAGGATGTCTACGACGCGGAGGCCACGATGGAGAGCGCCGAAGAAGCCCTCGACTATGCCGAAGGCAGCGGCGACAGCCTGTCCGAAGCTGAGGAGTCCCAGGCGCTCGGGTCCTACACCCGGGCCATGCATGACGTCGAGGACCAGGAGGCCGACGTAGCCGAAGCGGAAGCCGCCCTGGAGGCCGCGCAGGCGCAGGCGGATGCTGCCGCGTCTGCGACCGCGGCCCAACAGGCTGTGGTCGATGCCCAGGCAGCCAACGTTGCCGGGTGGGGGACGGTCGTCACCGAGGCCGAGGCGCGCACCGACCAGATCGTCGCACCTGTACAGGGCTACGGCATCACGACAAGCTACGGGGTGGCCGGCAGCAACTGGTCCAGCGGCTACCACACCGGCTCGGATTTCGCGGCACCTGCGGGGACCCCCATCTACGCAGCCGCCGACGGTGTTGTGATCTCAGCCGGGTACGCCGGTCCATACGGCAACCAGACGGTGATCCAGCACGAGGACGGGACGACCACGACGTACGCGCACCAGTCCGAGATCACCGTCGAGGTGGGGGAGTCGGTGCAGGCGGGGCAAGAGATCGGCAAAGTAGGCACGACGGGCAACTCCACAGGACCGCATCTGCACTTCGAGGTCTTCGACGCCCAGGGCAACCGGCTGAACCCGGAGGA
>CAZECO010000299.1:0-2955 GCA_964510455.1 uncultured Actinomycetes bacterium
GTGGCGCGCAGCAGCTTGTAGGTCATGTCCCCGAGGAAGACGCGCAGCAGCGGTCCGCCTCGGGCGCTGGCGAGCACCAGCAGTTCATCGCCGGCCCATTCCAGGCGCTGCAGCGCGGACGCCGGCGAGTCCGCAACTGCGGTGACGCGCTCGACACTGTCCTTGACCCCGAGATCGGCCAGCGCCGCCACCTGCGAGGCCTCGGACTCCTCGCGCAGCGCTGCCAGCACCGTGTCCTCCGCCGACGCGCCCAGTCTGCTGCCGTACACCCGATGCCTGATCAGGATCGTGAGGACCAGCAGCGGTACGCCCGCGGCCTCCGCCATCTCGGCCCCCTTCGCCAGCGCCTGCACGCTTTCGGGCGTGTTGCGGAAGCCGACGACGATCTTCCCGATTTCCTGCGGGGCGTCGCGCCGGTACCCGCTGGGTGCGACCGCCACCGGCACCGGTGACCCGTGCAGCAGCTTGTCCGCCGTCGAGCCGATCTGGAAGCTGCCCGGACGCGCCCCGGGCGCTGTGCCGACGACGACCATGTCGGCGCCCTCGGCCGATGCCAGCTCGGCGAGCCCCTGGCCGGAGGACCGGTGCTCGTGGACGACCGTCCGCACGTCCGGCCACCCGTAGTCGGAGCTCATCTCCTCTTTGGCCTCGGCGAGCACCTTCTCCGCCTCCGAATGCAGGTAGGCGGTCCATTCGGCGTCGACATGCGCCTGGCTGGGGTAGTTGAACGCGGCGGGATGGACGTGCGCCAGGACTGGTTCGGCGTCGAACGCCCGGCACAGCAGCGAGCCCAGTGCCAGCGCGTCGCTGCCGGCGTCATCGGGGTTGGCGCCGATCACGAGCTTCATAGCACGTACCTCCAAACCCGCGCAAGAACCCACATGCGCCGATACCGTAGCGAAGATCGGCCGTGCCATGTCGGACGTGACGGAGGCGAGATGTCAACAAACGTTCCGTTCGGACAGCAACTCATGCGGATCAAGCCTGCCGACCAGATCTCGGTCGAGGGCGAGCACGGTGGGCTGAAGCGGACGATGGGCCTGCTGGCCCTGACCATGTTCAGCGTCGGTTCGATCGTGGGCACCGGCATCTTCGTCATCCTGGGGGAGGCGGTGCCGAAGGCCGGCCCCGCGGTCCTCATCTCGTTCATGCTGGCTGCGATCACCTGCGCGTTCTCGGCGCTGTCCTACGCCGAGCTGGCCGGCTCGATCCCGGTCTCCGGGTCGTCCTACTCCTACACCTACGCGACGCTGGGCGAAGCCATCGCCTGGGTGACCGGCTGGTGCCTGATGCTGGAGTACGGCGTCTCGGTGGCCGCTGTCGCCGTCGGCTGGGGGCAGTACCTCAACGAGTTCCTCGCGACGTTCGGGCTGCAGATCCCCGGACAGTTCGCGCAGCCGCCGGGGGAGACGGCGCTGGTGAGCGGGTGGGAGACCATGCCGGCCTGCGCCGGTGCCGCTCAGGTCGCCGACATCACGACACTGCCCGCGGAGTGCACCGTCACGGGAGTGTTCAACATCCCCGCGGTATTCGTGGTGGTCGCCTGCATGTTCCTGCTGCTGCGGGGCATCAGCGAGTCCGCGACGGTGAACACGATCATGGTGTTCCTCAAGATCGGCATCCTGCTGTTCTTCTGCGCGATCGCCTTCACCGCATTCGAGCCCGGCAACTTCACGCCGTTCGTGCCGCTGGGCGTGGCCGGCATCAGCGCCGCGGCAGGGCAAGTCTTCTTCTCCTACATCGGCTTCGACGCGGCTTCCACGGCCGGCGAAGAGGCGAAGAACCCGCGGCGCGACCTGCCGCGGGCGATCATCGGGTCGCTGATCATCGTCACCCTGCTGTACGTGCTGGTCGCGGCCGCCGCGATCGGCGCGAAGCCGTGGGAGGAGTTCGAGGGCGAGGGCGGCGAGGCCGTGCTGGCCAGCATCGCCCGCGACGTCACGGGCTCGGACTGGGCGCCCACCATCATCGCGCTGGGTGCGGTGATCTCCATCTTCTCGGTGGTGCTGGTCGTGATGTACGGGCAGACCCGCATCCTGTTCGCGATGGGGCGCGACGGGCTGCTGCCGAAACTGTTCACGAAGGTCAACCCGCGGACGCAGACCCCGGTCGCGAACACGATCATCGTCACGGTGATCATCTCGATCCTCGCGGCCTTCGTGCCGCTGGGACAGCTGGCCGAGGCCACGTCGATCGGAACGCTGGCCGCGTTCGCCATCGTGAACATGGGCGTCATCGCGCTGTGGCGGGCCCGGCCGGAGCTGGAACGGACGTTCAAGGTGCCGCTGCTGCCGCTGTTCCCCGTGCTCGGCGTCCTGTTCTGCGTCTACCTCATCTCCTCGCTGGCCTGGATCACCTGGGTGGTCTTCTTCTGCTGGCTGGCCGTCGGCATGGCCGTCTACCTGCTGTACGGGCGCCGGCACTCCAACGCGCCGGCGGAGCGCCCGCCCAACATCCCGGACAGCCAGGCGGCGCACTTCCTCCCCACGCGCCAACTGCGCCCCGGCACCATTGCCGGTATCGGGCTGATGGTCGTGATCGCGGTGGTCTCGGTGCTGCAGGTGATGCACGACGGGCGCACCGGCATCGACCGCGTCCTGTGGGCAGCGACACTGGTCGCCGCAGTCGTCGGGGCGGTGATCGCCTGGCGCGGTATCTCCGAGGAGACGAAGGCGCGCAAGATGCTCGCGACCCACGGCGACACCGCCGCCATCGTGACCGAGATGCGGCAGGCCCTGTGGACGACAACCCTCGCCCTGGTCATCCCCGGGCTGCTGGTGATCTTCGCGGTGCAGTTCGCCACCTAGCCGCAGGGCGGCGCGACGTGCGCAGGACCAGACCGCACGCGAGATCCCGCCGGGACGCGCCCCTGGGGGGGGCCGTGCCACCGCCTCGGCACAGGACCAAGATCGATCTGAACGGTGATCAACCCGCCATCGCCGTCATGTTGATCAC
>CAZECO010000300.1:0-1114 GCA_964510455.1 uncultured Actinomycetes bacterium
AACCCGCGACCCTCACCTTGGCAAGGTGATGCTCTACCAACTGAGCCACGTCCGCATTGATGCTCGGCGCATCGGCCCCCACGATAGCCGACACCGGTGGCATGCGACAAAGCGGGTGGCACGCATTCGCAGCGGACGACTCGGCATGATCACAGGCATGGCGCCCGCGAGCGGACCGGCCCCGGCGGAACCCTGCGCACGGTTCGCAGACGTCGTGGCGACGGATCTGCTGGAGCTGACCAGCGACCCGGACCGGCTCGACTCCGGCGGCCGGTGGGCGGTGGTCGCGACGTACGAGGGGGCGCTCACCGCCGCCCGGTTCGGCTCGTGGCGCCCGGGGGCCGCCGATGACGTCGCCGGGCCATGGATCGGGCCGGCAGCGGACTCGTGGCAGTCATCGATGGACCAGGGCGAGTACGAATCCGCGGTGCGGGCCATCCGGGACTCCATCGGCCGCGGGGACGTGTATCAGGCCAGTCTCTGCCGGGTCCTGACGGCGCAACTGCCGGACGCCACACATGCGGACCTCGGCGGGCTGCACGCGCTGCTGGCCCGCGGGAACCCTGCGCCGTACCAGGGGGTCGTCCGGCTGCCCGGCCTGCAGGTCGCGACCGCATCGCCGGAGCTCTTCCTGCAGCGGGATCGCGACACCGTCCGCACCGGACCGATCAAGGGAACCGGGCGCACCTCGGCGGAGCTGGAGGCCAAGGACCGGGCGGAGAACGTGATGATCGTCGACCTCATGCGCAACGACCTGTCCCGGGTCTGCCTGCCCGGCACGGTGCACGTGCCTCGGCTCCTCGCCCTGGAGCACCACCCCGGGCTGGTGCACCTGGTGTCCGACGTCGCTGGGCGTCTGCGGCCGGCGACCACCTGGACCCAGCTCTTCGGGGCGCTGCTGCCGCCCGGATCCGTCAGCGGCGCCCCGAAGGCCAGCGCTGTGAGGATTCTGCAGGACCTCGAGCCGGAGCCGCGCGGACCCTACAGCGGCGCCATCGGATGGATCGACGCGGACGCCGGCACCGCGGTGCTCGCGGTGGGCATCCGGACGTTCTGGATGGGGGAGGACCGCCTGCTGCGGTTCGGCACCGGAGCCGGGATCACCTGGGGCAGC
>CAZECO010000300.1:1214-2936 GCA_964510455.1 uncultured Actinomycetes bacterium
CTCGCGGCTGCCAAGCGGGCGGGGGCGTCTGAGGCGATCCTGGCCAACACGAAGGGTGAATTGTGCGAGGGGAGCGGATCGAACATCTTCCTGATCCGCGACGGCGCGGTGCTGACCCCGCCGTTGAGCAGCGGGTGCCTGGCCGGGATCACCCGGGAACTCGTCTGCGAGTGGTTCGGCGCGCGGGAGGTGACGCTGGATCTCGACGACTTCGCAGCGGCCGATGAGGTGTTCCTGACATCCTCAACGCGAAACGTCCACCCGGTGTCGCGGGTGGACGCTCGTGTGTTCCCGCAGGCGAGGATCGCCGGTCGGTTGGCGAGTGCGTTCGACGCCCGGACGATGGAGGATCTGGATCCCTAGCCGGCAGCCCGGATCAGGCGACGTCGCCGTTGAGCAGTTCGGCTAGGGCGGTGTCAAAGTTCAGGTACTGCCACTCGTAGCCCTCGGGCAGCAGCTCGTACGTCGCATCGAGGAAGTCGGTGACAGAGGCGAGGGGGCCTTCCATGATCGCCTGGCCGCTGGGGGAGGACAGTTCCAGGTGGAGCATCGAGCGGCTCGCAGCGTGCCGCGGCGAGATCCGGATGTCGCCCTCTCCGGCGCTGGTCCGCGTGCCGGCCTTGAGCAGCTCCCGGCCGAACACCCACGTGACACTACCTTCGGAGGAGCGGAAACTGGCGCTGACGGCAAACGGATCCTGCAGCGTGTAGCACAGCGTGCAGGGCATCGGCACCGAGGTTCCGTTGTCCAGCAGAATCCGCATTTCGACGTCGCGCGCAACAGTTTCAGCGTTCGGCGTGGTGATCCCCATGACCACTCCTTCCCTCGCCCTCGTGATGCCCCACTGTTGTCCGCCCAAACCTGCAAGTAGTGTTGAATCTGTGGAGTGTGCCGGGGCGTTCGGATCGCCCGGCGGTGGTCCCTGCCCGGATGGGTCATCGAGCGCCGGAGCGTCAACCGCACCTGCCGCGGATCACGACCCAACCCCCACCAATGATGCGGTACCCGAAGACGGTGCCTATGACGATTCGGGGGGCGGCACGGCCGGATTCACCCGACCGGGCGAAGATCGCCAAGAAGCGTCAGGGCCCCGCGCGTCCCGGGAGATCAGCCCCCGTCGGGAGCGGATCGGGGAGCGCACCGAAGACTTCGTGGACACCGTCGAGTCCGCCATCGAGAGGGCGGTGCCTCCGCGGGTCCGCAGTCGTCTGAACCCCCGTCAGAACACCGTGGTCAACGTCATGTGGCGCGGATTCGTGCTGCTGGCGGGATTGACGCTGGTGAGCCTGGGCATCGTGCTGCTGCTGCTGCCCGGCCCCGGATGGGCGCTGATCCTGCTCGGACTGGCGATCCTGGCAACCGAGTTCACCTGGGCGAACAGGTTGGCCGTCCCGATCCGGCGCCGCCTGCAGGCCGGGGCGTCGCAGGCGAGGTCGCTGACCAGGCGTCAGCAGGCCGGATTCGCCGCGGTGGCGCTGCTCGCCATCGCCGCTCTGGCAGCGTTCGGCTCCTGGTTCTGGACCCACACGGGTTGGACGTTGCCGTGGGTGTCGTGACGATCCCCGCCCGCTGCCGGCCGTGCGCGGCCATGCGCTATTCTGGTGGCGCCCGTTCGGGCGATTAGCTCAGTGGTTAGAGCGCTCGCCTCACACGCGAGAGGTCACTGGTTCGAAACCAGTATCGCCCACCCTTGAAATCCCTTGCAGCGCAAGGGATTTCGGC
>CAZECO010000301.1:0-2936 GCA_964510455.1 uncultured Actinomycetes bacterium
CGAACGGCCCGGGCGGAGTCAAACCGGCTTCGTTTCGCTCTCCCAGGAGGAAACAATCCCATGATTAACAACCTGCGCGCCGCGCGCGAGGAGAACGGCGGGTTCACCCTCGTCGAGCTGCTGATCGTCATCGTCGTCCTCGGCATCCTGGCCGGCATCACCGTGTTCGGTGTGGCCTCGTTCAAGGAGGACGCCGAAGCCGCAGCATGCGACGCGAGCGCCAAGACCGTGACGGTTGCCGCCCAAGCGTACAACGCCCAGCAGGGCGGGTACCCGGCCGACGAGGATGCCCTCGTGACAGAGGGGTACCTCGACTCGGCGCCTGAGGGCGTGACCTACGACGCGGATACTGGCGTGGCCGTCTGCGGCTGATCATCGCAGTGATGGAGGGCCCGGCCCACCGGGTCGGGCCCTCCACTTGCGCGCCGATCGGCGCGCCACCCTTCCGACCACCCACCCGCACCCGAAGGTTGAGGCTCCCATGTGGCTCACTGTCGCTCTGTGCGCGGTCCTGGGACTCCTGGTCGGGTCGTTCCTCAACGTGGTCATCGCCCGTGTCCCAGTGGGCGGCTCGGTGGTCAGGCCGCCCTCTGCGTGTCCGGTCTGCGAGCATCCGATCCGGCCGCGGGACAACGTTCCCGTGCTGTCCTGGCTGCTCCTGCGCGGCCGTTGCCGCGACTGCGGCACACCGATCAGCGCCCGGTACCCGCTCGTGGAGGCAGGCACCGCAGCCCTGTTCGCCGTGGTCGCCTGGCGGTTCGGGCTCGACGCGGCGCTGCCGGTGTACCTCTTCCTCGCAGCCCTCAGCATCGCGCTGGGAGCCATCGACCTGGACACCCGGCGCCTGCCCCACCGGATCGTCCTGCCGGCCTATCCCATCGCCGTCGGTCTCGGCCTGCTGACCGTCATCGACAACGGCACCTGGCCGCTGGTGCGCGCCGTGATCGGCGGGGCGATCCTGGCGGCCATCTACCTCGGGCTCTGGATCGTCACGTCCGGCAAGGGCATCGGCTACGGCGACGTCAAGCTGGCCGGCCTGGTGGGCGGTTACGCCGCCTACCTCGGCTGGGGCCCGCTGATCATCGGCGGCTTCGGCGCGTTCGCGATCGGTGCCGCCGTCTCTATCGCTCTGCTCGTCCTCGGTCGTGCCGGGCGCCGCACCGCGGTGCCCTTCGGCCCCTTCATGTTCGCCGGCGCGTGGGTCGCGATCCTCGCCGGCAGCCAGCTGACCGACATGTACGCAAAGGTCAGCGGCCTCGCGACCTGAACCACCCAAGACCCCGAAGAGACCTGGAGACGACATGCGTCGAGTCCGACGGAACGCCGCACCGACTGCGGAGCGCGGAGCATCTACTGGCACCGCCACGGGAGTTGCTGTCGCACCCGTGCGGCCATCGGATCTGGCCGTGGACCCGAGTGGCAACCGACTCGGCGAGGTCCTGGTGCGCTCGCACGCTGTGGCCGCGCATCAGGTCACCGAGGCACTGCTGGTGCAGCGCGGCGGGACTAGGCGGCTCGGAGAGGTGCTCGTCGACACCGGGGTCTTGAACGAGGACAAGGTCGCGCACGCGCTAGCGACGCAGCGCGGCCTGCAGTTCGTCGACCTGCGTCAAGAGACGCCCGATCCGCAAGCGCTGGCGCTGCTCACCGCAGAGGCCGCCAGGCGTCTCGGCGCGGTGCCGCTGAGCCTGGACGGCGAGCGTCTCATCGTCGCGGTCAGCGACCCGGATCCCGCCCAACTGGCCGCCGTTCAGGCGCAGGCGGGACGCGAGATCGTCGCGCGTGTTGCGCCGCAGAAGCAGGTCGCACGCGTCATCGACAACAACTACCGGGCACTGAGCTCGGTCGGCGATCAGGTCGCCGCGTTCGAGACCCGGGACGCACTGCGCAGGGCGGCGGTGACGGCCGAGGCGGCGCAGGCCAATGACGACGCACCAGTCGTGCGGGTCGTCCAACTGATCCTCACCCAGGGGCTGCGCGACCGGGCTTCCGACATCCATATCGAGCCGCAGGGCGAGCGGGTGCGCGTGCGCTACCGCATCGACGGCGCCTTGCACGAGGTGCTCGATCTGCCGGGGTCGATCGGTCCCGCGGTCGTCAGCCGCCTGAAGATCATGGGCGGGATGAACATCGTGGAGCGGCGGCGGCCCCAGGACGGGCAGATCGCGCTGACGCTCGAGGGCCGCGAGGTCGACATCCGCGTCGCCACCACCGCAACCATCTGGGGCGAGAAGGTCGTCATGCGGCTGCTGGACAAGAGCCGCACGCTGTACCGGCTGGCCGACCTGGGGATGCCGGCGGATACCGCGGAGCGGTACTCGAAGATCATCCGCTCGCCGTACGGCATGGTCGTGTGCGCCGGGCCGACCGGGTCCGGCAAGACGACGACGCTGTACGGCTCGCTGTCCGAGATCAACGATCCGACCCGCAACATCACGACGATCGAGGACCCGGTCGAGTACGTGATCCCCTCGATCAACCAGATCCAGATCAACGAGCAGGCCGGATTGTCGTTCGCCACAGGGCTGAAGTCGGTGCTGCGCCAGGATCCCGACGTCATCCTGATCGGCGAGGTCCGCGACGCGGAGACGGCTCGGATCGCGGTGCAGTCGGCGCTGACCGGGCACTTCGTGCTCTCCAGCCTGCACGCGACCGACTCAGTATCGGCGCTGCACCGGCTGCTGGACATGGAGATCGAGCCGTTCCTCGTCGCATCCGCGGTCACGGCCGTGGTCTCCCAGCGGCTCGTGCGGCGCATCTGCGGGTACTGCCGTGCGGAGTACCAGCCCACCAGCGAGGAACTCGCCTTCTACGACTCCGTCGGGGGGCAGATACCCGCCGACGGGTTCTGGGCCGGAACCGGCTGCAACTTCTGCGCGAACACCGGCTACTCCGAGCGGATCGGCGTGTACGAGCTGCTCGTCGTGTCCGAGGAG
>CAZECO010000302.1:0-2933 GCA_964510455.1 uncultured Actinomycetes bacterium
CCAGCTCGTGGTGGGCCGAGGCCTCGAAAGCGGTGCGCATCCTGCGCCGGAGGTCATCCGTCGCGGTCGCTGCGTGCGAGGTGACGATCCGGATCGCCTCCTGGTTCAGGTCCTGGAAGGCCGGGTCGCCGTACGTCCGCAGCCACGCCGCGTAGGGGTTGTCCGGTGTCGCGCGGCGGACGAGGCGGAGGCCCACATCGACGTAGATCCAGAAGCACGGCAGGAGCGCGGCGATCAGCTCCTCGTAGCAGCCGCGTGCCACCGCGGCCAGCAGGTGGTTGACGTACCCGGTGGTGACCGCGCTCGCGGTGGCGCCGAACAGCTCGTCGGCGGGCAGCCAGTTCGCATGCAGTTCCCGTTCGGTCGCGATCGCGCCGTGTGCGCTGCTGGCCCAGAAGGCCTGCTCCGCGGGGGTGGGGGCGAGCCTGCTGGCATGGGCCAATGCGCGGGAGTAGTCCCTGAGGTAGAGCGCGCCCTGCGCGAGGTACCAGGTGAACGCCGCCTCGTCGAGCGAGCCGTCGGCGAGGCCGCGGACGAAGGGCGACGCATCGATCGCCGCGCGGATATCGCCGATCCCGCTCCACCAGTCCTGCTCGACCGACTCCGGTGTGACGGTGAGGTATCCGCCGCGGCGCCACAGGCCCGCGAAGTGGGACACCGGGCCGTTGCCGTGTCCCACCGCCAGGCCCGCTCCTGCGTCGATGCTCTCGGTGAGCCAGGCTTTCGCTTGTCCGATCGCCGGCTCCCAACCAGTCGTCTGCGCCCTGAGCGTGGCGACGGCGGACGACAGGGAGCAGCCGGTCCCGTGGGTGTTGCGGGTGTCGATGCGGGGCGTGCTGAACTCCACCACCATGTCCGTCGCCGCGTGCACCAGCGCATCGGGCGCCTGGTCGCCGGCGAGATGACCACCCTTCACGAGCACCAGCACGTTGTGCTCCTCCGACAGGTCGCGCGCCTGCCGGAGGGCCTGCGGCCAGGTCGTCGCCGCGGGTCGGTCGAGGAGGGCGGCGAGCTCGGGGATGTTGGGGGTGACCAGATCGGCGCTGCGGATGAGTCGGCGAAGGGCGGTCTCGGCGGTCTCGGTGAGCAGTCGATCCCCGCTGGTGGCGACCATGACCGGATCGAGCACCACGATCGGAGGGCGCGTTTCCCGCAGCCATTCGGAAACCGTGGTGATGACGGAGGTGTCGAAGAGCATTCCGATCTTCACCGCATCGATGGTCACGTCGTCGCTGACCGCGGTGAGCTGCTCGGCGAGGAACTCCACCGGCGGCACGTGGATGCTGCGAACGCCGCGGGTGTTCTGCGCCACCAGCGCGGTCACCACGGCCATGCCGTATCCGCCGTTGGCCGCGATGCTCTTGAGGTCGGCCTGGATCCCCGCGCCGCCGGTCGGGTCGGTGCCGGCGATACTCAGCACTCGCGGGATCTGGCGGGCCGAGCGGGCCGGACTCATGCGTCCGCCCTCCACGCGTGGGCGAGTTCGGTCGCAGCGACACGCGGGTCGGGCGAGGCGCAGACCCACGAGACGACCGCCGCTCCCGCGAGGCCGGACGAGCGCAGCGGCGCCATGTCGCCGGGCAGGATCCCGCCGATCGCGACGGCGGGAAGCGAACAGCCGCGGGCGAGCCCCGCCACCCCGGCCACCCCGATGGCCGGGGGCGCATCCGGCTTCGATGTGGTCCCACGAACCGAGCCGATCCCCACGTAGTCGATCCCGGCGGGACTGGCCTGCGCGGCTGCCAGCTCCCCGGCGGTGTTGGCAGTCATGCCGATCACCGCGTCCGGTCCGACCATCCCGCGCACGTCCTCGGCCGGGAGGTCTCGCTGGCCCACGTGAACGCCGGTGACCCTCATGCCGCGCGAGCGAGCCACCTGGAACACGTCGATCCGGTCGTTCACCAACAACGGCACACGGACGGGAAGGCGCTGGGACAACGCCTCGATCAGCTGCAGAACGTCGCGGGCGTCCGCGTACTTCTCCCGCACCTGCACGGCGGTGACCCCGCCGGCGACAGCCTCGATCACCGTCTCGGCAACGCCCCGCCCGCGCGCCGCCGTCTGCGCGGAATCGGTGACCAGGTAGATCGAGAGGTCCAGCATCACGACAACCGCCCCCGCTCGACCACGGACGGGCCATCGATCGCGTTGAGCGCGTCCAGCAGCGCCACAGCGAACGACCCCGGCCCGTGGGCCTCGCGCGCCGCCAGCTCGCCCGCGACTGCGTAGACCGTGCACGCCGCCACTGCAGCCGCGAGGCGATCCTCGCCGACCGCCGCGAAGGCCGCCATCACGGCCCCGAGCGCGCAGCCCGCCCCGGTGATCCCGGTGAACATCCGATCCCCGTTGGCGATGCGGACCACAGCGCTGCCATCCGTGACCAGGTCCACCGCTCCGGAGACGGCGACGACGGCGCCGGTCGACCGCGCAAGCGCAAGGGCAGCCTCACGAGCGTCCTCCACCCCGTGCACGGCATCGACGCCTTTGCCGCCGGCACCGTCCCCGGCGAGGGCGCGGATCTCCGAGGCATTGCCCCGGACGACCGTCGGCCGAAGTGCGACGAGCCGTCGGGCGAACGCCGTCCGCACCGGTAGCGCACCCACCCCCACCGGATCGAGCACCCAGGCAGTCGCCGAGTCGTTCGCGGCGGTGGCCGCCTCGAGCATCGCCTCGCGCTGCTCGCCCGAGGGCGTGCCCAGGTTGACCAGCAGCGCCCCGGAGACCTTGGCGAGCACTCCGGCCTCCCCGGGGATGTCCACCATCGCAGGGCTGGCTCCGAGCGCCAGCAGGGCGTTGGCGACGAAGTTCGTGGTCACCGAGTTCGTCAGGCATTGGACCAGCGGCTGCGTCGTCCGCACCTGGGGCAGCAGCTCCCCGGCGTGTTGCAGCAGATCGACATGCGTGCGCGTCATGCGCGACATCCCTTCGCTAGT
>CAZECO010000303.1:0-2900 GCA_964510455.1 uncultured Actinomycetes bacterium
CTCCAGTTGATCGGCGACGGCCTGCTGATCGCGCTGCGCCAGCAGGTCGATGGCGTCCACGAGGAGGCCCGACAGGCTCGATGGGGGATCCAGGACGGTCACCGAAGCAGGCCCGTCACGATCTCGATCAGAGCCCGCTCCGCCTGCTCGCGCGACAACCCCTGCTGCCGGCGCAGCAGGTACCACATGTAGGTGTCGCACAATGCGAGCAGCTGGGCGTGCAGGACCCGCCGCTCCTCTCCGGTCCGTTCGTCCAGCCACGGCGCGAAGACGCGGTCGATCCACGTCACGTGATACGCCTTGCCGAAGGCGGTGACCTCCGCGAACGGGGCCACCCGCTCCTCCTGCCGGAGCAACAGCATGACCAGGTCCCCGATCGACTCGTAGTGGTCGACGAGGTTCGCGATCGCGCCTGCGATGTCGCCCGCGGGCGCTTCGTCGCGCTGCGCAGTGACCCCCGGGGTGCGGGACTCGGTGATGGCGCGGACGAGCCCCTCCTTGCTCCCGAAGCGGCGGAGCACGGTCTGCACGGTCACCCCTGCGTCGCCGGCGATCTCCTCGAGGGTGACGTCGTCGTAATAGTCGACCGAGATCCGTGCCAGCGCGGCCTGGAGGATCCGCTCCTTCGTCTCCTGTGCTGCCCGCGCCCGCAGGGGGCTTGTGTAGGAGCGCGATTTCATGTAACCATGATAAACACGAAATCTGCCGGCGCCCGAACGACCGGGGCAGACCCTCCAAGGGGAGGTCGAGATGCACTCCGTACTGATTGCCGCCCACGCCGCCGATGGTCACGTCGCCCCGATGCTCGGAGTCGCTGCGCACTTCGCATCCGCCGGTCATCGCGTGCGGTTCCTCACCGGCGACCGATTCGCAGACGCGGTGCGCGACGCGGGGGCGGAGTTCACCCGCTGGCCCGACGGCGCCCAGATCGACCATGCGGCCGTGATCGCCGAGGCGCGGGCGGCCGGAGACCGTCGCGAGGGGACGAAGGGCATGGTCCGCAACATCGACCAGATCTTCATCGCACCCGCCAAGGACCAGTACCGGGCGCTGCGCGAGGCGATCGATGCGGAGCCCACCGACGCGGTCCTGACCGAGTTCACGGTCGTCGGCGCCGCTGCCCTGGCGCTGTCGCCCGACCCGCGACCCCCGCTCGTCGCGTGCGGGATCCTGCCCCTGGGACTGACCAGCGTCGACACCGCGCCCTGGGGGCTCGGCATCCTGCCGCGCGACGACGCGGCCGGGCGCCTGCGCAACCGTTTCATGAACCTCATGGCCATGCATGTCATCCTCCGCAAGCCCCAGCACCAGGTTGCGGGGTTCGTCCGCGAGGCCACCGGCGCGGACCTCGGCGTCTACTTCATGGACTGGGCGGTGCACGCCGATCGCTACGTGCAATTCACGGTCGCGGGCTTCGAGTACCCGCGCCGCGACCTCCCTTCCAACGTCTCCTTCGTCGGCCCGGTCGCGCGGGTCTCGCGGACCGAGGAACTGCCCGACTGGTGGGCGGACCTCGACGGCAGCAAGCCGGTCGTGCACGTGTCGCAGGGGACGATCGCCAACGCGCATCCGCAGGAGCTGATCCTCCCCACGCTGCGGGCGCTGGCCGATCGAGACGTCCTGGTCGTGGTGACCACAGGCGGCGCACCCCTCGCCGCGCTCGGCGACCTGCCCGCGAACGCGCGGGCGGCCGAGTTCATCAGCTACGACATCCTGATGCCGAAGGTCGACGCGTTCGTCACCAACGGCGGCTACGGCGGACTCAACTTCGCCATCGCGCACGGTGTGCCGATGGTGGTCGCCGGTGACACGGAGGACAAGGCCGAGACGACGCGGCGCGTGCAGTGGTCGGGAACCGGCGTGAACCTGGAGACGCCGCTGCCGGACGAGGCGGCGATCGCGAAGGCCGTCGACGCAGTGCTCACCGTACCGTCGTTCCGGGAGCGCGCGCGTGCGCTCCAGGCCGAGGTCGCGGCCGCGCCCGGTGTGGCAGGTGTGGAGCAGATCGTGGACGACCTCGTCGCCGTCTCCACGAGGGAGGCGTGATGCTGACCGATGGACAGGTCGTCCTTTCCGGCGGTGCGCGCGTCTCGTACGCTGAGGTCGGCGCTGCCGAGGGCCGACCCGTCATCTACCTCCACGGCACGCCGAGTTCCCGCCTGGAGGTCCTCGCCACCCTCGACGAACCGGCCCGTGAGCGGGGACTGCGCCTCATCGCCCCTGACCGTCCGGGCTGCGGGCGGTCCAGCTTCCTGCGGTACACCGTCGCCGACTACCCGGCGCAGGTCGCCGGACTAGCCGATGCGCTCGCCATCGACGACTTCGCGGTGATCGGCGTCTCCGGGGGTGGCAGGTACGCTTGCGCGTGCGCCTCCGCCCTGACCGGCCGCGTCCGAGCGGCGGCCCTCGTCGCCAGCACCGCTCCCTCTGACCTGCCGGGGGTCCGCGACTCCTGGAGCAGTCAGGACCGCCTGCTGTACGGCCTCGCGGTCAGGGCGCCCTGGCTGCTGCGGGCGTACCTGGCCACGATGACGCGTCAGCTCGGCACCGACCTGAGCCAGGTGCAGAAGCTGTTCAACGACCTGCCGAGCATCGACCAGCAGATCCTCGCCCGAGAGGACGTCCAGGCGACGTTGTCGGGGACGCTGGTCGAGTCGCTCCATCAGGGGACCCGCGGCGTCGTCCACGACTTCGGCTTGGAGGCGCGACCGTGGCGGGTCGACCTGTCAGCCATCGCATGCCCCGTCGATCTGTGGCACGGCGAGGCGGACACGATCGTGCCGTTCGTCCAGGCGCGGATCCTGGCCGACGCCCTGCCCGATCCCCACCGGCAGTTCGTCGCCGGCGAGGGGCACCTGTCGCTGCGGGTCAGCTTCGGAGCCGAGATCCTCGAGCGGCTC
>CAZECO010000304.1:0-2883 GCA_964510455.1 uncultured Actinomycetes bacterium
GTTGCTCAGGTCCCAATTGGTGGTGATGTTGCCGTGGGTCGGGATGCCGCCGTGGTCCTTGATCAGCCGCGCCAGGTGCAGCATGTTCCACGCCGCGAACACCGTGTTCCTGGTGGTCCAGTGGTTCTGGGCGCCGCGGTTGTCGTCGAGGTATGACGGGCCCGGCCCCGCCTCCCCGTTCCAGTACGAGTCGGCCTGCGGCGGGATGGTGAAGCCGATGTGGCTCAGGGCGTACATCATCTGGGCCGCGCAGTGCTTCCCGCCATCCTCGTTGCCGGTGATGATCACCCCGCCGACCTTGCCGTAGTAGGACCACTGGCCGGCGGCGTTGAGTTCGCCGGACCAGCCGTACAGGCGCTCGATGGTCAGCCGTGTCATGGACGACTGGTCGCCCAGCCAGATGGGGGTGGCCAGCACGACGATGTCGGCCGGTTCGATCAGGTCGCGGTAGATCGCCGGGAAGTCGTCGACCTGCCAGCCGTGCTCGCGCATATCGGGGTAGACGCCCGGCGGGATGGTGTGGTCCACGGTGCGGACGAGGTCGGTGCGGACGCCGAGTGAGTCGAAGATGTGTTTGCCGATGGCGATGAGGCCCTCGGTGTGGCTCGGTTGCGGCGTCGGCTTCAGGGTGCCGTTGAGGAACACCGCGCGCAGGTCGGAGTAATCGGTGGTGTTCGTCGCGATCTCGGCGTCGATGAACGTCTGGACGGAGTCGGGGAGCATGAGCGGATCCTCTCGCATTGGGGCCGATGCCGGTTCGCGGTCGGTTGCGGGCCGTGCGCTCCCCCACAGTGCCGCGTGATCAACGCCTTCCCGTGTATTGCCGCACGGGAACCCGTCGGTGCGAGGTAGACCGAAGGGCTGCGGGTTCACCACCGGCCCATCGGTCTACCCGGGGCACGCCGGTTCGGGGGTGTCGGTGATGACAACTCCGGCTGGCGTGGTCCAGGTCTGTCGCATCGGGTCTCGGCCGTCGAGGTCCCATCCGGCGTGCGTCTTCAACAGATGATGACGTCTACAGAGAGGGCCGAGATTCTGCACCGTCGTGGGCCCGTCGCACGACCATGGGACGGCGTGGTCAAGGTCGCAGGCGGCTGCAGGTCTTCGGCAGCCCGGCATCCGGCAGTGCGGCTCCCTGGCGCGCACCGCCCGTGCGACGGCCTCCGTCGGCTGGTAGGTGCGGGACCCGGTGGCGGTGATAGCGCCGGTCGCGTCCCGGATCCAGGCCCGCCACCGGGAGTCCGCGGCCAGCGCCCGGACCACTTCCGCGGGCAGCGGTCCCATCCCTGGGACCTCGGCCACCCCGTCGGCCAGGCCCAGCAGCGCGGCGGCGTCGATGATCACGCTCACCTCCACCCCCGACGGCACGGTCGACGCGGCGCCCAGGACCAGGTCGGCCAGCAGGTCCGCGCGGCGGGCGTCCATCGGCCGCGGGTCGTCGCCCAGGGCGGCTGCCATCGCGGTCAGGCGAAGGTACATCCGCTCGGCCACCAGTTCCGGCAGCACCGCGCAGAACGTCGCAGTGCCGTTGTCGTTGGACCATCTGCGGACGTTGCGGCCTGCCTCCGCGCGCCTGCGGGCCTCGATGTGGGAGTCGCACTTCACCGCCAGCCGGCGGGCGCAGTCCGCGGTGTCCGCGCCGGTCCACGGGCGGTCGCCGCGGTGCAGCCGACGCCGGACCCGCCGCGACAGCTCCTGCGAGCACGCCGTGGCGTCTTCCTGCGACAGGGCGGACAGGCTCGCGCAGATCCGCACCCCGGCGCTCTCCGGCAACAGCCCCTCGGCCACCAGGTCGGCCACCTCCGGCAGCGCGGCCAGGTTGCGGGACTGCTCGATCCGGGTGCCCGCCGACCCCGGGGACAGCCGCAGAGCGGCTGCCAGTTCCTCCTGCGCCGGATCCGCGATCCGCGGGCGGGTGCCATCGGCCGGCAGCACCTGCGGCTCTGCCCCCGCAACGTCCACCACCGCCCCGCGGGCCCGGATGGCCGCGTACCCCTGGCATGCCTGCCACGCCGCAGCCATCGCCAGCAGGCACAGGCACGGGTTGCCCGGCGACCCCACCGGCGGAGCCTCGTCGGAGTCCAGCCCGATGCCCCGATGCCCGTCGTCGGCGCTGTGCGTCGCGGTGCAGCTCCCCTGCGGCAGCGCGGCCAGCGCCACCATCAGCTCCGGACCGGCGGGCAGCGCCAGCACCGGCGCGATGTCGGGACGGAACGATCCGCCCGACCACCCCGGGTCCGCCCAGACCGCCAGCGCCATCGACCGGAGCCACGCGAACAGCATGGACTCCATCGCGGACTCCGGGCCCGGGGCAGGCCGCGGCCCCACCGCCACCAGGCGGGGGTGCGCCCATGCGTGAGAATCTTCGTACATGTGTTCTAAGGTAAGGCCTGAGGGGCGATCCCGTCAAGCACCGGAACGCCCGAATTGTGGAGATTCTTAGCGCGGATTCCGGCGGGTGCGGGCTCCCTGTCCGGTGTCGTCGTGGGCAGCGGGCGGAGCCTCCGTTTCTCTCGGAACGCCGCGCACGTCTAGCCTCCAAAGGAAGGCCGACCGCTGGGTCGGCAGAATGGCGGTCCCTGTGCACGAATTGGCATACCCACCCGTGATCGACCTGCCCATCGAGGACACGCTGGCCTCGATCCCCGCCCGGAGGGCCGCCGCCTCCCCCGATAGCCCGATGTACGCGGTGCGAACCGATGACGGCTGGGCGGACGTGACCGCCGGACAGTTCAACGACCTGGTGCAGTCCGTCGCCCGAGGGCTGATCGCGCGCGGGATCGAGGCCGGGCAGCCGGTGGCCATCCTGTCCCCCACCCGGTACGAGTGGACCGTCCTGGACTTCGCCCTGTGGACGGCCGGCGCGTTCGCCGTCCCGATCTA
>CAZECO010000305.1:0-2871 GCA_964510455.1 uncultured Actinomycetes bacterium
TGCAGCTCGCTCGCCACTTGTCCAGCTCGGCCGGGTACACGCCATGCTCGCGGCACCACGCACTCTTGCCAGCCTCGCTCATGGCCGCCGTGGTGATCACCGCCTCGAGTCGGGCGCCCGCAGTCCAGGCCCGCCCTCGGGCGGACCTGGACTGCGCACCCTCACGCCAGCGCTCCAGCGTCCCCGCTCCGACTCCTACCTCGCGCGCCACCACTTCCAGCGACGCGCTCTCCGGCGGCAGCAACCTCGCCACCGCTCTGTCTTTGAATGCCTGTCCGTATCGAGCCAAGTCCGTCCTTCATCGCCGCCCCCTGGGTCGTTCTATGGAGGCGACAACTATTCTGACGCGGGGGGGTCCCAGAGCCGGTCGCGGTAGCCGTTGCGGCTGTTCAGCCGCTCGGGGTTCTTCTCGTCGTAGCCGGCGCCGGAGCGCCCCTCGACGTCAAGCTCCATCAGGCGCTGAGCCATGAACTGCACCATCTGGCGCAGCACGTCGATGTCGGCTCCCTTCTCGGTGAGCTCGGCAAGTGTCATAGTGACGTTGGTCATCGTGGTGTTCCTTTCCAAGGGACAAGGTTGGAATTCGCACCTCAACCCTACCCGGAACCACGATGGCCACCCCCAGCAGGGCCGCCTCCGCCGCTGCGCAGCAAGCCGCTTCGAGCTACGCCCTTCGCGCCTTGCCGCGCAGCGAAGGATTTACACCTGGGACATCAACAATTATTCACAGTTGCCGACACTAAAATCGGTTTTCCGGCCTTGGCTCATTATTGGTGCGGCACCCACAATCTTCTGTCTAGGTGGTGCGCCACTTTGGTGAGTAGGTGCGGATTGAGGGAAGCATTATGAACGTCGCCATTCTGATTGTCTCCTATCGAACTTTCGCAGACCTCGAGCTCTGCCTGTCTTCCCTTGAAAGATCCACACACACTAGCTTCCGCGTCTTCATCTGCGAAAATGGCGGCTTTGAGGCTTGGACCTTGTTGAGCGCCCACGTTCCTGCCAAGCTGGCGGGAGGGCAATCTGTCGACGTCATCGACCAGTATGAGAATCTTGGCTTCGCAGGTGGGGTGAATGCCTGCCTCACACAGGCTGGGCCCGCGGACGCTTATTGGATACTGAATCCTGACACGCGACCCAGCGCAATAGCGCTCGCCGAGATGATTGAGCGCCTTCGCCGCGGTGGCTGCACCATGGTAGGTCACGACCTGGTGCTTCCTGGTGGCCAACTGGCCAGCCGTGGAGGCGGCAGGTGGATTCGTTGGTGTGCGCTCGCTTCTTCGATAGATCACGGGAAATCCAGAGAACCAAAACCTCATACAGATGATATCGAAGGGAGAATGAACTATGTTGTTGGAGCCTCAATGCTCGTGTCTGCGGGTTTCATCGAGAGAGTTGGCCTGATGCGCGAGGACTACTTCCTTTACTGCGAGGAAGTAGAGTGGTGCATCAGAGGTAAATCAATAGGAGAACGACTTGGATACTCCGAACATGCAGTTGTAATCCACAGCCACGGAACTTCAACTGGCGGCGGCGGTCCTATAAGACAGCGATCTAAACTTTCAATCTATTTGCAGGAGCGGAATCGTTTGCTTCTAACTCGCGACCTCTTTCCACATCTGTTTCCATTCGCCTGTGTCGCCGCGCTGTGCCATTTGACGCTCCGGTACAGCAAGGCGGCAGCGTGGCGACAGCTTAGCTATGCATTGCAGGGGTGGGCGAAGGGCGTCGTCAACGAACGGGGGGTACCCGCATGGATACATACGCATGGTGTGAGTGCCGCAGCCTCTAGACGAACCATGGAGTCCACCCAATGACCGTCACGTTGATCTGTTCCACAAAAGCATTCCTCAAGAACAAATTTCCTAGTGTGTGGAACTTTGCACGAACGACGAACAAGCTGCGGAAATTGATTCCTCGCACATTTGGCTACGAGCCTCGCACTTGCACTCTTTGCGGTCACCATGGGCGCTTCCACGCAGAGATTCACTTCCCGGACATTTTCGTTTTTGACGCAGTCTGCCCAGTTTGTGGATCGAATACACGCAACCGTCTGCTCAAGCTTGCGATCGATCGCAAAGGCCTCCTGTCGCCAAGTTCGCGCCTGCTCCATTTCGCGCCAGAAGGCCCAGTGAAGCGGGTGCTGCAGCCTTTGGTTGGCAGCTATGCGACAGCAGATCTGTTCGCCGACGGTGTCGATCTAAAGCTCAACATCGAGAATATCGACCAGCCCGATGGAAGTTGGGATGTGGTTATCTGCTCCCACGTCCTGGAACACGTCGATCATGTGAAGGCGCTTTCGGAGCTATGCCGGATCCTAGTCCCAGGGGGACGCTTGCTGGCCATGTTTCCCGTAGTGGAAGCTTGGAAGGGGCACTATGAAAATGCCGCTGTAAACGACGAGCGGAGCCGGAGCCTACACTTTGGCAAGGAGAACCACCTCAGACGGTTCGGTAGGTCGATCCGCTCCGATTTCGCCGAGGCAGGATTCGAGGTTGAGGACTTTGCGCCAATTGGACCCGAAGTCGTCAAGTATGGCCTGATTCCAGGAGAGGTCCTGTTTATAGCGATCCGCCCTTAGAGGCCTCATGTGACCGGGATTGCCGTCAGCTTGACCGGCCAACAATAGAAGTGGCCGCGCAAATCTGAACAGCGCGATAAGTGGAAGCTCCGAGCGTCAGGCTGGGCCGAGAAGGGCTTGGCGAGAAGGAGTTTTCGATGGTGAAGAGATCAGCGCGCCGTACGCGGCGCGTAATCGCCCGACCAATGCCGTCATTGACGGCGGGCCCGTTCAGATGTCAACGAGCGGGCGGAGCAGTACATGTTCACGGGGTATGCCGCGACGGCGCGACTGTAGGGGTCATGCGTCAG
>CAZECO010000306.1:0-2853 GCA_964510455.1 uncultured Actinomycetes bacterium
GGTGGGGGGCTTTGCACCCGTGGCGGGGGTGGATCGCCCGCGACACGCCGTCGGGAGCCCACGCTGCGGGTGCAAGGCCCCGCTACGGGTGCATCTACCGGCCACGGACCGCCGCAAACACCACCGTATCGGGTGCAATCCCCCGCTACGGGTGCATCTACCCGCCGTGGACCGGCACCGCGGGGCCGGTCCCACGATTTGCCACCCGCCCCCGCCGGATGCCGCAGCCGCGGAACCCGCAAACCCCGCCAGACTCCAAGCACCGGATAATCGGGGGGACAGCGCTCAGGCCAACAGGGATTGGCCCCAGTACTGGCCCTGCTGGACGCCGGGCGGCACCGCGAACGCGGCAGATCCGGTGTGGGTCACGAAGCGGTTGAGGTCGTCGCCCGACGCCATCCTCGACATCACCGGGATGAATCCGTGTGTCGCATCGGCCCCGATGGCGATGAACAGCAGTCCGGACTCCCCCGCCTCGGAGTAGTTGTAGCCGCGCCGGAACATCCTTGCGCCGGCGTTGGTGTCCGGATGCGCGATGCGGACATGCGCGCTGCCCGGGATCTGCAACTGCCCGTCCGCGTTCTGCGCATCCAGCGGAACCGGATCGAACTCGTCGTCCTCCCCGAGCGGTGCACCGGAGTCCAGGTGCCTGCCGATCGTCCGCTCCCGGGTCCGCAGATCCGCGGCCCCCCAGGCGTCGAGGTCGATCCGGATGCGGCGCACCACCAGCGTCGTGCCACCGATGTACCAGGCCGGGTAGCCGGGCCCGGAGGCCCACACCGTCGCAGCGAACCGCTCGCTGTCGCTCGGGTCGTTGGCCGTGCCGTCCTTGTGCCCCATCAGGTTGCGCGGCGTCTGCCCCTGCGCGACACCGGCGGAGTGCTGGAAGCCAGCCTGCCGCCACCGGACCGCAGCCGTCGGCGAGGCCGACGCCCGCAGGGCATCGGCTGCGTGGCTCGCGGTCAGCGCGTCGTCGGCGCATGCCTGGATCAGGATGTCGCCATCGCTGTACCGGGGCTCGAGCCGGTCCTTTGCGAACGGCGGATACACCGCGACGCCCGCCGGCCTGAGCTCCGGCCTGCCGATGATGTCGAAGAACCGCGGCCCGAATCCGACGGTCAGCGTCAGCGAGGACGGGTTCTGCGCCAACTGCGGCACCGGGTCGTCGGGATGCTCATGCCCGGCGGCCAGGGCGGCGGACAGGTCGGTCCAGCGCCGCATGAGGTCGCGGATCTCCGCGACGCCCGCCGGTTCGACCAGGTCGAAGGCGATCAGTTCGGCCCGCGCCTGCGGCGGCGGCGTGTCGATGCCAGCCTGGTGCACCCCGTAGAAGGCCACGGTCCGTGCCCCGACGCTGGTGGCGGGACGCTCTTGCCCGGCCGTGTGGACCGCGGCGGTGCCCGCCACACCCACCGCGGCGCCGGCCGCGCCCGCCCCCAGCAGGGAAAGGAATGTGCGGCGGCGCACGCCGTCCGATGGACGGCCATCATCGACGGCGTCCGCCATTGATGCCTCCTGTCCTGCCTGCCGAGTGCGGGCGGGCGTGCTCAGTGCTGCGTGTCCTCGGCATGGCCGTGGCCGTCGTCACCGCTGAACGGCTCGACGGGCGCGAGGATCGACGCCGTGCCGCCGGACGCGAACCGCAGCGCGAGTTCGACCTCCTCGCCCACTGACAGCGGATCGGCCAGTCCGACGAGCATCAGGTGGTTGGCCCCCGGGGACAGGACCAGCGATCCGCCCGCCGGAACGGGGAACGATTCGACCTGCTGCATCACGCCCCCGAGGGTCTGGTGCAACTCGATCGCCGGGACCCCCGGGGCCGAAACGCCGACCAGCGCGTCATCGGCGGTCCCGTTGTTGGTGATGGTCCCGAATCCGGCGGAGAGGTCCAACGACGACTCCTTGATCCAGAAGCCGGTCAACTGATAGTCGCCGACTGCGGCGGCGGCGCCCCCGGGCGTCTCCACCGGTGTCGGAGACACGCTCGGGCTGGTGGCCGACTCGCCCGCTGCGGCGCCGCAGCCGGACAGCAGACCCGCCAGCACCAGCGCGAGTGCACCCGCCGGCATCGTGCGGCGCGCAAGGTTGGTCTTCATCACGTTCTTCCGCTTTCTCGTCGGATCGCCGGGGCTGCGCGGCTAACGCGCGCCGGCGAGCAGTCGCTGGATGTCTTCCCGGTACTCGCTGACGGTCGTCCCGCTGGTCCACAGCAGCCCGGCTGTGTCCGTGGGCGGCGCGAAGGCCAGCACTTGTGCGCCGTGCTCGACGAGGACATCGCCGTTGTCGGCGACCGCCGGAGGCTGCACATCGATACCCATCGCGTTGATCGCGCCGATCAGGGCCGCCTCGTCGCCGAGAACCCCGATGAACGTCGGATCGAACTGATCGAGGAACGCATGCATCCGCTGCGGGGTGTCCCGCTGCGGATCGGTGGAGAACATCACCACCGAGATCAGCTCCCGCTCCTGCGGGGGCAGCCCGCGCAGCGCGGCAGCGAGGTCCGCCACCGTCGTCGGGCACACGTCGGGGCAGTGCGTGTAGCCCGCGTAGACCAGCACGTACTGGCCAGCGGTGTCGCGAGCCAGGTTGAACGGCGCGCCGGAGGTGTCCTGCAGCGCGACGTCCGGCTTGGCGATCGGCTGCTGCAGCTGGACCCCGTGGAACGCATCGGGGTCGGATTGTTCGATGGATACCGGGGCTTGTGAGGTGCTCGGCGAGTCGGCGTAATCGCGGCCGCAGCCCGTCAGTCCGACGGCTGCAGCCAGCACGACGATGAGCGCCGCCGCACGTGTTGCACCTGCCCCAGCCTGGTCACGCATGGTGTCTCCTGGGCTGGAAGGAATGTCATCGACC
>CAZECO010000307.1:0-2842 GCA_964510455.1 uncultured Actinomycetes bacterium
GCCGCGACGACATTCATCACCACCAGGACCAGCGGCACCGCGGCCAGCGACATGCCCATGTCGGCGCCCCGCAGCAGCACGAACGCCTCGCTGAACCGCGCCAGGCAGAACACCGCGCCGATGCCGGTGATCGCCCAGCAGGCACCCGCCAGGAGCCGCAGGTTCGCGCGCTTGATCGGAACTCCGATCTCCGGCCCGGCTGCCGCGGCGGCTCGCGCACCCCGACGATGAGCAGCGCAACCGCCGCGAACGCCGGGATCGCGGCGAGCCAGGACTCTGCTCGGATGTCGTCGGACCATGCGAGCAGGAGCGCGCCGGCCAGCAGCGGCCCCAGCACAGCGCCGGCGGTGTCGAGGCCCCGCCGCAGCCCGTAGGCCCGTCCGCGCTGCTCCGGCGGCGTGATGTCCGCCAGCAGGGCGTCTCGCGGCGCACCGCGGATCCCCTTGCCGATGCGGTCGGCGAATCGGGCGAAGAGCACCGTCCCCACGGTCGTGGCAAGGGCGAACAACGGCTTGGTGAGTGCGCTGATAGCCGAGCACGGCCAGCGGGTTGCGCCTGCCCAGCCAGTCGCTGATCGCGCTGGACACCACCTTCACCAGCAGCGCCGTCGCCTCGGCCAGGCCCTCGATCACGCATACCGGCTCTTCGGAATCCGGCGGGGAGCAGTCCAGGGTGCGCGGGGCGGGCTGGCGTTGCGGCGGGGCATCGGCGCGCACGCATGTTCGGATTCCGGGGCCGGCGGCCGGTGCGCGACGGCGGGGCTGTCGCGGGAAGGCGCTTCGCCGACGACTGTTCCTCCCCGGCGGGCCGTGTGAAGGCGCCGGCTGCCTCTTTGGACCCGGTGGGTGGGCGGATCGCCCCTGTGTTTGCACCCGGTGGGGGGCTTTGCACCCGTGGCGGGGGTGGATCGCCCGCGACACGCCGTCGGGAGCCCACGCTGCGGGTGCAAAGCCCCGGATCGGGTGCATCTACCGGCCACGGATCGCCTGAAACACCCCCGTATCGGGTGCAAAGCCCCGCGGCGGGTGCATCTACCACCCAGTGGACCCGCACTGCGGGGCCCGGTCCCACGATCCGCCACCCGCCCACCGCCGGATGCTGCAGCCGCGGAACCCGCACACCCCGCCAGATTCCGAAGCACCCGCCTACCGCGATTGCGCTGGCGCCCAGGGTTCCCACCAGGAACACCGGCAGCAGCGAGTGGATCATCTGGCTGGACGTTCCATCAGCCGGCTGACGGAGCCGATCGCCAGACGGCTCGGGCAGGCGGCGGTTCACCCGTCCAGGCTGCACCCGATCAGCACGGGTTCGGGAACCAGGGTGATCCCGGTGCGCTCACGCACCCCGTCGCGGATCTGCCGGGCGAGTGCGACGATGTCGGCGGCCTCCGCTCCACCGCGGTTGCTCAGCGCCAGGGTGTGCTTGGTCGACAGCTGGGCGGGCCCGTCCCCGAAGCCCTTGGTGAAGCCGCTGTACTCGATGAGCCAGGCTGCGGAGGTCTTCACCAGTCCGTCGCCGACGGGGAACGCCGGCGCCTCGGGAGGCAGCAGGTCGGGGTAGACGACCGGGTTGGTGAAGAAGGACCCGGCGCTCCACGTGTCGTGGTCGGCCGGGTCGAGGACCATGCCTTTGCCACGCCGCAGCCCCAGGACGGCCTGTCGCACCTCGGCCAGGCCGGCATGGTCGCCGACGCCGACGTTCACCGTCCGCGCAAGCTCGCCGTACTTGATCGGGCGGGAGGACTTCGAGCGCGGCAGTTCGAACACCACTGAGAGCACCACGTAGCGCCCGGGGGTCCGCTTGAACATGCTGTCGCGGTACCCGAACCCGCAGTCGGCGGCGGTCAGGTCGGTGATCGCGCCCGAGGTCCGGTCCAGCACCCGCACCCGGTCGATCGTCTGCGACACCTCCTGGCCGTAAGCGCCGACGTTCTGGATCGGCGTCGCACCGACGCACCCGGGGATGCCGGACAACGCTTCGATCCCCGCATAGCCCTCATCGACCATCTGCGCGACGAACGCGTCCCACGGCTCCCCCGCGACGGCCTCGACCCGCCCCGCGCCGCACATCGCACCGGCGTCGACACCTCGGGTCTCGACCTTGATCACGAGCCCGTCGAACCCCGCATCGCCGATCAGGAGGTTGCTCCCCCCGCCCAGCACCAGCAGGGGGGTGGCCTCGACGTCGGCCTGCATCACCGACTCCACCAGTTCCCGCTCGTCGCTGACGCGCCGGAACTGGCGCGCCGGGCCGCCCACGCGGAGCGTCGTGTAGTCGGCCAGCCGAATCCCGTCCATCCCCGCCAGCCTAGGACCGCAGCGCCGGTTCCTCCCGCCGAGCAGCCGGATTGCAGGCTACCCGCGCGGCTCGCCGAGGAACCCATCCGAGATCCGCGACCCGCATGGCCGCGCGGTCGGACAGCCGCGGGAACATCATTGAGTCCTCGCTGATGACGGGCGCAGGTCGCTGATCGCCGCCGCGAACCGGTCCCCCAGCAACGGATCATCGGGCAGTTGCAGAATCGGGGTCAGCGCTGCGGCCCATCCGTGGCAGAACAGATCCCACCCGTCGTGCGCCACCGCTCCCCGCCGGGCCGCTTGATGGAGGAACTCCAACGACCCCCGGTAGTTCAAGTCCCAGGCAACCGCGTCCTGCGGGAACACGGCCTCGTGGGTGAGCGGCGATCCGGGCCGGTCCTTGCCCAGACCCGTTGCATTGACCACCAGAGCCCCCGCGGCCGCCTGCGCGACCGCGCCGTCCCACCCGCGCCCCTGCTCCTCGCGCAGCACGTCCACCTCGAACGGCGGCTGCAGCGCCGCCACGAGCATGTCGAGCTCGGTGC
>CAZECO010000308.1:0-2831 GCA_964510455.1 uncultured Actinomycetes bacterium
CCAGCGCTGCGAGTGCCGCGAACAACCCGTCTCGGCCCTGGGGCGCATGATCATTCCAAAGCATGATCAACACGCCAGGGATGGCATGTCGATCATGGTTCAACTTGATCTTGCCGCCGACCTGCGCTTGAGCCCGAGCGCGATACTCCGAATCCCTTGCGGCTTGCCCCAGCGAGGACTCCATGAATCTCCTCGACGCGAACCCGAGGAGGTGGCCATCGCCAAATCGCGAGCACGATGCGCATGAAGTGGACGCGGCACCGCTGCCACGACGCGCCTTGGAAGGCGACCGCGGTCGCCGGGACCAGGCCAAGCGTGGGCGTCGGAGACCACGAGCTTCACCCGCGCAGCCCACGGGCCAGGAACGAAGGACGCGGTCCAGACCTACGACAAGTCCGCCCGCACCCTTTCCCTGACTTCTCCGGCTTCCGAGAGTTCGGAGAGACCTCGGCGCAGCCATGAACCATCGAGTGCGGTGCAAGCATGACCACCCGCGTAGTCCACCGGTTGACCCGCCATACCGCCCGCTCGCACAATGCAATGTGTAGCTGCGTGTGTGAGGAGGCCCCGGTGGCGACCAACCTGGCGATCGACCCGGAACTGCTGAGGCGCGCCGTCGAGGTGGGGGGCGCTCGCACCAAGAAGGAGGCCGTGACCGTCGCCCTGCAGGAGTACATCGCCCGCCGGGAGCAGGCAAAGATCGTGGAGAGCTTCGGCACCCTCGAGTGGGACCCGGGCTACGACTACAAGGCCGACCGGGGCGCGCGTGATCAGAAGCTCGGTCTCGCCGACTGATGGCGTACCTCGTCGACACGAGCGTGTGGTCGTTGGCCTACCGTCGCGACAGCTCCCCGGACATCCCTGAGGTTGTCGCGCTTCGCACCGCGCTCACCGGCGGTGAGCAGGTCGTCAATGCAGGCATCGTGCTCCTCGAACTCTTGCGAGGGTTCGTACCTGAGCGCGTGCAGGCGCAGATCCTCGCTGAGGTCGGTGCGCTTCCGTTCGTCGAGCCCACGCGGGAGGACTACGTCGCTGCTGCTCGGTTGGGCATCGTCTGCCGGCAGGTCGGCGTCCAGCTGCCGTCGATCGACGCGCTCATCGCGCAGCTGTGCATTCGGGAGGACCTGACCCTGCTGACGACCGATCAGGACTTCCGGCACGCCGCTCGCCACATTCCACTGCGGGTCTGGAGCGGCGCATGACGAGCATCGACGAGTCCGTGATCGAGAAGGCCGCGCTTGACTGCCTGCGCGAGATCGGCGACTCGAGGTACCGCACTCCCCCGCCCCATGGCTCCGCGACGGGCGGGTCCCGGTGAGCCGCCGTCGTCCGATCCATCCGCTGCGCGAGCGAGACCCGGCCCAGATCGGGGACTGGACCATCGAGGGAAGAATCGGCGCTGGCGGGATGGGTGTGGTCTACCTGGCCCGGCGCGCGGACGGAAGCGTCGGCGCTCTGAAGGTCATAGCGGATCATCTGGTGGACCAAGAGGGTTTCCGCGACCGGTTCGCACGGGAGATCGAGATCCTGCGGCGCGTCGAAGGGCCCGGATTGGCTCGCGTCCTCGATGCGGACCCGTCAGCCGACCCGCCCTTCGTCGTCACGGAATTCGTGGACGCCGCGAACCTGCACGAGCACATCCGAACTCACGGCCCGCTGGCCGAAGAGGCCTGGGGTCGGCTGGCCGGCGGGCTGCTCCAGGCGGTTGAGGCGATTCACGCGAAGGGGGTGCTGCATCGGGACATCAAGCCGTCGAACGTTCTGCTGGCCGAGTCCGGCCCGATGCTCATCGACTTCGGCATCGCGGCCGCGGAGGACAAGACGACCCTCACGGCCCCCCAGATGCTGCTCGGGACCCCGGAGTGGCTGGCGCCCGAGAGGATGTCCGGCGCCGCGGCCAGTCCCGCCAGCGACATGTTCTCCCTCGGCGGTCTGCTCGCCTACGCGGGAACGGGACGCGCCCCGTTCGCGGCCCCCTCCCCGGCGGAGACCATGCAGCGAGTCGTGCAGGGCAACGCGGACCTCACGGGCCTGCCACCGGCCCAGGCCCGCATCGTCACTGCCATGTTGGCGCCCGACCCGACGACCAGGCCCACTCCCGGGCAGGCCGCCGACATGCTGAGAGTCGAGCAGCCGGCGCCGGCGGTCCAGGCGACGCTGATCGTGCCCCAGCAGGAGGCGATGACCGAGGTGCTGGCCGAGGGGGCGAGCGAGCCCGAAGCGCCGAGTGCGCCATCGAAAGGCCGCCGCTGGCGGACGGTCGCGATCATCGCGGGCGTGCTCGTCGCGGTCGGCGCGGGACTGTTGTTCGCATCGTGGCTGACCGGACCGGTCGGGACACAGGACATCAGCACCACGTGCGACTGGACAGAGGTCGGCGACTTCGGCGGCGGGCTGGTCGCCGGAGACCTCGCGGCCGACTGCGGGGGCACCGACCTGCGGGCCGAGGGTGCGGTTCGGCCGGGTTCCTCCGGACGTCTGTCTGTCGAGTACGGGATTGCCGGCACGATCGGGGACTTGACGCTGTCGATCTCCAGCTCCAACGGCCTGGACTGGGACGGCACGCTGGGTGGGTCAGCGGTGCGGCTCCTCGGGTCGCGCGACGACGATCTGTCGTTCTCCGTCCTGCCCGGTTCCACGATCGGCCAGGCGTCCGTCCAATGCGTGGGGCCGGCCCCGAGCGCCGACGACCGTGAATCCGGCATCGGACAGGACTTGGTGTGGGACAACCCGAGCACCGTGGAGGGGACGTTCAGCGGCGACGACCGGGTGAGCAGTGAGGATGCCGGGTCGCTGTGCAACCTCGTCCTGGTCGGGGTGCCGGCGAGCGG
>CAZECO010000309.1:0-2829 GCA_964510455.1 uncultured Actinomycetes bacterium
TCCGGTTCCGTTCCTTTGAACGTACCGCCGCAGAGCCGCGCCCGCACCGCGCGAGCATCACGGATCGACCCACGCGTCGGCCATCCGTGAAGCGCGAGCCTTCGATCTGCCCTCGGCCCATGAAGTCGGTGCGTAGCACGCAGGTAAGGGCGTCAGTCGTCGACGCCACCAATTGCGTAGCGCTCGTTGTCTGCTCGACTCCGACTGGGCGCAGCGAGCAGCACCTTCATGGGTTCCTCACGGCCAGCAAGCGCCTCCCGGTATGACGTCGCGATGCGCTGCATTTCAAGCGCGTCGAAGGATTCCGCCCGTTCCTCGCCTCGCAACCACAGACAGGACTTCTCCAAGAGTGCCAGCTTCTCTCGTGCCGTTTTCGCCGCCGGGGACTTGGGGTCGATCAACTCGTGCTCGCCGATGCGCGAGGCCAGCTGCGCCTTGGCATTCAGACAGGCTTGCAGCGTCTGGTCGCGCTGGGTGGGAAACTCGAGCTTCTCTTGCACCGAGACGAGGGTGAGCACTGAGGCCAGCAAGCTGCGGAGCGAGTCGGCGCCGGCAGCGGCGATCGCCTCGTCCAACGCTTGGGCAAAGAGGTTTGGCGCTGCCTTCACCACGCCATTCGCACCAATCACCGCGCCAGCACCAACACCCGCCATTCCAGCACCAGCGCCCGCCAGCGCCGCGAGTGTGGCGAGCCCGCCCATCATGCCTCCGGGTCCGAACGCTGCCAACGTCGACGTGATGACCGCCGCGCCGGCGAGCCCGGCGGGAACTACCGCGGCCAGTCCGACCCCCGTCGCTGCCAGCGTGATTACGCCTCCGGCGACAAGCGCAATCGGAACCCAGGAAAGTCCGGGGGCTAGGTAATCGTCGACCGACTTCCGCGCGGAGAAGATCGCGTCAACGATGTCCACGTCGGTCGGCTCGGTCTTGTTGGCGCGTACGAGGCTCAAGGTGGAGACCAGGGCTCGGCGACGCTCGTCCGTGTCCGGCTTCGCCTCGATCTCGAACGGAGGAGCCGGGGTACCCGAGGCAAGCATGATCGCAAGCGCAATGATCGTCTGGTCCGTCCAAGCGCCGCGGATGTGCGTCTCCGGTCTCCGAACAAAGTCAGAGGGCTGTAGCGGCGCTGTCGATGGATCAGCCGCGCGCAGCACGGCGGCCGCCGCAGAGTTGTCAGCGGCGACCACTTGCCGAGCTCGCTCGAAGCGGGCGAGACGATCGAGATCAGCGGGAAGCCGCTTTGAGAGTTCACGCAGGTAGAGCGATTGCAGCAGCGCGAGTTCGAGCCCTCGCGCCGCATCCGGCGTCTCGTTCGTGACCCCGGCGACATCTGTCCCGACGAGTGCCAGGACGATAGCGGAGGCGACTGCAGCATGGGCGCAGTAGAACTCCCCTCCGTGCTGGTGAATCAGCACCGGGAACATCCAGTCCTGAAGAGTCACGGCGATATCGATCACCCACCGGAAGCGGTCGCTGATGCCTCTGCCGCCGGTGACAGGGTCTCGAGGGTCGAAGATGTTGACCCAGGCGCCAAGCCTGTCGAATGGGAACTCATCAAGGTCGCGACCACGGAACTCGGTGATGGCGCCGAGGGGACTTCCGATCGTCACCAGAGCAGGTACGTAGAGTCCCTCCGGGAGCTTCTTGATTATGTCCGCGGCGACGACCGATCCAAGGCTATGGGCGAGAATTACGATGCGAGAGCCGGCCGGAACCGCCTCGAGGGAGGCCAAGACGATGCTGTGAACTGCCGCGCGTACGTCTGCTGAGCGCGCGTAGTTCTTGGCGTCGTCGAGCAAAGCGCCGAGCAGAGGAACGGTTGGCAACTCGGGTGGCTGCACCCACGCCGGCATTCCGTTTGCAATCGGCCTCAGCTGTGACTCGAGAAACGCCATGCGAGCGACGTAGGAAGTCTGTGCCTTCCGCCAACTGTCCTTTTCCGGCCGCTTCCAAGTTGCTCGGGTTGCGGAAGATCCCTCCGCCTTTCCGCGCAGCGCTGCACGGTAGTCAGGACTGATCATACGGGCGGGATCGATGGGCTCCTGTCCTGCCCTCACGAGTGCCTGATCGAGCGTTATTCGCCAGTGATCCTCCGTGCGTGCATTGATCCCATGCAGGAAGAGAAACCATGTGTCGCTCACGAGCCGACCGCCATCGCAACGATCAACGTTGCCGCTGGCATTGACGCGACGATCAGGGAGCGCCGTACAGGACTGGAACCAGGTCTGTCCACGCGTATCGCACCTTCCTCGGCGGTCATGTCTACGACGCTCCAACCGGGGGCCAAGACGCCCCGGAGAACTGAGCGTTCACTGCCCTATGCTCGCTCTGACCATCGCCACCCCATACGAATCGTAGCGATCCTCCCGGACGCCGTGACTCCAGAAGGGTGAGATACAGGTGACGATGCCGCATTGCGGCCGGTGTCACGAATTCAACCCACGCCAAGGCGACGTCATGCGGGTTGATCTCCTCCACATCGGTTTCGAGATAGACGTCGGCCAGGTACCGGCGATTCCCGGCCCTTACCATCGCTCGCTCACCGAACACCGGCAGCGCACGAGGCCGCCGCGATCCATTCGTCATGGAGATTGCGGCGCGCCACACGGCATCGATCACGCGGTCGTCAACGATGTACGCAGCGTGAAGCTCGACATGGATGTGATCGATGGTGAAGGCGCGACGCGCCCGTCGCTTCCACCAGAAGATCGCGGCACCGATGCCCGCGAGGTACGTCAGCACGATCCAGAGGCCAATGTCCACCGTCGTCACCTCCAAGAGTCGTGTGCCTATGCGATCAGGCATACTCCTGGCGGCGGACACTGGCGG
>CAZECO010000310.1:0-2815 GCA_964510455.1 uncultured Actinomycetes bacterium
CCGGCGGGCCTGCCGTCAGTCGCTGAGCTGGCCCGCTTGGCCAACGAGTTCTTCAAGGCGCTGCCGGGCGGACCCATCGCCGCGGCTGCGCCGGTGCAGGGGCAGGACGCGGCTCCTGCGCTGACGGTCCCGCCCCTGCCGGATGCCGGCGTACCGGCGGGCCTGCCCGTGCCCGAGGCCGGCGGGGCGCTTCCGTCCGTCGAGACCCACATCCCGCTGATCGGCAGCACGCCGGTTGATCGGCTGGACGCGCTGACGCTGCCCGGCGAGCCCACAGCGGCGACGGCAGCACCGGTGCTGGAGGTGCCGGAGTTGGAGGTGCCGCAGCTGGACGTGCCGCAGGCCGCCCAGACCGGCAGTCCGGTGCAGCCGGAGGTCCCGTGGTTCGGTGCGCCGGCCACGGATCGGCCCGACGTCCCCGCGGCGCCGAGCGAGCCGCCCGCGAGCCCGGTACCCGTGCCTACGACCGATCAGCTTGCCGGCGTCCCGCAGACCCTGACCGGGGTGATGGGGACTGTCGCCGGTCTGCCCGACGGGATCGAGGCGCTGCCGGCCGCCGAGCGCTACGACAACGCCGCCGTGCCGTCGCCGACCGCGGCGATCCCTTCGGCGGTGCCGCTGGCGCCGTCGGCGAGCCCCGCCCGCCAGGACGCCGCCTCGGTGCTGGTCTTCGAGTTCAGTCCGCAGATGGTGCCGAGCCTGGACCAGACGTCCGCCGCTGCGCGGCCGTTCGACGCGGTCGCGGTGCGCCGCGACTTCCCGATCCTGTCGGAGAAGGTGAACGGCAAGCGGCTGGTGTGGCTGGACAACGGCGCCACGACCCAGAAGCCGCAGGCGGTCATCGACCGGCTCAGCTACTTCTACGAGCATGAGAATTCCAACATCCACCGGGCGGCGCACACCCTGGCGGCGCGGGCGACAGATGCCTATGAGGGCGCCCGCTCGAAGGTGTCGCGGTACATCAATGCCGACGATGCGGGACGGATCGTGTTCGTCCGCGGGGCGACCGAGGGCATCAACCTGATCGCGCAGAGCTGGGGCGTTGCCCACGTGCGCGCCGGGGACGAGATCCTCATCACCCACCTGGAGCATCACGCCAACATCGTGCCCTGGCAGCAGCTGTGCCAGCGGGTCGGCGCGAAGCTGGTCGTGGCCCCGGTCGACGACACCGGCCAGGTCATCCTCTCGGAGTTCGCCCGGCTGGTGTCGCCGCGCACGAGGATCGCGGCCATCACCGCGGTGTCCAACGCCCTCGGGACCGTCACACCGCTGCCGGAGATGATCGAGATCGCGCACCGGGCAGGCGCCAAGGTGCTGGTCGATGCGGCCCAGTCCATCCCGCACATGCGGGTCGACGTCGCCGCGCTGGGCTGCGACTTCCTGACGTTCTCCGGGCACAAGGTGTTCGCTCCGACCGGCATCGGTGTCGTCTACGGCACCAAGGAGGCTTGGGAGGAGACTCCGCCGTGGCAGGGCGGCGGCAACATGATCGCCGACGTCACCTTCGACCGGACGGTCTACCAGGCGCCGCCCAACCGGTTCGAGGCCGGCACCGGCAGCATCGCCGATGCGGTCGGTCTGGGAGCGGCCCTGGACTATGTGTCCGCGCTGGGGATCGACGCCATCACCGCCTATGAGCACGAGCTGCTCGAGTACGGCACGCAGTGCCTGCACACGGTTCCCGGGCTGCGGATCATCGGGACGGCCGCCCACAAGGCGTCGGTCCTGTCGTTCGTGCTCAAGGGGCACGAGCCGGTCGAGGTCGGGGCCGCCCTGGACAAGGAGGGGATCGCGGTGCGCGCCGGGCACCACTGCGCCCAGCCGATCCTGCGCCGCTTCGGCGTCGAGGCGACGGTCCGCCCGGCCCTGGCGCTGTACAACACCCGCGAGGACATCGACCTGCTGACCGCCGCGCTGCACCGGATCGCCGACGGTTGACGGCCCGCCGGCGGCGCCCGGCTCGGCTGGGGCTGGGCACGGGTCGGCGGCGGGTTCACCACCAACTCCACGTTCATCGTCTGAGAGAGCCGCGCGCTGGTCAGCGCGATCGCCGTGGCGGGCTCCGGCGGGGAGCCCGTTCGCGCATGTGGCGGATTCCCAGACAGCGGCCGGTGCGCAACGGTGGTGCCACTGCGCGGGCGGATCCGGCCTGAGTCTGCAGGTCCTTCGGAATCTGGCGGGGTGTGCGGGTTGGCGGGATCCGCAGTCCGCGGCCGGGCGGATCGTGGGACCGGCACCGCGGGTGCCGGTGGGTCGGAGGGCAGATGCACCCGTTGCGGGGCTTTGCACCCGTGGCGGGGGTGTTTCCGGCCTTCCGCGGCCGGATGTTGCACCCGTAACGGGGCTTTGCACCCGCAGCGTGGGCTCCCGACGGCGTGTCGCGGCCGATCCGCCCCCGCCACGGGTGCAAAGCCCCCACCGGGTGCAAACTCAGGGGCGATCCGCCCACGCCACGGGTGCAAACAGGCAGCCGGTGCCTGCTGGCGCCCTGTCGGCGGGAACAGCGGCCAGCGACCCAGCCCCGCGGCAGCCCCGCCGTTGTGCAGCGGCCGCCGACCCCTGGAATCGGCATACCTGCGAGCGCGACCGATGTCCCGAGACCGGTCAGCCGGAGCGGCACAGCCAGCCGCCCGCGCACCCTCACCCCGGACTCCCCGCCGGATTCCGAAGAGCGAGTCTGCACCCGGTCCGGGTGGGGGCTTTGCACCCGTGGCGGGGGCGGTTGGTGGCCGTTCTAGCGCCGAGCGGAACGCCGCCGCTTGCGCGAGGCCCGCCCGAGGGCGCGCGGCAGGGTATCATGGGTAGGAACGAGGAG
>CAZECO010000311.1:0-2802 GCA_964510455.1 uncultured Actinomycetes bacterium
GCTTGACGTTGATCGTCGCCCGTGTGGGCACGCAGACGCGGGACGGAGCGAGCTTGTCGTCGGCCGGCGCGGCGGAGTGGCGGCTGGGCAGGCCGGACCGAGGAGGCCTGCGCCGGCGCCGGTCCGGCATCGTGGCCCAGCGCCGTCGGGCGGCCAGGGTTTGGATGCCACTCCGGGCGAGCGGCGCTCGCCTTCGGCAGCGGCATCCGGGACGACTGCACAGACGCCCTGCCTGATTCCACACTCTCGGCGTCTGTGCGCGCTAGGCAACCCATCAGTCATGCACTCAGTTGTGCGAGAAGGCGGGTGTATATGCCTCTAGCCATCCGGAGGCTCGGAAGATCGCGCCGCCGCGCAGCTATCCGAGGTGCGGCGACCATCGCCGATGTCTCGGGGCTGGCGCAGCTGCGCAGGGTTCGCGACGCGGACTTCGTCTTGTACTTCTCGAGCGGCTCGATGAAGCTGTCTATCTCCCACCGAGAGCCCGCCGACCTCGTCCTCCCTGTGTCCAATCTTGGATTGGCCTTCGACTCCGAACTCGATGAGTTGGCAGATGCGGGCAGGCTCGAGGGGCTGGCTCTGTCGGCCCGAGCAGAGGAGCGCCAACGCCTCCATAGGGCGAAGAGCCCCGGACTCCCTGCTGGGAGGACCCTGATTGAACGATGAGGGGGAGCGCTGGAAGATCCTGGCGCTGGTGGAGTCAATGACGCAGCACTTCTGAGGCCAGTCGGTAATCCCGAGGCAGAGGCTGTCGATGCCCAGATTGTGGAACGGGTTGCGGAGGTCGTCGCCAGGAAGCTGACGCTCGAGCTGCGGGACAACGACAGTCCCTTCCCGGATCCCAACGACCTCAAGGCGCTCGCGGACCGGCCTGAGGTTTATCGCGACTTCATGGGGCTGGTCGAACGGGACCTGGAGCGGCGCTGGGAGCTCGCTCAGACGCAGCAAATCCATGATCACGAGATGGAGAAGTCCACGCGGGGATATGGAGTACGGCCTCGCATTGTCCGAGCAGGCGGCGATCCAACGAGCTTTGGCCAGTGCGCCGTGGTTCGCGATCACGTTCGGGCTCGCTGGTTTGGTGGCTGCCGGGATCCTTGGGATATGGTCCTCGCCGTGGGCTGGCGGCGTCGTTGCCGCCCTGGACATCACGACCGGCATCGGGCTCTCCATGTATTCCGAACGCCTGGACCGGAGTTCCGAACGTCCCTCCGCCAAGGAAGAGCCAGACCCGCCCGCACCCGCGTGACTTCAACTTGTGACGCGGACCGGCGAAAAGAACCCACAAAGGCAACATGGCAGTCCTTCGGCACGATCACGCCTGTGGCAGGCGTCTCCCATGGAGGCGGCTGTTCGGTCATCGCACCATCGGCCATCGGCCGCCCACGCGTCCCCCCGCCGACCGCTACGAGCACGAGACTGTGCTTCGCGGCTGTTCGACGGGAGTGGTTGCGGCGACTGCTGCCGATCCTCCGCGGACCTCGACCCGTGAAGCGCCAGACATTGCCGCGGTGGGAGCCCCTCCGGCGCCGAACCCGCCGCCAACCGCATGAACGAGGCGCCGGCTATCGAGGGCCTTGACTGGCGGAGGAGTGGGGCGCTAGAAGCCGCCGAAGTCGAAGCCGCCGCCCGCGTCCCCGCCGCCGTAGTCACCGCCGCCATAGTCCCCGCCCCCGGCGTCGCCCCCACCATCGCCGCCGTCGCCGTCGCCCCAGCCGCCCGAGTAGTCATAGCCCGCCGGCAGGTACAGCGAGTTCGCCAGCAGCATCCCGAGCATGACGTTGTTCATCACATGGAGCCCGGAAGCCGCGTACCACCCGCGGGCCCACGGCCCGTATTCCGGTCCAGCGTTGTAGTAGGGCTGCTGGCCCTGGGGCGTCTCCACCATCCGGACAGCGGGATTCTGGCCGTCGTCGATGCGTGCTGCGCACGCGGCGCACACCGGTACGTCGCGGGCCGCCCCATCGGCGGGTGCCCACAGGCGATCCTCCAGCGACAGGCCGTGGCGCTGGTCGAAGAAGCAGGGCGGCCGCCGGTTGGGCAGCGCCGCGCCGGTCCGTCGCGCCTCGAGCCGTGCCAGGGCGAAGCGCCCATCATCGATCGAGCGCGTCACCCACGCCAGGTCGTCGGGGTGCTGGGCCGCTTCGAGGGCATCCTTGGCGCGTTCGTAGGCTCCCAACGCATCGTCGAAATCCTGGCGTCCCTCTTCGGGCAGGTCGGCCTCGACGGGCGTGGCGGCGATCTGCTGCCCGAGCTGGGTGACGTCCTCCTCCGCGACGCGCCGCACCGCCTGCCAGCGCCGAGCGGCCAACTCCTTGTGCTGACGACCGCCGGCGACACCTGGCCGAGTCTGCACCTGTTGTACGCGCACCAGCAGCCAGATCAGGCCGACGACCAGCAGGATGAGGACCCATTCCATACCAGCAGGGTACGTCGAATGCCCGCGGCCGACCTTCGCAGCGCCCATACCGCCGGTATCCGCTGCGTGGTTCGCGCCGTCGTTGAGGGCCCAGCAGGGCCCCGCACAACTACGGCAAGGCCGAGGGACCCCAGCGGGGTACGTCGAATGCCCGCGGCCGACCTACGCTGCGCCCACACCGCCTGCGTGGTTCGCGTCGTCGCGGAGGGCCCTGTAGTGCCCCGCAGAACTACGGCAACGCCGAGGGAGGTGCGCCCGCCTGAGGAGGCCTGGCTGGTTGAACGTTCACGCAGCCGGCCAGGGACCCGCCGTGCTGCGGACTTGAACCGGTGGCCAGGGCCGGGGTCGAACCGGCGACCTTCCGATTTTCAGTCGGACGCTCG
>CAZECO010000312.1:0-2794 GCA_964510455.1 uncultured Actinomycetes bacterium
AGGTCCAGTTCGAGTACCTGCAGGCGGCCTCCGGGCTGCCGGACGCGTCCTCCGATCAGGCCACCAAGGAGATTCTCGCCGGATGGGAGCGCGTCCTGGTGGCGCTGGAGTCCGATCCGATGTCGCTGGCCGACGAGCTGGACTGGGTGGCGAAGTACTCGCTGATGAACCACTACCGGCGCCGCGACGGCCTGGACTGGAACAGCTCCCGGCTGCACCTGATCGACCTGCAGTACTCCGACACCGATCCGGCGCGCGGCCTGGCCCTGCAACTGGAGGCCAAAGGGCGGCTGCGGCGGCTGACGGACGCCGCCGAGGTCGCCCGGGCCGTCACGACCCCGCCGGCGGACACCCGCGCCTGGTTCCGGGGCGAATGCATGCGGCGCTTCCCGGGGCAGGTGGCCGCCGCGAGCTGGGACTCGGTCGTGTTCGACCTGCCCGGCCGGCACGCGCTGCAGCGGGTGCCCACCATGGATCCGCTGCGCGGCACCCGGGCCCATGTCGGCGCGCTGCTGGAGCAGGCCGGCAGCGCCTCCGAGCTGGTCGCGTCGCTGGCCGGCTGAGGGGGGATCAACCTGCCCCGCGCCGGTGTTGCCGTTAGGGTCGTTCCATCAACAGGGAGGTCGACATGGCTGGCCGCGAGTCAGAGGAGTACCGGTCGTCGCAGCGCTCATCCGAACAGGATCAGGGCGCCGAGGGTTCGCAGGCGGAGCTGAGTGAGCGCAAGGAGCAGCTCGACACAGACGTCGACGCGCTGCTGGACGAGATCGACGACGTGTTGGAGGAGAACGCCGAGGAGTTCGTCCGCGGATTCGTGCAGAAGGGCGGACAGTGAGCGCACCGGGCGCATCGGGCGGGCTTCCGCCAGCGTTCCTGAACCTCGGCACCTCATCGTTCAGCGAGTTCCTGCGGCTGGCGGCCCCTGAGCTGCTGCCCACACCGGCCCCGCACCCCGGCACCACGCCTCAGCTCGCCCCGCACGGGACCACCATCCTTGCCCTGCGCTACGCCGACGGCGTGCTGATGGCCGGCGACCGGCGGGCGACCATGGGCAACGTCATCGCGCAGCGCGACATCGAGAAGGTGATGCCGGCCGACAGCAGCACATGCGTGGGCATCGCCGGCTCGGCGGGAGTGGCGATCGAACTCGTCAAGCTGTTCCAGGTGGAGCTGGAGCACTACGAGAAGATCGAGGGCACCGAGCTGTCCATCGAGGGCAAGGCCAACCGGCTGGGCACCCTGCTGCGCAACAACCTCGGCCTGGCCATGCAGGGATTGGCCGCGGTCCCGCTGCTGGCGGGCTACGACCGCGACGAGCAGCGCGGGCGGATCTACTCCTACGACCTCACCGGCGGCCACTACGAGGAGCACGACTACTTCTCGATCGGTTCCGGATCGCTGTTCGCCCGCGGCTCGATCAAGAAGATGTTCGACGTGGACGCAAGCAGGGCCGAGGCGGTCCGGGTGGCCGTGCAGGCCCTCTACGACGCCGCCGATGACGACACCGCCACCGGCGGGCCGGACGTGTTCCGGGGCATCTACCCGATCGTGGCCTGGGTCGAGTCCGACGGATACACCAGGATGCTCGACGCCGAACTGTCGGTCATCGTCGAGCAGATGCTGGCCGGCCGGCGGCAGCGCCCCGGGGGCCCGAAGGCTGGGAGTGACAACTCGTGAGCATGCCGTTCTACGTCTCGCCCGAGCAGATCATCAAGGACAAGGCCGACTACGCCCGCAAGGGCATCGCCCGGGGCCGCAGCGTCGTCGTCATGCAGTACGCCGGCGGGATCCTGTTCGTGGCGGAGAACCCGAGCCGCGCCCTGCACAAGATCTCCGAGATCTACGATCGGATCGCGTTCGCCGCGGTCGGTAAGTACAACGAATTCGAGAACCTGCGCGTCGCCGGGGTCCGGCTCGCGGATCTGCGCGGCTACGCGTACGACCGCAGCGACGTGACCGGCCGCAGCCTCGCCAACGCCTACGCCCAGACGCTGGGGACCATCTTCACCGAGACGCCCAAGCCGTACGAGGTGGAGATCGTCGTCGCCGAGCTGGGCGACACGCCGGAGGCGGACCAGATCTACCGGCTGACCTTCGACGGATCGGTCAGCGACGAGCACGGCTACGTCGCCATGGGCGGCTCGGCCGACCGGCTGGCCTCCGGCCTGGCCGAGGACTGGCACGATGGGCTGTCGCTGGCGCAGGCGCTGCAGCTGGCCGTGCAGCATCTGGCCCGGGACACCGGCGATTCCGATCGGCAGCTGCCCGCCACCCAGGTGGAGGCGGCGGTGCTGGACCGGGCCCGGCCGCTGCGCAAGTTCCGGCGGCTGGACGCGCGGCAGCTGGACAGCCTGCTCGGCGAGTAGCCCCCGCCGCCTCGTGTGACGGCGAGTCGTTGGAGTGCCGGCAGCGCGACCTGATCGTGTTGGCAGGGCGGTGCTGGCCGCGGACCCGCGTCCGGCCGGAGCCGCGGGGCTCAAATCCGGCGGGCGCCAGCCCACGCCCTGCTCGCCAACGTGCCCGGCGCCATGCATCGAACGAATCGCCATGGCGGCTCCGCATGGCCGAGGCTGGGCATGATCACACAGAACCATGATCAATACCGCAACGACGGCGTGTTGATCACGGTTCTGTTGGATCAAGCCGCCCTCGCACTTCCAGACGCCTGCCGCCGGCGCAAGAGGCGAGCAGGATCAACGGTCAGCAGCCACAGGAACGGCCGGGGTGCTCGGCGAGCTAGCGTTCAACGGGTCGAAGCGGGCCATCGCGGTTATCGTGAGCGGGTGGATCGGCG
>CAZECO010000313.1:0-2783 GCA_964510455.1 uncultured Actinomycetes bacterium
ACCTGTCGTTCCAGATCGAGCACCACATCTACCCCGACATGCCCAGCACCCGGTACCAGGAGATCTCGCCGAGGATCCGGGAGCTGTTCGAGCGGTACGAGCTGCCGTACGTGACCGGGCCGATGCATCGCCAGTTGGCGTCTGCGTGGCTGAAGGTGTTCCGGTTGTCGCTGCCGAACGCCGTCGTGGCTCGGGGTGGGGCGGGGGTGGAGGTGCCGGTCGTGGAGGGGGAGGTCCAGGCGGCGTAGGGGCCGGTTGTGGGAGTGCCTGTCGCTCTGCCGTGACGCGGCCACCGACCGGGCCGCAGCACGGACGCATGCCGTTCTACCTCTCGGCAGCAAACGGACGACTCGGCGGGTCGACCGATGAACGAGACGCCTGCCCTGACCCTGCTTGTCGAATGGGATCAGTGAGGTCGCTCAGGGACGGCCTCGAAACCCCGCATCGATATCGCTTCTTCCGGCATCTGGCAGCGAAGGCCGACAGCAACAACGACTACTCTCGGTTCATGTAAGAAGAGGTAGCCGCTCCAGTTCGAACGCGAGGATTGACTCACTCGTAGCCCTACCCACTCGGCCGGAAGATGGCGGCCCCACTGAGGCAGATACGTTCGAGCAGCTCTCGCCTGCCCGCGGCGCTGGTCGCCAACCCCCAGAGGCCTGCCGTGCACCGTCCGGAACCGCCTCCGCACAACAACGGAACCAATCGGAGTATTCGTGCACGGACCAGCCTTGGGAATCCTGGGGGCCGTATGGGGCTGCCTGTGCTGGTCGCTGTGGAGAACCCGGCTGTGTCAGCTGGCCGGTCTAGGATGACGAACGCGGCAACACGGCCGTTCAGCCGTAGATCTGGGGTCATGGTGACAGCGATTCAAGACATGCTGGATGTGCCTGAGGTGTGGGACATCAACGCTGTGGGTCGACAGCTTCGCGAGATTCACTCGTCGTTGCGCGACCAGGGGAGGAACCCACTGGAGTCCATCAGGGACCTCGCGCACATCTTGAAGGTCCGGAGCGGATCGGCATCCGCTGTGCTTGGGCGCTTCGATGAGGCTCCCTCAGCACTACTGGCTCAGGCGTTCCAGACAATCATCAACGATGACCTCCGGTCAGCATTTGGGCAGTACCTAACCCCACCCCCCGTCTCATCCCACGTCGCCGCGTTGATGGCTGATCTCGTTGAGAGCCCCGAGAGCATCCTTGACCCTTTCGGCGGCTCCGGTGCGCTACTGCACGATGCGGCCATCAGGGCCCCGAACGCCTCCCTGCATCTCATCGAGATCAATCAGACCGCGAGTGAGGTTGCCACCGCTCTGGCACAGCTATCTGGGAAGCGAATCGAGGTTGTTTCCGCCGATGCATTCAGGCAGTGGCAGAGCGGTAGGACTCCTAAGGTCGACGTGGTGGTCATGAATCCACCCTTCGGAGCTGGGCTCGCGACCGAATCGGTCGGTTCATGTGTTGCGAACAGCCGCTATCCATCACTGAAGTCTATGAACCGGGTTCCGGTGGAACTCCTTGCGATGGAGCTGGCATCGGATGTGGCAATACGGGCAGTTGTGGCGGTACTGCCTTTGAGTGTCCTGACTAATCGTGGATACTCGATGTTTCGCAGCGAATTCTTTGCGCAGAACCAAATCGTTCACGTGACCATCTTGCCTGCCGCGACTTTCGCTCCCTACCGTGGTGTTGCTCAATCCTGTGTCTGTGTCTGGAGACCTGATCTCAAGACGAACCAACAATTCGTAGTCAGGCGTTCGAACTCCGTCGGCTATGACCAGACAGGCCGTCCGCGCGGCGCCAATGATCTGGTTCACGCTTGGCAGCCCGAACTCGGGACGATTGCTCCGGACGGGTGCGTACACCTCAATCCGTTAGGCGCGAGCAGTTCGGGCACACCCCGTCGACTCGGTGACATCGCTTCGGTTTTCCGCGGCAAGAACCCACCAGCCTGGGCTTACAGCGCGAGCGACGCCACAGGGTACTTGCTGAAGGTTGGGTCACTGTCTGGGTCGATGCTGAATTGGCCTCAGAGGAAACGGAGTCGGCTGTCTACCGGGTGGATCGCTGGGCAGGGCAAGCGAGTATGCAGGGTCGGGGACATCTGCCTCACGGCTGCAGCGCATACCCCCAAGTACATCGGCCTGAAGGTCGACCTCATCGACCATATACCCTTCGAATCGGCGATGACATCTGCCGAACTATTGACCATTAGACTCCGAGAAGACTCAGGCATTCAGCCTGCTGCGCTCCTCATGTACCTTCGAAGCGTTCAAGGCTACGAACAGATGCAATCGATCATTCGGGGAAGCACGGCGCATTTGTACCCGGATGACCTGGCAGACATCGTGATCCCTGATCTTGACGAACTCCTCGACCAAGCGGCGGTGCAGGCGGCGTTTGTCAGCGCCGCGCAGGCGCACCGCGCATGGCTTCGCATGGCTGCGCAACTGGAAGCGATCGCAGGCACCCCGATGGCCGCCGCGAACCTGCTTGAAGGCGCCTAGTCCAGCGACGCTCGACAGTCGCTCGTTCCATCGGCATCGATATGTTGCCTTTGGGAGGACGCATGAGCGCAGTCAAGCGTGAGCATCTTGGAAGTATTGCAGCGGCCAATGCGCTGCTGGAAGACCTCTACCTCGACCTTCGTGCAAAGATCGCGCGTTGGTCCGAGGTGACTCGTCAGACTCCACAGCCTCGGATGGGTTACATCGGGCAGCACCTGGTCAGTGTCGTTACCGGATGCCCAGGTGGAAGGTCCGGAGCTCGAGGACACGACCTCGT
>CAZECO010000314.1:0-2767 GCA_964510455.1 uncultured Actinomycetes bacterium
TTGATCGGCTGATCGGGGCGCAATGGCGTTCCTCGTCCACACTTGCCGTGAGCGCAGAAGTGAGGCCGCCGCGGCACTTGGCGTCAGCAGCACCGCCAGGGAGTGATCCGTGAGGCCGAAGCGTTCCAGGCACGGTGATCCCCGTCGGACACGTGACCACGCCTACTCCCCGTCACGCTGGCAGACGCCTCCCTTATGTCTCGGTGATCTGCGAGACGACGATGTGGTGGCTGTAGTACCGCGCCTTCGCTGTCCGATGGGCGGGCCAGATCCGCAGGCTCGCGCAGGCCTCGTCAGACGGCGTTGCGCACCGTGCCGTCCCGCGAAAAGCTCCAGTTGGACGTGGTCGTAGGGCTGACGGCCGGTCACCTTCACCTCGCTGGGAACTGGCGCAGGCAGGGAACGACTCGTCGCCGTATCAACGATCTACTCAGCGAACTTCGGCAGACAGGTCGAAGGAAAGCTCCGTTCCGTCGGACCGAACCAATATGGTTCCCCTACAGGTAGCGCGAAGCACGGTCGCGTCGTCAGCCTCAGCTTCGGATCATTGACGACGTGTTGCGTATGACGAATCCATGCGGGCACCTGTGCAATTCGCCGTTCGCGGGAGGTGAAGCATGACGGACATTGACCGCAGCATTGACGGTGTCGCCAAGACAATCGCCGAGGTGCTGGAGAAGAAGAAGTATTCCATCGACTACTACCAGCGTGAGTACAAGTGGGAGTCCAAACAGCTCGCCGAACTTGTTGCCGACCTCACGGCCAAGTTCCTCGATCTGTACGAGCCAGACCACGCGCGGAAGAACGTCGCCAAGTATCCCGGCTACTATCTCGGCTCGATCATTATCTCGCAGAAGGGCAGCGAGCCCTTTGTCGTTGACGGCCAGCAGCGACTCACGAGCCTGACGCTGTTCTTGACTTACCTCCGGCGCCTTCAGCAGGGTCGCGAGGAGGTCGTGAACATCGACGAGTTGATCTACTCCGAGAAGTTCGGCGAGAAGTCCTTCAACCTCGATGTTCCCGACCGCAACGACTGCATGGAGGCGCTCTTCGAGTTCGGGGAGTACGAGCCGCCAGGCGACGCAGCGGAGTCGGTCAACACACTCGTTGCCCGTTACGCCGAACTCGACGGGCTGTTCCCCGATGAGCTGAAAGGGGCGGCCCTTCCGTACTTCATCGATTGGCTCAAGGATCGCGTCCAACTCGTCCAGATCACGGCCTACAGCGATGACGATGCCTACGCGATCTTCGAGACCATGAACGACCGAGGGCTCAAGCTGACGCCGGCCGACATGCTCAAGGGCTATCTGTTGGCCAACATGGAGGACGGCAACCCTCGCACCAAGGCCAATGGCTTGTGGCGCAAACGCCTGCGCAGGCTCAACGACCAGGCGGAGGACGCAAGCTCGGATTTCCTCAAGACCTGGCTCCGGAGCCAATACTCCACCAAGATCCGTGAACGCAAGAAGGGTGCGCGACCCGAGGACTGGGACCGAATCGGCACTGAGTTCCATCGCTGGCTGCGAGGCGCACACGAGACCGTAGGGCTGAAGTCGCGCGAAGATTTCTACGAGTTCGTGGTCCGTGACCTCGACTTCTACAGCCACAACTACGGCCGCATCCTCGAAGCCTCGACCGGGCAGTTCCACTCGGACAGCCCGCTCCGTTTCATCCGCTTCAACGCCGACCTGGGATTCACCCTCCAGAACCAGCTCCTTCTCGCACCGCTGCGCGTTGACGACAACGCTCACGAGATCGACAAGAAGCTGGAGCTCGTCGGCAGGTTCACCGACATCCTGCTCGCCCGCCGCATCTGGAACTTCCGCGCGACGGCCTACTCCACCATGCAGTACGCGATGTTCACGGTCATGCGGGACATTCGTGGTCTGAGCGCCGAACCGCTTGCCAAGGTGCTCCGCGACTACTTGCTCAGGATCGACGAGTCCTTCGACTATGACGGGCTCTACGTCCACCAGCAGAACCGCGGCCAGCTTCACAAGATCCTTGCCCGTCTCACCGACTTCATCACAGTCGGTTCGGGATGTGCCTCGAACTACATCGAGCTGACCAACGGCGCGAAGGTGAAGTACGAAGTCGAACACATCTGGGCCAACCATCCCGAGCGCCACACCGACGAGTTCAGCCACGAGGCCGACTTCTCCCGCCACCGCAACCGCATTGGCGGCCTGCTGCTCCTGCCGAAGCAGTTCAACGCCAGCTACAACGACGACGCCTACGAAACCAAGCTCCCGCACTACTTCAAGGAGAACATGCTCGCCGCCAGCCTCAACCCCCTGAGCTACGAGAAGAACCCTGGCTTCCTCGCCTTCCTCAAGTCGAGTGGTCTGCCGTTCAAGGCGTATGCCCACTTCAAAGCGGCAGACATTGTCGAGCGCGGCAACCTATACCGCGCTACTGCCAAGCAGGTCTGGAACCCTGACGAGCTTCTCGCCGTCGCGAATGACGAGGCGTGACGTCCGGGACTTGCTCCGGACGACGGTAGGCCGAGTCTCCCAGCCCTAGCGTGTGAAGCCGCCCTTGACGCGGCGTGAAGCAGGCGCTGAGCACGGGCGGTCGATGATCGCGTCGAACACGACGATCGTTCTGAAGTCCTCGATGGCGTCGGCGCTGCCGGAATCGCTGACGGCCGGTGGGGAGTTGCTCGAGGGCGGACCGAATCCGCTGGAGTGTCGAGGTCGCGGGCCAGCGGCAGGATGTTCGGCGCGTTGGGCGGCCCGATGGCGGTCACCGTCGGCTGACGCGCGCC
>CAZECO010000315.1:0-2730 GCA_964510455.1 uncultured Actinomycetes bacterium
CCAGATGTCGGTCATCGTCGCGAGGAACAGCTCCCAGTTGAACATCGGGCGCGCCAGTGAGACCTCATGCCCCATATCGGCCAACAGCCGCGCCACCGACTCGGTCGCCGCGACAACCGCTTCGTCGCCGGGATGCCCGGACCAGGGCTGGGCCCAATAGGCCACGCGGAGGCGTTCGACCGGGGCGCCCACCTCCGCCAGGTACGGTCGTGCGGGGGGCGGGACGTCGAACGGATCGCCGGACATCGGCCCGGCCAGCGCATCGAGGGCCGCCGCGGTGTCCCGGACGCTGCGGGTGGTGACGAAGTGGGTGGCCCAGCCCAGCAGCGGCTCGCCGGTGTAGGGCCCCCACGGGACGCGCCCGCGGCTGGGCTTCAGGCCGACCACCCCGCAGGCGGCTGCCGGGATCCGGATCGACCCCCCGCCGTCGCTCGCGCCGGCCACCGGCACGATGCCGGCACCCACGACCGCCCCCGCGCCGCCGGAGGAACCCCCCGCCATGGTGTCCGCATCCCACGGGCTGCAGGTGCGCCCGGCAGCCAGGGTCTCGGTGGTCCCGAGGAGTCCGAACTCCGAGGTGGCCGACCTGCCCATGGGGATGAAGCCTGCGCGGTGCAACCGATCCGTGAACTCGTCGGACCACGCCACCTGCCAGCCGTGCGCCAGGCGGCTGCCGTTGCCGCACACCCACCCCGGCTCGCCGTGGAACAGGTCCTTCAGCATGATCGGCACGCCCGCGAACGGCCCGTCCGCCGGGACCGTATCGATCCGGTCGGGGTAGGTCTCCACGATGCCGCCGAGGACGGGGTTCACGGCCGCCGCCGCATCGACGGCGAGGGCGACGAGTTCGGCAGACTTCACCTCGCCCTGGCGGACCAGGGCTGCCAGGCCAAGCCCGTCGTGGGCGGCGTACTCGTCGAGGCGCATGGGCACCAGGGTAGTTGGAGGGCCGTCGATCCGGTCTCGGCCGGTCGTGCCCGCAACTGCCAGGGATACGGACCACTTCTTGCGGTTTGGGACGGATGCGGCGGAAGCTATGCGTTCGTTGCGGTGGTTTGCCGCCAGCGGGGCGCCTCCGCGAACCACGGGAACGAGGGCATCCCGGGGTCTTCGGAATCTGGCGGGGGAGGGGCAGCAAGTGACCCGGGCGCAAGTGCCGTCGCGGCGCCCGCGCGGGGTCCGGCAGTGGCCCCCTGGGCCTCCGCCGGGCGTTGATCGCAGCGATCTGCCGCAGGGATGCGGTGAAACGCTGCGATCAATACTCGCGGAAGCCGCCGGCTGGGCACCCGTGCGGGCACGGCGGCCGATTCCCGCCGCCCACCGCGCAGCCACCACTACCCCAGTCCCCGCCAGATTCCGAACGAGCGACGTCGCAGACGCGCCGCGCCGATGCCGCCCGAAACCACCGATACGACTGCAGACTCCGCCAGTGCGCCCCGGGGCGTCAGTGGTGGTGGTGCCCGTGCCCGTGGTGCTCGTGCCCGTGGTGCTCGTGCGCCTCGCCGGGCACGCCGAGGTGCTCATGCCCGTGGTGGCCGGGCTCCGTGTGGCACGCCGCGTCGGACGGGGCGACGTCCAGCGACGGGTTCCGGTCGAAGAAGCCGAACGGCTTCAACCAGAACGACACCGCGTCGGTCGACATGATCGGCCACTCCTCCGGGCGCGTGATGTGGTGGATGCCGAACAGGTACCACAGCACGACATCGGCATCCTCCAGCGCCTCGTCGTCGGCGATCCATCGGGTGATCCCGGTGTCGTGCAGGCTCTGCGTGGGATAGGCGCCCGCCGGCCAGCGTTCATCGTCGTGGTGCTTGGTGACCCACAACTGGTGGCCGAGCACCGGGGAGCGCCGGTACTGCGGCGACTGCGGGTCCATCATCACCGGGAAGCAGGCGCCGGGCACCAGCTTGTAGCCCACGGGGTAGCCCAGGCCGTTCTTGACGCCGGGGTTGACGACCTTCCAGCCGCGCTGGGTGTCCCAGTTGTAGTCGCGGCCGGACTCGGACTCGCTGCGGATGGGCGTCGCCCGGGTGGTCAGCGCCAGGCCGTAGGGGTTGGACGCATCCGTCGGCGGCACGACGGAGTCGACCTCCAGCACGGTGTTCGCCGGGCCGTCGACATCCAGGTCGAGCCGGGCCACCAGGAAGTGCTGGTGGTAGGGGGCGTAGGTGCGCTGGTCGACGATCGTGCCGTACGGGGCGACGGTCTCGCCCTCGGGCAGCGGCGTGGTGACCATGATGCCGGTGGCGCGCACCTCGCACTCGATGTTGCCGTCCTCGTAGAACCGCCAGTACACCAGGTACTCGTAGTTCGCGACGGTCGCATGGACGGAGACGACGAACCGGCGCATCCGCCGCACCTCCGCGCCGTGCACCGCGTCGACGTGCTTCCACAGCACGAGGTTGTCCTCCTCGTGGATGCACACCGCATTGCTGATCTCGTACGGCTCGCCGGCGGAATCGGTGAGCACCGCATCGAGGTAGCGGATCTCGCCGAGGCAGTCGCACCCGAGCTCCAGCGAGGTGGTCATGAAGCCCAGCCCCCACTCGCCGATGTCGTAGGCGGTGCGCCGGTAGTGCTCCGGCGTCGGGTCGCGGTAGGGGACGATCATCTCCGCGAACGACATCCGGTAGGCGACCGAGCGGCCCCCGTAGGACACCTGGTACAGCACCGGCCCCTCGCGGTAGTTGAAGCCGACCCGCATCTCCCACTCGTGCCAGCGCAGCACCA
>CAZECO010000316.1:0-2711 GCA_964510455.1 uncultured Actinomycetes bacterium
TCCTCACCAAGCTGGATGTGCTCAGCGAATGGGATCGGATCCCGGTGTGCGTCGCTTACGACGTGGAGGGCGAACGCTGCGACGAGTTGCCGACAACCCAGTCGGGCTTCCATCACGCCAGGCCTATCTACGAGTACCTGCCAGGGTGGCGGGCCGATATCAGCCAGGCGCGCGCGCTTGAGGATCTGCCGCCGAATGCGCGGTCCTATGTGCAGTACTTGGAGGACGTCTCTGGGGCACCGATCAGCGCGATCGGGGTGGGGCCGGACCGGGACGCGACGATCAGCGTGCGGGACCTGGTCGGCTGAGGTTCGGTAGCCGGAACGCCGGCGGTGCCCACTACCCTCGATGCTCGAGCGAGAGCAACGCGTCCCTGACCGCCTGAAGATACGCCAATCCGAATTTGTCGGTGGGCTCCAGCACTGCCCCTTCAGCCCATTCGTTCCAGGCATTGATGAATACCAACCGCTGGCCCCGTGGACGTTCCATGACTTCCTCGAGGATCGCCGCCAACCACCGCCGGAAGGAGTACGGATTCGCCCCGTACCACACGTCAGAAGCGTCGGGCCTGCGAGCGGTGTTGTCGAATCCGATCAGAACACCGGGGAAGAGTGCTTCGTCCGATCGCCGAGCGAGCTGGTCCAACGAGTCCTTGACGAGCGCCCGGTACTCGAAGATGCTCCCAGCGAAACGCTTCGGTATCTCCATGCCTGCTTTCCGCCTCCTCTTCTGCAGGAGGTTGTGGGGAGGGAAGCTCATGAAGCCGTCGAATCCGTAGTCCTCGGGGCGGTTCGAGCCTTTGCCGAAGGCTGCCTGCCTGTCGACTGCCAGGAGCAGGAGGTCGCCGACACCTCGGCTCCGGGCGGCTGCGCGCCACTGGGACACCACTGCGGCCAGATCGGGGATCTGCACCGGGCGGTACACCGACAGGACGGGACGCCCCCCGACCCTCAGGTAGTCCGGGTGCTCGAGCGCGTCGAGGATGGAATGGATGAATCCGACCGCCGGTACTCGGTTGTAATCCTGGCGCATCAAGAGGTCGTCGACACCGCCGTCCCAGCGCCGGGTCCAGTTCTCGTTGGCCCACATGATGCAGAAGGGCAGTCCTCCGACCCGCTCCATGCGGGTGCGGATGGGGTCGTGAAGAATGGATTCCCCTGCGAACCAGTAGTGGTAGTACATGAAGCCGGTCACACCGTAGCTGGCTGCGAGCTCCTCTTGGCGGGGCATCACCCAGGGGCTGTGCAGGTCATAGAAACCAAGATCACGTGGGAGTTTGGGTTGGTGCTGTCCCAGGAAGACCGGCCTGCCAGCGGCGACGTTGGTCCACTCGGTGAACCCTGGACCCCACCACTTGTTGTTCTGATCGACCTCGTGGAACTGCGGCAGATAGAAGGGCACGACGTCGACCGGAGCCTTCAGGGCGCGCCGGTGCGTGAACTCATCCCAGGCCCGCGACGTCGTTCCGGGCAGATCTGTGGATTGAACAATGCGCAGACCCGCCTCGGTGGTGACCGCACCGATCAATCGCTCCATGGCATGGGCAGTCGTCGCATTGACCTGGCCTGCCTCCCGGGGGAAGTCGTCCCGCGTCATGCCCAGGCCGCGAAGCCCCTGTAGGACGAACGCTCGGGCCCAGTACATCGACCCGGCGGCGAAAGTGAGACCCGCCTCGTCGATATCCAGCTCCAGCCGACGCAGGAGTTCGGCAGTCATCGGCTGGTTGTCGCCCCAGTACTCCGGCCCGAGCACGGATCCAGGAGCAGTGACCACCCCGAGCCTTTCATCGGAGGCGAACGACGCGAGGATGTCGCGGATGCGCTCTTCGCTGCCGACCAAAGCGGTGAGCAAAGCGTCTCGCCACTGGTCGCCGTCCCCTTGGAGACCGTGGCCCGCGCGCCAGGCGCTGCGCTTGGTATGGACTTTGAGGATGAGGTCGTACGGGTTCAAGAGGTCGGCGTTGACCAGCGCCATCAGGGGGTAGATGTCCCGCCCGTGGTTCTCGATCGGCAGGATGGCACAGTTCTGGAGGTTGGGAAGCCCCGCGCTGGGCACATCGATCTCCTCGGCGCTGGCGTTCGTCACGATGAGGTCGAAGGGCACGGGGATCCGCCCGATGCCATGCAGGATCGCAGGCAAGAGTTCCGGGTAGTAGACGTGCACGATCACGGCCACTCGCGACGGGTCGGCGAAGGGGACGTCTGAGCGCATCGTCCATTGGAGCGGGAACCCGAACCACCGGCTCGTGAATGCTCCGCGCTGTACCCATTCCCGCAGGGTCGCCGGTGTGGCGGTCTTCGGCGGTCTGGGCGAGGGTGCAGCCTGTCGCAAGCGCCGTCCGACACCCTGGCGGATCCGCTCGTTCGTCCAGGTGGGGTTCTTGCGGCCCGCCCGCGCCATGACTGCTCCCTCGCTAGACCCGCGCCTCAGCACCGTACTTTCCAGACCATCATCGCCGCACCCAGCGGCGGATGGGCCTCAGATCCTGCTTCTGTGCTCCGGGCTGGAGGTCCTGCCGGCTGCTGGCGCCGTCGTATCGGCCGATCATGCCAACGCGAACCCCGCCAGTGCGAACAGCGAGGTGTACGCCGCCATGACCAGTGCGGTGTTCCGGATGATGCGCCCCTCCTCGCCGAGCAGGCCCGTCACTCCGGCAACGGCGACGACGTTGGCCACGCACACCATGTTCCCCGCGTTGGCGCCGCCGATCT
>CAZECO010000317.1:0-2709 GCA_964510455.1 uncultured Actinomycetes bacterium
CGCTGCGATCAACCGCCGCGGGAAGCGCCGGCTGGGCACTGCGCGGCCGCATCCGCCGCCCACAGCACCTGCAGGCGACCCATCCCCGCCAGATTCCGAAGCACCGGCTTAACGGTTCCGTGCGTTTCCCGCCAGATGTGGCCGGATTCGGGCCCCGCGGCGAACTGCGCGGCGGGTCGCCGGATCGCATCCGGGCGACGGCCGGCCGCGACCGATTCCTGGAACACCCCCTGCCGGCATGCCACCTCGCCGGCATCCCGATCGATCCCTGCTCCCGCCAGCCGCTGCGGCCACGGCCATTGCTTTGGTTGGCGGCGCCGCCTTGCTGCTCGCGGCCGCACATCATGATCGCCGGGGCGGGACCTGCGCGGGGCCCGCAGCCGATGGAGCCGGACCGTTGCTCCCGGAGGCACGCGTGAGCCGCCCCCCGCCGCTGAAGGACCGGGCGATGGCCGTCTCCTCCTTGGTCCTGTTGGCCGCCGTGGGCATCCTGGTCCTGCTGTCGGTGGGCGACAGCCTCGGTGCCCTGCTGATCGGACTCGGCGGTCTGGCGGTGGCCACCGCCGGCGCCTGGTGGGCGATCACCGAACAGTTCCCGCGGCGGGGCATCGGCCTGGCGGGCGGAGCATGCGGCGTGCTCCTGGTCGCGGCCGCCGCGGCCGGCGCCTCATCGGAGGGGGCATCCCTGGCCCGGTTGATCGCGGCCGGTCTGCTGGCCGCGTGCGCGGCGACGTTCGCGCGGCTGTCCGTCGTCTCGGCGCTCCACCAGATCGACCTCGACAAGCAGTTCCCGCGCTTCCAGCCCCGTCGGCCGGTCCTGATCTGCAACCCCCGCTCCGGAGGCGGCAAGGTCGCGCAGTTCGACCTCGTGGGGGCGGCGCAGGAGTCGGGGGTGGAGGTGGTGATGATGCAGGAGGGCTCCGACCTGGAACAGTTGGCGCGCGATGCCGTAGCGAGAGGTGCCGACTGCCTGGCCATGGCCGGCGGCGACGGATCGCAGGCGCTGGTCGCGGCGGTCGCGGTCGAGCATGGGCTTCCCTTCGCGTGCGTCAGCGCCGGGACCCGCAACCACTTCGCGATCGACCTCGGCCTTGCGGTGGAGGATCCGCGGCAGGCCGTGGCTGCTCTTCGCGGCGGGGTCATCCGCACCGTCGACTACGCCCTCGTCGGAGAGCGGCTGTTCGTGAACAACGCGTCGCTGGGGGTCTACGCGCAGATCGTGCAGTCCGAGGACTACCGCGACGCGAAGGTTGCGACGGCCACGGAAACCCTGCCCGAACTCCTCGGGTCCGAGGAGCCCTTCGATCTGCAGTTCACCTCTCCCGACGGGCAAGAGGTCGACGGTGCCATGGTCATCCTGGTGTCCAACAACCCCTACATCCTCGGCCCGCGGCTCGACATCTCGCAGCGGCGCTCACTGACCACCGGCGAACTGGGCGTCGTCGCCATCACCGCCCGCAACGGCATTGAGGCTGCTGCCCTGGTCGCCCGGACGGCGGCTGGGCTCGCGGGCCGGGATCCGAATCTCCATCGGTTCACCGCGCAGACATTCCGCGTTCGGTCCAGGTCGGGAGAGGCGGACGTCGGTATCGACGGCGAGGCGATGACGCTGCCCACACCGCTGGAGTTCCGCATCGTCCCCCGGGGCCTGCGGGTGCTGGTCCCGGCCGACAACCCCGAGGTGGCCGCGACCAAGCATTACCGGGCCCTCGGGGTCAGGGGTCTGTGGGACATCGCGCGGGGGCGCCAGCCGAAGCTGGGACATCTGCTGTGACACGGGGGTCGGCCAGGGGCAGATGGGAGGCGCTGCGCCGCGAGCTGCTGGCGATCGACGAGGGCGTTTACCGGGCGATCGCCGGCACACCCACACCGGTCATGGACAGGTTCTGGCGCCCGCTCACCAGCTCGGCCGACAATTCCATGCTGTGGTTGGTGACGGCGGCCATCATGGCCGCGTCGGGGGGCGAGCCCGCTCGGCGTGCGGCGATCGACGGCGTCGCATCGATCGCGGTGGCATCGACGATCGTCAACCAGGGCTTCAAACACCTCAGCCGCCGACCGCGACCGGATCGGATCGGGGTACCGGTGACCCGCCACGTCCCGATGCCGGCCTCCACGTCCTTCCCGTCGGGGCATTCGGCGTCGGCGTTCGCCTTCGCCGAAGGGGTCTCGGCGACCCAGCCGTCGCTCGGCGCAGTACTGAGGGTCGCCGCCGGCGCGGTGGCCTACACCCGGGTGCACGCCGGCGTGCACTACCCCGGCGACATCGTCGCAGGCGCCCTGATCGGGGTGGCGTGCGGCCGGCTGGGACCGGTGGTGGTGCAGCGGGCGGCCGGTTCGCGCCTGCTGGGGAAGCTCCGTGCCCCAGCAGAGGGGCAGTCCTGAAGAGCCGCTTGTTCACCCGGCGGCGGACTGTGGCGCGGGTCGCTCGATCGAATGCGGGCGACCCGCGGCGATCAGATCCTGGTAGGCGCCCTGCAGGCAGTGCACGAGCAGCTGCGGGTCCCTGACCGCACCGATATCCAGGTTGATGCCGACACGCGCGATCCCGTTGTAGCTGATCATCGTGCTCGTCCCGGGACGAACCTTCTGCCGCGACGACCAAGAAACGGCCCCTCACCCAGCAAATGCTGTGCGCAGGGGAGCCGTGGGCGGCGTGTCCGAGGGGGGACTTGAACCCCCATGCCCTTGCGGGCACTAGCACCTCAA
>CAZECO010000318.1:0-2699 GCA_964510455.1 uncultured Actinomycetes bacterium
ACGAACTCAAGACCCACCAGCGCGGACCCCGCACCGTGCTGCGCTCCAAGTCCCCCGACCTGGTGCTCCAGGAGATCTGGGGCCACCTGTGCTGCCACTACGCGATCCGCTCCCTCATGGCCGAGGCCGCCGCCCGCTCCGGGCACGACCCCGACCGGCTCAGCTTCGTCGCCGCCCTGCGGATCACCCGCCAGACCCTCGCCCACCCGGGCGATTTCCCCCCCTGACCAGCACGGCCGCGACAGCCCCGGCTGGCTGGCCTTCCTGCGCCGCCTGCTCCACAGGCTCAACCCCGCCCGACGTCGCCGCTCGGCACCGCGCGTCATCAAACGCAAGTACGTCAAGTGGCACGTCAAACGCGCCCACCACGCGACCTGGCCCCAGCCCCAGAATCCGCCAACCTACACCGTGAAACCACCCTAACTTAACGGTATTGGGGTTAGCGGTGGGTTAGCAGAGGGTTAGCGCGACTGGGTTGGCGCGGTCAGTTTGGCGCCGGCTTTCGGGCTTCCCGGGGTGGGCGGATGCGGGCGGGACGGGTACTCGACCTGGGCCGCTGTGCAGGGGGTTTCGGAGATCTCGTCGCGCGGTTCGCGCAGACCTGAGCGGTCTGCCCACCGCTTCTCGGCACCGCCAGGCGGGACCGTTCAGGAGTCCGTCTCGTCGGCCAATGGCTGCACGAGTGCCAGATCCCGTGCGGGCACGCTGGATGTCGGCCTCCTCACCGGTTGCTCCACTCCTCGATTCGATCTGTGCAGTCGTACGCGTCGACGACGTGAGTCGCTGCCAGGGAAGTGGTCGCTGCATCGATGATTGCCGACCCAACGCCCGACTGCGCCGGGAGACCCACGAGAACCGTCGCGTCAAATGCGTTCGGTCAATGGCCGATGCCGCACTGCTCAACCTGCGGCACGGCTGCTGGCTGTCGGCGGGTCTGCAACAGGCGCGATCCCGATTCCCAGCGCCCGCGGGCTCCCACGCGATCCGTGGCGCCGGCCCACTCCGCGGCGCCGTGCGGGAATCCCCGAAAGCCGGCTGCCCCACGCACGGGGGGGCCGGCTTCCGCCGCTCGGCATGCCCTGTGGATTGTGTCAATCGGTGCCCGCTTTCACCGTGCTTCGACATACTGCAGCCGTGCGCCCCACGCGCGTCGGGAACGCCCGATGATCAGCACCGCTGCGCGACGCTACCGCCTGCAGATGCGGTGGCGTGCGTGGTGGCACGAGGTCACCCTGGGGGGCTGGTTCACGGCGCTGGTCGGCTTCCTGGTCGGCACGCTGGCCGCTTGGGTGGTGCTCGGCATTGAGAAAACGGTGTGGCTGGAGTGGTGCGTCGACACCAGGTTCGCCAAGTACTGCCAAGTCTCGACCGCGCTGACCTATCAGATCGAGTTCGGGGTCGCGTTCGGAATCATCGCGATGGTCGGGGTGGTCTTCACGATCATCCTGGTGTCGCTGCAGCTGGTCAGCGGCCAGTTCTCCCCGCGGCTGCTGCAGATGGTGTTCCAGGAGCGTCGCGCGCGGTATCTGATCGCCTCGCTGGCGGGGATCTTCGCCTTCTCGATGTGGTCGCTGATCACCAGCGTGCTGCTGGTCGAGGGGGACTCGGTGGCGGGCCTCGGTCCGCTGCTGGTCGCATCGGCGGGCCTGGCGGGCGGGATCCTGATGGTGGTCCTGCTGTACGGCGTCGCCCGGCAGCAGTACATCGGGACGATTCTCGAACGGTCCGCACGACAGACGATGGGGCTGGTCGACTCGATGCTCGAACAGGCGAGCCGCGAGTCGAAGCCGCCCAGCTGGTTCAGCCCGGGGGCGCTGACCGACGCGACAACGCTGCCCGGCCTCGGCGTGCCGCACATGGTCGCCTGCACCCGGCCTGGGTGGGTCCAGCAGATCAGCATGGAGGGGCTGCTGCGAGCAGGCCCCGACAACTGTGTGCTCCGGCTTGAGACCAGGGTGGGCGCCTTCGTCGTGCAGGGCCAGCCCCTGGTGACCGCGTGGCCCCGCTCCCGAGAGCGGTTCGATCCCGACGAGACCGCCGCGCTGGACAACGTCGTCCGCCTGGCGATCTACCTCGGCACCAACCGCACGATGCAGGACGACGTCGACTTCGGGATCCGACAGATCACCGACGTCGCGCTGAAGGCTCTCTCGCCGGCGGTCAACGACCCGTCCACCGCGATCGAGGCCATCCTGCGGACCTCGACCGTCCTGCGGCACATCCTCACCGCCGGGCTGCCCGACCAGATCCATTTCAACCGCGACGCAGACGTGCTCGTCCTGCACCCGTGGGACCTCGACGCGGGGGAGTACGTGACGCACGCGTTCGGCCAGATCCGGGCCGCCGCGGCGGATCAGCCGGCTGTCGTGATCTGCCTGATGCGGACGATGACCATGTTGCAGGATGTCGCAACAACGGAGCTGGCCCGGATCGAAGGGCGGACAGACCGGACGGCCGCGTCGCCCCGCATCGAGGGCGTGTCCCACGAGTGGCACCTGCGTGAGGCGCTGCAGCAGCTGCAGCGCCAGCAGCGCCTGGCTCTGGAGCAGTTCGAGGCGCGCCAGCACCCCGACGACGACGTCGCCTACGTGCGCAGTGCGCTGCCTGTGGAGCCGGCCTCTGACTAACGGGTGCGATGCTTCGGGATCAGGCGCGCGGCAGCAAGTACTCCACCACGGCTTCCCAGGTCTTGAACTCGT
>CAZECO010000319.1:0-2697 GCA_964510455.1 uncultured Actinomycetes bacterium
CGGCCTGGTCGTCCCCCGACCCATCTCCGGCGTCGCGCAGCATCTCGGCGAGTTGAGCGTCGGCTTCGGCGATCTCTTCGATCAATCGGACCCGCTCCACGCTGAGTTCGGCCCGGATAGCCGCGAGCTCGTCGTCGGTCCACGGATCCTCGCCGTCCTTGACACGCAGCGGGGATTGGGGTGTCGTCTGGGAAGCCATCGTCGCCTCGTGTGTCTGTGTGTCCTTCGGGGCAGGCCCAGTCGTCCTCTTCGCAGCGGCACCCGCCCTCTTGGCCGGCCTCTTGCGGGGGGTGGCCTTCTTCGCTGGGACGGTCTCCGGGGCCGCGGCGGTGGTCTGCTCCGCGGGCGCGACCTTCTTAGCCGGGGTCGACTTCCTGGCGGGCGCAGCCTTCTTGGCCGGCGCATCCTCCGCCGTCGGTGCCGTCTTCTTCGCGGGGACCGACTTACTGGCGGGTGCCGTCTTCTTCGCGGGTGCCGTCTTCCTCGCGGGTGCCGTCTTCTTCGCGGGTGCCGTCTTCTTCGCAGGCGCCTCCTCCGCCGTCGGTGCCGTCTTCCTCGCGGGTGCCGCCTTCTTCGCCGGGGCCGAACTCCTGGCGGGCGCAGCCTTCTCCGTCGGCGCCTCCTCCGCCGTCGGTGCCGCCTTCCTCGCGGGTGCCGCCTTCTTCGCCGGGGCCGAACTCCTGGCGGGCGCAGCCTTCTCCGTCGGCGCCTCCTCCGCCGTCGGTGCCGCTGGCGCCGGCTCCGGTGGCACCGACGCGGCCTCGGCCGGCGCAGCCTCCTCAGCCGTCGTTCGGGCCCCAGTTGCCTCGGGGGAGTCAGCCGGATCGGTCGCCGGTCCCCCCTCCGGCTGCGACTCGCCCTTCTTGATCCCGGGGATCCGGTCCGAAACCGCCTTGCCTGCCGACGTGATCGTGTCCCGGAGAGTACGCTTCGCCATGGATCTCCTGCCCGAAGGGTCGACATCGGCTCCGTCGGTCGCAGCCGCCCTGCTGCTCAGTCGAGCACCGTGCCGAGGATGGACGGGCACGAAATCGAGGCAGCATTGCGCGTGACGATAGCGGATGAGTCACACCGCGGTGATCATTGGCTGCGGCGAGTCACCTCGCGGGGGGTCGCCTCACGACTCGCAGCCGTTGGCCCGACGGCTCAATTGGCGGACAATGGAGTCCGGTTTCCAGGGACAGGGGCTTGATGGCGACATTGCAGTCTTCTCGTCCGACCGCCGGCTGGTACTCGGACCCCTCTGACCGCAGCCAGCTGCGGTGGTGGGACGGCACGCGGTGGACCGGCTACACCTGTCCGTTCCCCGGTCTGAGCCGCCCCCGTCGCCCTGCGGGCGCGTCGGTCGCGGTCTGGGTCGTCGTGATCGTCGCGATTCTCGCCCTGCTCGCGGCTTCCCTGCAACAGGCCTGGGTCGGTTTCGGCACGGCCCTGGATGGGACGCTCGGTGAGACCGGCTTGGGCGGCGTTCCAGTTCCGCCGGACGGCGACTCTCCTCCTAACGCCACCGCGACGGATCTGGAATCTGCGCTGCAGGGCTCGGTCATGATCGAGGCCAACTGCGGGCCCGGATGCGTTGCCGTCGGCGGCGCAGTGGCGATCAGCCCGACCGAGCTGGTGACTGCGAACCATGTCGTCGCGGACTCCAACACCGTCGCTGCGGTAGGAGCGGACGGCTCCGCGCGCTCAGCTGTCGTCATCGCGCGCGATGAGCGGCGGGACCTCGCTCTGCTGAGGACACGCGCCCACGGGTGGCCTGTCGTCTCCATCCGAGCCGAGCCGCCCAGTATCGGTGAGCCCGCCACAGTGGTCGGGGCCCCGGGCGGCACGCGGCGGATCAGCCACGGAACGGTCACCGCAGTGCTCGACATCGAGGGCGACGGCGTAACCGAGGTTCAGACCGACGCCGACGTCGATCAGGGCAACAGCGGCGGGCCGCTGCTCGATTCCCAGGGCCGACTGCTGGGGATCGTGATCGCAGAGCACGAGTTCGACGACGCGATCGGGTGGGCCACCTCCGCCGCGGACGTCGAGGTGTTCCTCCGCCAGGCGGCCGCGCCGCAGGTCGACCCGTTCGCAGGACCCGAGAGCTACGAGGACATGCTCAAGGACATGTTCGAGCAGTACCTGGGCTGACCGGTCCGGCATAGAGCGGAGAGTAGGGCGGTGTCCGACCCGACGCTGGCACGGCTTCTGGTCGGCCTCGTGCCGCCGTCGGAGTGTGTTCCGACGCTGCCGTGGCCGCCGCGGCAGGCGGGGCACGCGGAGTCGCGGCAAGGAGACGGTAAGGTGGCGCAGCCTTGATCGCGCCGGAATTCCTGATGTGTCGCAGCCTGCGGCGGTGTCTCGCTGATCGGTTCCGGCCAGCCGGTTCACCCCTGGCGCAGCGCCTCCAGTCGGGCCCGCAACACGGCCGGCTCCCCCTCGATCACCACGAGCTTCGACCGGCCGCGTGCGCCATGCGTCAGCGTCACGGCTGATCGGGCCACGCCGAATGCCGAAGCCAGGGCTGCCACCACAGCGGCGTTCGCCGCCCCGTCCACCGCCCGCTGTGCGACGGCGACCACCAGTTCGGGCGGGTCGCCCCAGCTTCCGCCGACCCGTGGCGCCCGGCTGCCGGGCTTGACACGGACCGCGATCGTCAAGCGTTCCGCCGATCCGCCCATCAGCCCTTACCCTAGAGGCTGTCCGCACAGC
>CAZECO010000320.1:0-2680 GCA_964510455.1 uncultured Actinomycetes bacterium
TCTCGGGCTTGATGTCCCGGTGCACGATGCCGGCCTCGTGCGCCGCCACCAGCGCTTCGAGGATCGGCTCCAGCACCGCCAGCGCCTGCGAGGGGGTCAGGGCCGTCTCGGCGAGGACGTGGCGCAGGGTGTGCCCGGGCACATACTCCAGCACCAGGTAGGCCAACTGGTCGGTGACGTCGAAATCGAACACGCCGACGACATGGGGGTGCGACAGGGCCGCGGTGGCGCGGGCCTCCCGCAGGAAGCGGTCCATGAAGTCCGGATCAGCCGAGAGGTCCGGGCGCAGAACCTTCATGGCCACGGTGCGCTGCAGCCGGATGTCTGTGGCGAGGTACACGGTCGCCATGCCGCCGCGCGCCAGGGGTTGGCCCACGACATAGCGACCGCCGAGCGTCTGCCCAGCGAGGTCGCCCAGCACCGTCGTGTTCATCCCTGGCAGTGTAAGCCCCGAACCGGCGCAGGCTATGGAGTCGAAGGCTTACCGCAGCGTGCGGCGCGTGCATCTTATCGGGCCTGACAGACTGTGACGGTGAGCCATCGCCGTGACCAGATCCGGATGACCGAGCAGGAGATCGACGCCTTCCTGACAGAGTGCCGCACGGTGATGCTGTGCACGATCGGCCCCGACGGCGTGCCCGATCCGGTCCCCATGTGGTTCGTGCAACGACCCGACGGCCTGCTTATGCGCACCTATGCGAAGTCCCAGAAGGTGGCGAACCTGCGCCGCGATCCGCGGGTGGCGGTGCTGGCCGAACGCGGCGAGCGGTACGCGGAGCTGCGCGGGGTGCAGTTCAGCGGCACGGTCGAGGTCAGCACCGAGGTGGACCTCATCTGCGGCGTCTTCGCCGATCTGATGGTGAAGTACGAGGGGATGGATCCCGAGCATCGCACGGCGGCTGCAGAGGGGTACCGGCCCAAGGCCGCCCAGATGGTCGCCCTGCGCCTGGTTCCGCAGCGGATCGTCAGCTGGGACCACCGCAAGCTCGCAGCCGCACACGCCTGAGGCGCAGGGCGTGGAGCACTGGACGTACTTCGCCGTCCTGGCCTTCATCGTCGTCGGCAGCGGGTGGCTGGAGTTCGCGCTGCGCACGCGGATCGTCCGCCGCTGGCGCCGGTGGATCCTGGCGATCCTGCCGGCGTTCATCGTCTTCGTGGCATGGGACCTGTACGCGGTCGCGTCGGGCCACTGGGACTTCGATGCCGGGCAGGTGAGCGGCGGTGTGCTTCCCGGCGGCTTGCCGGTGGAGGAGGTGCTGTTCTTCATCATCGTGCCGACGGCCGGACTGCTGACGCTCGAGGCGGTGCGTTCGGTGACGGGTTGGCCGACCGGGGACGAGGCCGCGCAGTGACCTATACGACGCTGGCCCTGGTCGCGGTGGCGGTGGCTGTCGGGCTGGATCTGTTCGCACTGCGGACCAGGCTCGTGGGTAGGCGCGTGTTCTGGGTAACCTACGCGATCATGCTCGCCTTCCAGTTGCTGACCAACGGTGTGCTGACCGGGTTGAACGTCGTGCGCTACGACGGCGACGCTATCCTCGGCGGCGATTCCCCGGCCTCCGGGCCCCCGCCGTTCCTCGGCGAGGGCAGGATTGCGTATGCGCCGGCGGAGGACGTGCTGTTCGGCTTCGGCCTGATCCTGCTGACGCTGGCGTGCTGGGTCTGGCTCGGCCGTCGCGGCGTGCAGCGGGAGCCGATCGCGGGCCCGCCTGTCTGGCGGCGCCCGGGTTGAGGCACGGCGTCCGGCAGTTCGTGTCTCGGCGACTGGGCGCGCCACCTCTGGCCCGGCGGGAGATCCTCTCCCTATCAAGGGTCCGCTGCTCATGGACCAGCATTTTTCGGGGGCTCCGGCCGAGGGCCTGACGGGGGTGAGATGAAGAAGGGCAGCGATCGCACTGGGCCTGGTTCTTCTGGTGCCGGGATTGGCATCGTGCAGCAACGACGCCGACGACGAGTCCGCCCAAGCTGTAGTCGAGGACACCCCGGTGCCCCAGGCTGAGGGACGCCGACGAAGGGCTGGAACTCTGCAGCAAATTGGCCGTATGTGCCCGACAATATGAATGGAGACAGTGTCTCTGCCCAATGGAAGGGCGAGCAGAGCCCGGAGGCCACGATCACGGCCTACGGCGCGCAGCTGGAGTCGGCCGGATTCACCGGCGGGCCGGTGGAGGATCCGTCGCAAGTGCCAGAGACCTTCACGAGCGTCTGCGAGGGCAACGGCCACTACCTCTCCATAGAGACGTTTCCGGAGTACCCGGCAGGCTTCAGGGTCCTCTGGGTCACAGCGAGCCCGTTGGCCAGCCGAGACCACATACCGGTAACGAGCCTCGTGCCTTCGCTCGGGCAATCCGCGCCCCACCGCCATCCGCTCCTACCAGCACCGGTTGGGCGGTGGGGTGGGCGGCGGATTGGGTCGCCGTGCCCGCGCTGTGCCCGACCGGCCGCCTCGCGGCGGTTGATCGTAGTGTTTCACCGCATGGCTGCGGCGGATCGCTGCGATCAGCGCTCGGCGGACGCCCGGGGTCCCGCCGCTACCGGACCGGGTGGGCGGCGGCGCCGCGACGACACTGGCGCCGGGGTCAGTTGCGGCCGATTCCGAAGGTCTCCTACTCCGGAACCCGCCCCGACCCGTACCGGCGGCGGGCGGCCAGCGCCCGGGCCGCGCCGGCTCCTGCCACCG
>CAZECO010000321.1:0-2674 GCA_964510455.1 uncultured Actinomycetes bacterium
GACGTTCACCGCGACCCGCTGGAACTCCTTGATGTCGCTGTACCCGGTGGTGGCCATCGCCTTGCGCAGCGCCCCCACCAGGTTCAGCGTCCCGTCGGCACGGTCGCTGGGACCGAACAGGATCTCCTGCCAGGTCCCCACCGTCCCCAGATGCACGCGCTCCCCCCGGGGAAGCACCGGATGGACCGCCTCGGGGCCCCAGTGGTAGCCGCCGCCCGGGGCCTGGGTCGCACGCGCCAGGGCGGACCCCACCATCACGGCATCGGCTCCGCAGGCGATCGCCTTGACCAGGTCTCCGCTGGTCCCGACAGAGCCATCGGCGATGACATGGACATAGCGCCCGCCCGACTCGTCCAGGTAGTCCCGCCGGGCCTCGGCGACATCGGCGACCGCGCTGGCCATCGGGACCCGGATGCCCAGGACGTTGACCGTGCGGTGCGCAGCCCCTCCGCCGAACCCCACGAGCACGCCCGCTGCCCCGGTCCGCATGAGGTGCAGGGCCGCCTGATAGGTGGCGCACCCGCCCACGATCACCGGCACGTCGAGCTGGGCGACGAACTCCTTGAGGTTCAGCGGCTCGCCGGATTGCGACACGTGCTCCGCGCTGACCGTGGTCCCGCGGATCACCAGGATGTCCAGTCCGGCGGCGACGGCGACCGGCGCCAGCTCCTGCGCCAGCTGCGGGCTCACCGCGGCCGCGCAGGTCACGCCGCTGGCGGCGATCCGCCGCACCCGCTCGGTGATCAGGTCATGGCTGATCGGGGCCTCGTACAGCTTCCGCAGCCGCGCCCCGGCGGCCGGCGCACCGTCGGCCTTGGCCACCTTGGCCAATGCCGCCGATGGGTCGGTGTGCCGGGCCCACAGCCCTTCCAGCGGGAACACCGACAAGATGCCCAGCCGGCCCAATTCGATGGCACCCTCCACCGACACCACCGAATCTGCGGGCGCGGCCATGATGGGGGCAGCGAAGGAGTAGGCGTCGATCTGCCAATGCGTCGAGACCAGGTCGTCGTCGCGGGTGCGCCTGCTCGGGCTGAGATAGATGTCGTCGAAGGAGTACGCGCGCAGGGCGCGCTTGCCGCGACCGATCTCGACCTGGTTCATACGGTCAGCCTATCGGCGCGGTCGGCCGGCTAACGCGGGTTGTAGTTGGGCGCCTCATTGGAGATCGTCACATCGTGCGGGTGGCTCTCCCGCAGCCCCGCCGAGGTGATCCGGACGAACCGCCCCCGCGCCTTGAGCTCCGGCACCGTCGGCGCACCGATGTAGCCCATCGACGCGCGCAGGCCGCCGATCAGCTGATGGGCGACATGGTGCAGCGGACCCCGGTAGGCGACCATGCCCTCGATCCCCTCCGGGACGAGTTTGTCGTCGGAGAGCACATCGTCTTGGAAGTAGCGGTCCTTGGAGTAGGAGCGCGCCTCGCCCCGGCTCTGCATCGCACCGAGCGAACCCATGCCGCGGTAGGTCTTGTACTGCTTGCCGGAGACGAACACGATGTCGCCGGGCGCCTCTGTACAACCGGCGAGCAGGGAGCCCAGCATCACGGTGTCCGCGCCGGCGACGAGCGCCTTGGCGATGTCGCCGGAGTGCTGCAGGCCGCCGTCGCCGATGATCGGCACGCCCGCCGGGCCCGCCACGGCGGCCGCCTCGGCGATCGCGCTGATCTGCGGCACCCCCACGCCGGCCACCACCCGGGTGGTGCAGATGGAGCCCGGCCCGACGCCGACCTTGATCCCGTCGGCACCCGCCTCGATCAGGGCGGCCGCAGCGTCCCGGGTCGCGATGTTGCCGCCCACCACCTCGGCGTCGGTGTCCCGCTTCAGGCGCGCGACCATGTCCAGCACCGAGCGCGAATGGCCGTGCGCGGTGTCCACGACGACGAAGTCGACCCCGGCCTCGATCAACTGCCGGGCCCGGGAGTAGGAGTCCTCGCCCACCCCGACGGCGGCACCGACCACGAGGCGGCCGGAGGGGTCCTTCGTCGCGTGGGGGTACTTCTCGGACTTGGTGAAGTCCTTGATCGTGATCAGTCCGCGCAGCACGCCCCCGGCATCGATCAGCGGCAGCTTCTCGATCTTGTGCCGGGCCAGCAGCCCGAGTGCCTCATCGGGGTCGATGCCCGGCCAGCCGGTGATCAGCGGCATCGGTGTCATGATGCTGTGCGCCTTCACCGACGTGTCCTCCACGAACCGCATGTCGCGGTTGGTGACGATGCCCACCAGGCGGCGCTCGGCGTCCACCACCGGCACCCCCGAGATCCGGTAGCGCTGGCACAGCTCCTCGACATCGGCGAGCGTGTCCTGCGGGCTGCACGTCACCGGGTTGTTCACCATGCCGGCCTCGGACCGTTTCACCAGATCCACCTGCATCACCTGATCGGGCACCGACATGTTCCGGTGCAGCACCCCGACCCCGCCGATGCGTGCCATGCCGATCGCCATCCTCGCCTCGGTCACGGTGTCCATCGCGCTGGAGACCAGCGGCGCCTGCAGCCGGATGCGGCGGGTCAGCCGCGTCGAGGTATCGACCTCGGACGGGATCACATCGCTGGGCGCCGGCAGCAGCAGGACGTCGTCGTAGGTGAGCATGAGCGGAGCGAAGACGTCCAGGGCGTCGGGCATGGCCTCTCCAGCGTGATCCGGCAGTGGTTCCCAGGGTACGGCAGGGGCCC
>CAZECO010000322.1:0-2651 GCA_964510455.1 uncultured Actinomycetes bacterium
AGGTGATGACGGATCTGGCTGCGCGGCTTCTGGGCTACTGACCGCTGATCAGCAGTCGCCGTTTGGCGGTGTTCTCACCGACCGGGAACGCTGGGGGGCCCTTGCCACGGTGTATCCGCATGCGGTGGCCTGAGTTCGCCCACGCCGTGCAGGCGGCCGGTGCGATCCTGGATGAGGACCGGGTCGTGGTGATCGGCAGCCAGTCCATTCTCGGGTGGTTCGAAAACCCACCGCCCTGATGCGACACTGTCGCGTGGGGTCGACATCGCAGCTCTCGATGACCCCGACGACCGCAAGTCGCACGTCCTCGCCGGTGCCATCGGCGAAGGCTCCCCATTCGACGCCGCTTTCGGATTCCAGGTCGACGGGGTGAGCCTGACCACGCCCCTTGCCCCGGACGGATGGCTGGGGCGCTGCAAGGCCGTCACCACCGCGGACAGAACGGCGTCACTGCACTCTGCATGGAGCCGCACGACCTGTGCGTGGCCAAGTTGTTGGCTGGGCGGGACAAGGGCATCGCGTTCGTCTCGACCCTGCTGGGAGCCGGGCTGGTGGACCGGCAGACCATCCTGGATCGCCTGGACGCCACCGAAACGTCCGACCTGGCTCGAGATCGGGCGCGCGCCCATCTGTGAGGCGGACAGCAAGGTCCCGGCCTGATGCTCAGGCAGGAGTTCTGCCGGGCTGGCTGGCCTCTTCGTGGCCCTGTCCGTCGGCGCCGCCGCACGAGCGGGCCACGGACCACACGCTCGGTCCGGCTGGGAGGCTGCGGACCATCAAGGTCGTTGGATATGGCCTTGCGGGGCCCTTCCAACGACAGAAACCCTGCCGCGGGGCTCCTCTGTGCCCACCCGACCGTGCAACGGGGCCACCGCGACCAGCCGGCGTTGAGCGCCACCCTGCCACGCACTGCCGCCGTGCAGCCGTCACACACCCGAAGAGCCGACAGCGACACGATCCACTCCGGAGCGGACCGCAACTGGCCGGGGGCGCCCGTTGCCCCCCGCCCGCCGAACAACTGCGGAAGGGCGCGGCTTCGAACCCCAAGCGCCGTGCGCCTGCGGAACGCCTTCACCCATCCCGTCCGAAGCAATCGGCCCCCGCGGTGCGCCGTGCCCGGCGCTCTGTGACGATGTCCGCTATGAAGCGGCCGCGGGTGGTCATCCTGGGTGTGGGGTTCGCAGGCATGAACGCGGCCAAGGAGCTCGAGCGCCATGACGTCGAGGTGGTCGTCGTCGATCAGCACAACTACCACACCTTCCTCCCGCTGCTGTACCAGGTCGCCACCAGCGGCCTGAATCCCGCCGATGTGGCCTATCCCGCCCGCGGGCTGTTCCGCCGCCAGCGCAGGGTCCTGTTCCGCCAGGGAACGGTCGAGGGCATCGATTGGGACCGGCAACTTGTGGAACTGGCGGGCGAGGACCCGATCCCCTACGACCACCTGATCATCGGGGTGGGCGCCAGAGCGAACTACTTCGGTGTGCCCGGAGCGGCGGAGCACACGTTCCCGCTGTATTCGATGTCGGACGCCCTGAAGGTGCGCAACTACCTGCTTGCGCTGTTCGAGGCCGCCGACGCGCGCAACGACCTGATCCATGCCGGCATCCTGAACATCGTCGTCGTGGGCGGTGGTCCGACAGGGATCGAAATCGCGGGGTCCATCGCCGAACTCATCGATGAGGTCCTGGAGGCAGACTTCCACGACCTCGACGTCCACCGAGCGCGCGTCATCCTGGTGGAGCAGGGCGATGCTTTGCTCCAGCCCTTCGATCCGGCACTACGGGCCTATGCCGCGGCTGAGCTCCGCCGCAAGGGCGTCGAGGTGCGCCTATCGACCGCGGTGAAGGAGGTCGGCCCCGACTACGTGCTGCTGGGCGACGAGGGGGACTACATCCCCACGAGGCTGGTGATCTGGGGGGCGGGGAACCGGGCCGCCGGGCTGGCGGACACGATCGGCGTGCGCCAGGGCTTCGGGGGTCGAATCGTGACCAATCCCGATTGCTCGATCCCCGGGATGCGGAACGCCTATGCCGTCGGCGATGTGGCTGCAATCCCCGATGGGCAGGGCGGCCAATTGCCGGGTCTGGCCCAGGTGGCGATCCAGAGCGGCCGGCACGCCGCGCGCCAGATCCTGCGGACCATCGAGGGTCGGCCGCACACCGTGCTGCACTACCACGACAAGGGAATCATGGCGACGATCGGAAGGAGGGCTGCGGTCGCGCAGCTCACCAATGGGACGACCCTGACGGGCTATCCGGCCTGGAGCGCCTGGCTCGGCCTGCATCTGGTCTACCTGGTCGGGATGCGCAACCGCGTCTCGGTGACGGTCAACTGGGCTTGGAGCTACCTGACCTGGGATCGCGGACCGCGCCTGATCCTGGAGACGCCTCGATTCGATCCGCCGCGCCGAGACGGGCCCTACATCCCACCACCGGACGCCGTCCAGCGCTTCGGCCTGCAGCGTTAGGACTCTGAGCGGTCAGCAGTCGACGAAACGCCTGAGCCGCCTGTGTCGGACGGGTGTGCTGGACTTGGGGTTGTTCGGGTTGCTGCGGCTCGTCGGCGGGTTGTGCACCGGGGGTGCTTGACCAGGGTTTCGAACATATGTACTCTGGGCGTGGCCCGTTGAGATCAGGTGTTGCGAAGGGGGC
>CAZECO010000323.1:0-2624 GCA_964510455.1 uncultured Actinomycetes bacterium
GTCGCCGATGCGGCGGCCGAACTGCGCGGGGCCACCATCACCGGGCTGTCCGACGACGTCCGCAAGGAGGCGATCGAGTTCCTGACCTGGCTTGCCCAGGGCAACGTGACCATGCTGGGGTACCGGGAGTACCGGATGGTCGGCGACGTCGGGCATGAGGGCCTGCAGCTGGTCCGAGGCTCCGGGCTGGGGATCCTGCGCGAGGACGCGTCCAGCTACACGGCCCGGGGGCTGCTGCCGGAAGCAGCCCGGCGCCGCGCGCGCGACCCGTACCCGCTGACCATCACCAAGGCCAACTCCCGCTCGACGGTGCACCGCAATTCCTACCTGGACTACATCGGCGTGAAGGTCTACAACCAGCGCGGAGAAGTGATCGGCGAGCGCCGCCTGCTCGGGTTGTTCACCGCTTCGGCCTACGCCCAGTCGGTGTGGCAGATCCCGCTGTTGCGCCTGAAGGCCGCGCAGGTCCTGACCATGTCCGGCTTTGCACCGGACAGCCACGGCGGCAAGGACCTGATGCAGTTCCTGGAGACCTACCCGCGCGACGAGCTGTTCCAGGTGGATTCCGAGGAGCTGCTCGACGTCGGGATGGCGGTGATGCACCTGCAGGAGCGCCGCCAGACCCGGCTCTTCCTGCGCAGGGACCCCTATGAGCGCTTCGCCTCCGCGCTGGTGTACCTGCCCCGGGACCGGTTCAACACCGGCGTGCGCATCAAGATGCAGCAGGTGCTCGGGGCGGCCTTCGGCGCCGAGTCGGTGGACTTCAGCACAACAGTGTCGGAGTCGGTGCTGGCACGGCTGCACTTCATCGTCCGGATGGCGCGCGGCGAGCTGCTCCCTCAAGTCGACACCGAAGCGCTGCAGCAGGCGCTGGCTGCGGCGGCGCGCTCCTGGGACGACGACTTCGCCGACGCCCTCATCGAGCAGGCGGGTGAGGAGGAGGCCGCCGGCCTGCGCTGGGCCTTCGGACCGGTCATCCCGGCGGCGTTCAAGGAGCAGTATCCGGCGCGGACGGCCGTTGCCGACATCCGTCGCCTCAGCGCGCTGCCGCCCGACGGGATGGCGCTGAACCTGTACCGCCCCTATTCGGCGGAGGAGACCTCGCGCCGCCTGAAGATCTACCGCCGGGGCGCGCCGCTCGCGCTGTCGGAGGTCCTGCCGAAGCTGCAGAGCCTCGGGGTGTCGGTGGTCGACGAGCGGCCCTTCGCCCTGCCGCCGACCAGGCCGGGGGAGCAGCCGATGCACGTGTACGACTTCGGGCTGAAGCTCGCCGCCAAGCCGGCTGAGCCGGAGGGGCTGAAGGAACGGTTCGAGGAGGCGCTGACCGCGGTGTGGCACGGGTCCGCCGATTCCGACGGGCTCAACGCCCTGGTCGTCACCGCGGGACTGACCTGGCGGCAGGTGCTGATCCTGCGGGTCTGCTGCCGCTACCTGCGCCAGATCGGCCTGCCGTTCAGCCTCGACTACGTCGAAGCCGCGGTGAACGCCAACCCGCGGGTCGCGGGGCTGCTCGTCGAACTGTTCCACGCCCGGTTCGATCCGTCGGCCGCCCAGCGCGACGGGTCGGAGGAGGCGCTGACCGCCACGATCGATGCCGAGCTCGACGCCATCGACAGCGCCGACGCCGACCGGATCCTCCGCTCGATCCTGTCGGTGATCCGTGCGACGGTGCGCACCAACTACTTCCGCCGCGCGCCCGACGGCTCGGTCCGCGACTGCGTCTGCCTGAAACTGCGGCCGGCCGAGGTGATGGGCATGCCGAAGCCTGTTCCGTGGTTCGAGGTGTGGGTCCATTCGCCCCGCGTGGAGGGCGTCCACCTGCGCTTCGGCAAGGTGGCCCGGGGCGGGTTGCGCTGGTCCGACCGGCCCGAGGACTTCCGGACCGAGGTGCTGGGGCTGGTCAAGGCGCAGGCGGTGAAGAACGCCGTCATCGTGCCCGCCGGGGCGAAGGGCGGGTTCTATCCGCGGCGGCTCACCCGCCCCGGCGACCGCGCGGCCTGGCTGGCCGAGGGCGAGGCGGCCTACCGGCAGTTCGTCTCGGCCCTGCTGGATGTCACCGACAACCTGGTGGGCTCCGCAGTGGTCGCGCCGCCGGAGGTGGTCCGGCATGACGAGGACGATACGTATCTGGTGGTCGCGGCCGACAAGGGCACGGCGACCTTCTCCGATCTGGCCAACGCGGTGTCCGGCGAGTACGGGTTCTGGCTCGGGGATGCGTTCGCCTCCGGCGGCAGCCAGGGATACGACCACAAGGCGATGGGGATCACGGCCGCCGGCGCCTGGGAGTCGGTGAAGTACCACTTCCGGGAGCTGGGCATCGACACCCAGGCCGAGGACTTCACCGTCGTCGGTATCGGCGACATGAGCGGCGACGTCTTCGGCAACGGCATGCTGCTCAGCCGGCACATCCAGCTGGTCGCGGCGTTCGACCACCGGCACATCTTCCTCGATCCCCACCCCGATCCCGCCGCGTCCTACGACGAGCGCCGCCGGCTGTTCGAGCTGCCGCGCTCCAGCTGGGCGGACTACCGGGAGGACCTGATCTCGGCCGGCGGCGGCATCCACTCGCGGCTGTCCAAGCACATCCCGATCACTCCGGAAGTCGCATCGGTGCTGGGGCTGCC
>CAZECO010000324.1:0-2621 GCA_964510455.1 uncultured Actinomycetes bacterium
CCTCCTGCGGCAGGCCCCGCCACGGGGCGCGGCCCATCCGCACGACATCCTCGACGTCGAACGGGAACGACAGGATGTGCTCCTGCAGCATCACCGCACGGAACCGCGCCAGGTCCCCGGCGCTGCGGTCGGCAAGCAGTCCGTCCTTCCCGGCCGCGGTGCCCCGGGCCGGGCGGACGTCCCCGGCCAGCACCCCCAGCAGCGTGGACTTGCCCGCGCCGTTGGGCCCGACGACAGCGACCACCTCGCCCGCGCGGATCGTGAGGTCGACGTCGTCGAGCACCGTCGTCCCCTCGCCCACGTCCACGCCCACCCCGCGCAGCACGACGTACGGCTCCCCGGTCATGCCCACCCCCCGGCGGTGCGACGGGTCCGGTGGATCAGCCAGAGGAAGAAGGGCCCGCCCACCAGCGCGGTCAGCATCCCGATCGGCAGGTCGGCGTAGGGGACCGCGGTGCGGGCGACCAGGTCCGCGACGACCAGCAGCACCGCGCCGCCCAGCGCGCTGCCGGGGATGAGCACCAGGTGCCGCGGCCCGACCGCCATCCGGATCAGGTGCGGCACGACCAGTCCGACGAAGACGATGATCCCGCAGAACGCCACGGCCGCGCTGGTGAGCAGCGCCACCACCCCGATGCCCCGCAGCCGCAGCCGTTCCACGTCGACGCCCACGTGCCGGGCGGCCCGCTCGCCCAGGGACAGCAGGTCCAGGGAGCGCGCCATGACGGTGGCCAGGGCGATCCCGGCCAGGACGATCGGTGCGGCGACGGCCACGTACGGCCAGCGGATCCCGTTGAGGCTGCCCAGCTGCCAGAAGACGATCTGCTCGCGGGCCTGGGTGTCGCCCAGGAAGGTGAGGAACGCCACCGCGGCGCCGGCGATCGCGGTCACCGCGACGCCGGTCAGGATCAGGGTGACGACCTCGCTGCGCCCTTGCGAGCGGGATAGGGAGTAGACGACCAGGGCGCTGGCCAGGCCGCCCAGGAGGGCGAGCACCACCACGGTCCAGGGCCCCAGGAAGCTCCAGCCGAACACGATGACCATGCACGCCCCGACAGCCGCCCCCGCGGAGACGCCGGTGATCCCGGGGTCGGCCAGCGGGTTGCCGAACACGCCCTGCATGACCGCGCCGCCGCAGCCCAGGGCGGCGCCGACCAGCGCGGCCATGACCACGCGCGGGAACCTGATCGTCCACAGCGCGGCCTCGCCGCCGGGATGGCTCGGCATGGGTCCGATGTCCAGGCCCAGCCGGTGCAGCACGGACCCGAGCACCTCCGACGGCGGGACGTCCAATTGGCCGCGCCCGGCGGAGATCAGGGCGGCGACGACCAGCGCGATCGCCAGCACCACCAGCAGGACGGCGCCGGCGGATCTGTGGCGGGTCGGCAGGGGCGGGGGGGCGGTGGTCAGGGGCGCCGCCGTGGTCGTCGTCATGAGGCGGCCGACGGGGCGTAGACGGCGACGGCCAGCGCGTCGAGGACGTCCGCGGTGAGCGGCCCGAAGGCGAGGATGTCGCCGTCGGCCATGTCGACGATGCGCTGGTGCTGCCCGGCCGGAGTGTTCGCAAGCGCGGGGAACCGTTCCAGCAGCCCGGTGGGACCGCCGACCGAGGCCAGGCCGTCGGTCATCATCAGCACCAGATCGGGAGCGGCCTTGACCAGCCCCTCGTCGTTCAGCGGCCGCATGCCCTTCCAGCCGATCTCCGCGGCGACGTCGCGGCCGCCGAGCGAGGTGATCAGGGAGCCGACGCCGGAGCCCTCGCCGAACATGTAGTAGACGCCGGCCTGCCCGCGCACGTAGAGGAAGACCATGCGCAGCTGGTCGGTCGGCGCGGCGGGGGCGACGGCGGCGATCTGCGCGGTCGTGGCGGCGATCTCGGCGGCCGTGCGCTGCGCGAGGGCGACGCCCTCGTCGTGGACGCCCAGCGCGTCGGCGACCGCGGTGATCAGGGCGCCGGAGGAGTCGACGTCGCGGTCGGGGTCGACGATGACGACGGGGATCCCGGCCTCCCGCATCTGCAGCAGCACATCCCACGGGCCGAGGCTGGTGTCGGTGATGATCACCGTCGGGGACAGGCCGAGGATTGCCTCCGCGGCCAGGTCGTGCCCTGCGGGGGTGACCAGGGTCGCCTCGGCGATCTCGGGGAAGACCGACGACGTGTCGCGTCCCACGATCCGGTCGCCGAGCCCGAGTTCGTACACGGTCCGCGACAGCGTGCCGTACACGTCGAGGGCGAGGATGCGGCTGACGTCGGTCACGGTCACCTGCGTGCCCTGGATGTCGGTGACGGTGACGGGCAGCTGCGGGGCGGGGGAGTCCGTGATGGGACGCACCGAGGCGGCCGCCAGGACAGCGGTGGAGGGACCGATGTGGGCCCTCGGGTCGGGCACGGGGGTCGCGTCGGCGAGGCGGATGCCGCTTTGGGTGGCGGCGGCGCCGGCGCCGGGGGTGTGTGCGCTGCACCCGGCGAGGACGACCGCCGCGGCCATCGCGAGGGCGACCGCGAGCCGCGGTAGGAGCCAGGGCCTCCTGCGGGGCCCGCGGACTCCTGCGGTAGCTTGGGACGTGCGTGGCAAGGTGAGCCTTAGCTAAGTCGGACGGGTTAGGTAAGGCATACCTTA
>CAZECO010000325.1:0-2602 GCA_964510455.1 uncultured Actinomycetes bacterium
CTAGACCAAGACCCCCGGGTTCAGCACCCCTACCGGGTCCAGCGCCCACTTGGCCGCGCGCAGCGCCGCGGCGAACACGTCCGGCCGCTGCCGGTCGTACCAGGGACGGTGCACCCGGCCGACCGCGTGGTGATGGGTGATGGTGCCGCCGGCGTCTGAGATGGCCTGCGATGCCGCTGCCTTGATCTCGTCCCACTGCGCGACCAGCGACAGCGGGTCGTCGGGTGTGATGGCACGGCCCGGGGCCAGGACCGTGTAGTAGGGGGCAGGGCCATCGGGATAGACATGGGTGAAGCGCATCCCGACCTGGCCGCCGCCGCACACCTCGTCCAGCGCACTCTGCACGCGTGAGCGCACCGCCTGGTCGAACGCCGGGAAGTCGGCCCAGGTGCACGCGGTCTCGAAGGTCTCGGCGATGCAGTTCAACGACACCATCGCGTCGCGCAGGTAGGGCGCCCGCAGGAAGGCCGACCGCCAGCCGGCGGCATCGGACTCCGCCCGGGCGGGGCGGGCGGCTCCCGCATGGTCCGCCGCGATCTGCACGGCGCGATCGAGCAGGGCGTCCATCGGGTGATCCGCCGACTCGAACGCCAGCAGCAGCACCGCCGAGCCGTCGGTGACACCCGCGGACACCGCCTCGACGGGATCGAGCAGGCGGCAGCCGTGCGGTTGCAGCCCGCTCTGCACGATCGCGCGCGCGGCGGACGCCCCCGCCTCCAGGCTGGCGAACCGGACGCTGGCCGACGCACGGAACGTCGGGCGGCGATGCACCCGCAGCCACACCTGCGTGATCACGCCCAGGATGCCCTCCGATCCGAGGAAGAGCCGGTCCGGGCTCGGTCCCGCGCCGCTGGCGGGGAGGCGCCGCGACTCCACGATGCCTGCCGGCGTGACGCAGCGGATGCTCTCCACGTGGTCGTCGATGTGGGTGGGTCCGGTGGCGAAGTGGCCGCCGCTGCGCGTGGCCACCCAACCGCCGACCGTGCTGTGCTCGTAGGACTGCGGGAAGTGCCGCATGGTGAGGCCCGCGGGCTTCAGCGCCGCGTCCGCATCCGGTCCGAACGTCCCTGCGGCGATGCTCGCGGCCCGGGACACCTCGTCGATCTCGAGGACGCCCGACAACCGAGCGAGGTCCAGCGAGACGACGCGCCGGTCAGGGGCCGGCGTCTGCGACAGGTCGGCCTCGACGCCGCCCACCACCGACGAACCGCCCCCGTACGGCACCACGGCGACATCTTCGGAGGACGCCCACTCCAGGATGTCGATCACCTCCTGCTCGCTGCGGGGGCGGGCGACCACATCCGGCGGGTTCTCCCAGCGCCGGGCGTATGCGCGGGCGACGTCGCGGAAGGCTTTGCCGTAGGTGTGCGCCGCCCGATCCAACGGGGCCGATGAGCAGAACTCGGCCAGGGCGGCGGGCAGCGGACCGATCCTGTCCGGCCGCAGGACGATCTCGCCGACGGACGGGGGCGGCGTCCGCGATGGGGCGGCACCGATCCGGCCGGCGACCAGGGCGCCGAGATCATCGACCTGGGCCGCGGTCAGGGCCTCGTCGCTCCAGCCCCAGCCGAACCATGACCGGCTGCGCGCCGGGGGCTGATCTTCGTGGTTCACGTGTGCCATCGGGCGCTGCGGGCTACAGCCCCAGGTCCGCCTCGAACGCCGCCTCCTCCAGGCGCGTCTTGAGGGTGCTCAGGTAGCGGGCGGCATCGGCGCCGTCGACCAGCCGGTGGTCGTAGCTCAGCGCCAGGTAGACCATGCTGCGCACGCTCAGGGAGTCGCCGCCGAGCGGGTCGGCCACCACGACCGGGCGCTTCACCACTGATCCGACCCCCAGGATCGCCACCTGCGGCTGATTGATGATGGGTGTGTCGAACAACGCTCCCCGGCTGCCGGTGTTGGTGAGCGTGAACGTCCCCCCCGACAGCTCGTCGGGGGTGACCTTGTTCGTGCGGGTGCGCTCGGCGAGGTCCGCGATCCGCTTGGCGAGGCCGCCGATCGACAGGTCGCCGGCGTCCCGGATCACCGGGACCAGCAGGCCCCGGTTGGTGTCCACCGCGATCCCGAGGTGCTCGGCCCCGTGATAGGTGACCTTTCCGGCCTCGGTGTCGATCGAGGCGTTGACCACCGGGTGCGCCTGCAAGGCCTCCACGGCCGCCTTTGCGAAGAACGGCAGGAACGACAATTTCACGCCCTCGCGCGCGAGGAAGGAGTCCTTCGCCCGGCTGCGGAGGTTGGCGATACCGGTGACGTCGGCTTCGACGACGGTGGTGAGCTGCGCCGAGACCTGCAGGGACTCCACCATCCGCTGCGCGATGACCTTCCGCAGCCGGGAGAGCTTCTCGGTGCGGCCGCGCAGCTGGCTCTCCGCAGCGGGAGCAGCGGCTGGCCTGGGGGCTGGTGTGGCGGCTGGTGTGGGGGCTGGTGCCTTCGCGGCAGCAGCAGCCCCCTCGACGTCCTGCCGGCGGATCCGGCCGCCGACCCCGGTGCCGCTCACCGTGCTGAGGTCGACCCCGAGCTGTGCGGCCATCTTGCGCACCAGCGGTGTGACATAGGCGTCGCGGGGGACCGGCGCCGGCGCTGGCGCAGCGGCGGGAGCGGC
>CAZECO010000326.1:0-2593 GCA_964510455.1 uncultured Actinomycetes bacterium
GCGACGACCGCCGGCAGCGCGGACAGCACGGTCTGCGCGAGGTCGACCCAGATCATCCGCGCGCTCAGCCGCGACCAGCCGGGCCCATCGGGCAGCAGCCCATCGGCGCTCATGTCGCATCCCCCGGTGTTTCCTGCGCCACCCGCGTGAGGTCCTCGGCTACCCGGGCCGCGGTGTCCTTGTCCAAGCCCCCGATGTCGATCGAGCCGCGCGCCGAGGCGGTGGTCACGCGTAGCGTGGACAAGCCCAGGAGCTGCTCCAGCGGTCCCCGGATGGCGTCGACGGTTTGGACCCTGGACAACGGCGCAGCGCGCCACTCCAGCACCACCCATCCGGTAGTGGCATAGATCGCCTCGTCCGTGGTCTCCCAGCGGTGGACCCGGTAGCGCCACAGCGGCTCGACGAAGCCGGCCACCAAGAAGACCGCCACGGCGGCGGGAATCGTCAGCAGCAGCCACGGGGCCTCCGAGCCCCACACCGCGTTGGCGATCAGCGCCCCCGCCAGGAGGGGCACACTCACCAGCAGCCCCTGCAGCATCCACCACGTGATCGCGCGCCGCTCGACCCGGTTGATCGGCGGGCGCAGCACCAGGACCGGGTCCGTCCCAGCGGACGGATCAGGATCGGACGGATCAAGATCGGCCACCTCGGTCATCCCGCATCCTCCCATCCGTGCCGGGAATGTCAGACGCGTGACCCGTGCTCCGATCCTCGCCCACGTGTGGGAATCGCGCCTGATGGTGTTCCGCGCGAGGAACCCAACGTCCTGCCCGGGCGGAGCGCACGAGGCTGCCAGCCTCCCTGCCGACCGCCAGTCCGGCAGCTCGCGGCGAAGAGGCTCATCACCGGTGCAAGCCGGTCGCCATGTGCCGGGCAGGACCACCCCCTTGCCTGCTGCACCGCGGCTTCACGGATCGGATGAGTCCCGGCGATTCGACTCCAGTGCACCCGGATCGGGATGTCGCCCACGGCGACTCCTGCGCGACGGCCCCGAGGACGTCTGCTCCGACGGCTCTGCCGCCGATCGCCCCGCCCGACAACCTGCCGGAGGTCGACTAGCCTGTGGATGGAACCTCAGACACCGCGGGGCTGGGAGTGGGCAGGCACCGCGAACGCGACGACTGCGGGGAGTGTTGAATGACCATCGAGGACATCGGGCCGAACCCTCAGAGCTTCGATCTGGAAAGCGCAACGCTGGAGAACTCGAACTACCGCACCGTCGCCTGGTCGGGCAAGTACCTCCAGTTGACGCTCATGTCCATCCCCGTGGGTGCGGACGTCGGCCTGGAGGCCCACCCGGAGACCGACCAGTTCCTCCGGCTCGACGGGGGTCGCGGCCGGGTGCAGATGGGGCCCTCGAAGGATCAGCTCGACTTCGACCAGGTGGTCGAGGACGGTTCGGCCATCCTGGTCCCGGCTGGCACCTGGCACAACGTCACCAACATCGGCGACGAGCCGATGCAGCTGTACGCCATCTACGCCCCGGTCCATCACGCAGCCGGCAAGATCCACGCCACGGCCGACGACGCTGAGGCCGACGAGGACTCCGGCGGCGACGAGCCGCCGGAGTGGTCGCTCCAACCCGAGCAGCTGGCCGAGGACAAGCACGCCTGACGCAACCGCGGCGGTGTCGCCGAGCCGTGCGCCGACCGGTGAACGCGTACGGCCTTCGCCTACGGCCGCAGCCAACCGCCCGAATCCGAAGGAGCACCTGCGTGAGCCCAGCACAGACGATCGAGTTCGGCCTCGACACGTTCGGCGACATCACCCGCGACGATGCGGGGAACGTCGAACCGACCGGGCAGGTGATCCGGAACATCGTCGAGCAGGCGGTGCTGGCGGACTCCCTCGGGCTCGACCACTTCAGCGTCGGGGAGCACCACCGGGACGACTTCGCCGTCTCCGCGCCCGACATCGTCCTGGCCGGTATCGCGACCCGGACCGAGCGGATCACCCTGGGCACCGCCGTGACCGTGCTGTCGACGGACGACCCGGTGCGGGTCTATGAACGGTTCGCCACCCTCGACGCCCTGTCCAGCGGCCGTGCCGAGATCACCGCCGGCCGCGGCTCCTTCACCGAGTCCTTCGAGTTGTTCGGCTTCTCCCTCGGCGACTACAGCGTGCTCTTCGAAGAGAGGCTCGCCCTGCTCGTGCAACTGCTGGGCGAAGGCGCGGTCACCTGGTCGGGCACGACCCGCACCCCCTTGGCGAACCAGCATGTCTACCCGAAGACCGAACGGGCCGGAATCCCCTTGCGGGTCGGGGTCGGCGGCACCCCGGAGTCGGCGGTCCGGGCCGCCCGGCTGAACCTGCCCATGGCGCTGGCGATCATCGGCGGGGATCCGGTTCGTTTCGCACCGATGGCGGACCTCTACCGCCGGGCGCTGCAGCAGTTCGGCCACGGGCCGCTGCCGCTGGCCATCCACTCCCCCGGCCACGTCGCCGACACCGACGAGCAGGCGATCGAGGAACTGTGGCCCAACTACCAGGCCATGTTCGGCCGCATCGGCCGGGAGCGCGGCTGGCCACCGCCCACCTTCGAGCACTTCCTCGACGAGGTCCAGGGCGGCGCCATCTACGCCGGGTCGCCCGA
>CAZECO010000327.1:0-2587 GCA_964510455.1 uncultured Actinomycetes bacterium
GCGAGTCAGCGCCAGGTCCTCGAACCGCGCTGCGACGGTCGGCCCTCCCGCACGGTCACGGGCCCATCCCCGATTCGTCCCCAAGGGCCGAACGGAGGTCGGTCTGTGCGAAGTCGTCTCCGACGTAGAGCAGCACCCGACCGGTTGCCTTTGCCAGGCCGTAGGTCAGGCAGTCGCCGAGGTTCAGGCCCGCCGAGTGGCCGCTGCCCTTCCCGAAGTCCGCATACGCTGCCCGCGCAACCATGGCCTGGGCCGCATCGAACGGAGCCAGTTCGATCCGCAACACCTGCAAGAGTTCATCGAGACGGCGGCTGAGCACCGGATCGCCGAGGCGGTCGACCACGGCAGCCGCCTCCACGTAACTGGCCGCGGAGATCAACGCGCCACCTGCGGCGAGCACGGCCTCAACGAGTTGCTCGGCCTGCGGCTCACCTCGCAGGATGGCGATGACTGCGGACGTGTCAACGATCAACGAGGGAGGCCTTCGGCGTCGTACAGGTCTGCGGTGGGGTCGACGAAGTGCTCCTGACGGTCGGCTCCCAAGCCCGCGCGGGCGAACCGCGGGGCTGTGTCGGCGATCAGCGCCCGGAGATGATCACGGCGCGTCCCGTACGGCGCGGGTGCGGCCTCGCTCCCGGAGACAAGTTCCGCAAGACGCGCCTCGATCGCGCTTGCCACCGCCTCGGACTTCGACTCACCGGTGAGCCGGGCGAGCTCGTCGATCGCCTGCAGGGTTCGCGGGTTCTTGAGGTTGAGCGCCATGCTGGGTACCTCCCTGAGCGACAAGGTACCTCAGGTACCGTGCGTCGACAAGCGGAAGGGGCGGCCTGAACAGCTGATCGCCCTACCGCGGCACTGTTGTTTCGGACAACGCGAACCCACGGTTTCCATGAACGGGCTCGGCACCCCGCAGCGGTTCGGACAACTGCGTCCTTGACGACCCGGACACGGGGGCAACCGGCGCGCGACCATTGGCGGGAGCCGCCGAACGCATCGTCCGGGCCCAGTCAGACGCGGACTCCAAGGTCCGAACGATCGGACAGGTCCGCCACTATTCCTTCTTCTTCAGGGCCTTCTGCAGCGTTTCCCGGCCCTTGTCGATGGCCTGCTCGGCGCCTGCCTTGCCCTGGCCCAGCAGCTTCTCTGCCTCCGACGCCCCTTTGTCCACCGCCTTGCGAGCCTGCGAGGCCCCCTTGTCGATGTTGAGCGCCGCCTCCGCAGCGACCTGCTCGGCCTTCCCTCGTCTGCGAAGGTCCTTGTTGCCGGTGATGACCCCGGTGGCCTCCTTGATGCGACCCTTTGCCCTGTCGATCTGTCCGCCCATCACGCACCAGCCTCCGTCATGCCTGTCGATCTCGTGGCCCAAGCATCCCACGGCATCGGCGGCGGGCCTTCTAGTCGTGCGGAGCTCACGCATCAACCGCCGCTCCGCGATGCCGGGGCGCTTCGCAATCCCCGATCCGCCAGTGGATGCACCGGATCGTATGATCGCGCGGTGATGAACGGCGCCGCCCGATGATCAAGTACCTGGGCTCCAAGCGTGCTCTGGTCCCGGTCCTGGGCGCGCTGGCTACGGCCGTCGATGCGCGCACTGCGGTGGATCTGTTCACCGGGACGACGCGGGTCGCGCAGGAGTTCAAACGCCGGGGGCTCGCCGTCACAGCGACGGACATCGCCACCTACTCCGACATCCTCGCCCAGTGCTACATCGCAACGGACGCCGCCACCGTGGACAGGCAGGCCCTGTCGGAGGCCCTGGACGAGTTGAACGCCTTGCCTGGGGAGCCCGGCTACTTCACGGAGACCTTCTGCGAGGACAGCCGGTACTTCCAGCCCAAGAACGGTGCGCGGGTTGATGCGATCCGCGAACGGCTGGAACGGGACTACCGCTCCGATCCGCTGTTCCCCATCCTTCTGACATCGCTCATGCTGGCGGCCGACCGGGTGGACTCCACGACCGGCCTGCAGATGGCCTACCTCAAGGAGTGGGCACCGAGGGCCTACAACAACCTGGAACTGCGGGCCCCCGACCTCCTGCCCGGACCTGGCCGGTCGATCCTGGGCGACGCGACCCTGCTCGCCGGTGACCTCCCAAGCGTCGATCTGGCCTATCTGGACCCGCCCTACAACCAGCACCGGTACTTCACCAATTACCACATCTGGGAAACCCTGGTCCGCTGGGACAAACCCGACCATTACGGCATCGCATGCAAGCGCGGTGACAGCCGCGACGAGTCCACGAAGTCGGTCTTCAACAAGAAGCGGGAGATGCCGCAGGCCTTCATGTCGGTGATCCGCCAGATCAAGGCGCGCGTGGTCGTCGTCTCGTACAACAACGAGTCATGGGTGGAACCGGGAGCGATCATGGACGCGCTGCGCGAGAACGGCCATCAGGACGTGGCGATGCTCGCGTTCGACTCCAAACGCTATATCGGCGCCCAGATCGGCATCCACAACCCTGCGGGGGAGAAGGTCGGCGCGGTCAGCCACCTGAGGAACCTCGAGTACGTCTTCGTCGCCGGGAGCCGCGAGGACGTGAAGGCCGCCGAGCAGGCCGTCCGGGTCCCGCCGGTGCCGGAGGCGCTGC
>CAZECO010000328.1:0-2579 GCA_964510455.1 uncultured Actinomycetes bacterium
GTGGTCGCTCGCCGTCCGCGGGGATTGCGGGGGATGGTCGAAGTTTCGACGCGTTCGGGCATTGCCGGCCCCCGCACAATGGGGGGATGGCGAACGACTGGACCTCCGACGACATCGGCGACCTGACCGGGCGGACGGTGCTGATCACCGGGGCGAACTCGGGGCTCGGGCTGGTGTCGGCGCAGGAGCTGGCGGCTCGGGGCGCGCACGTGATCATGGCGGGGCGCAACCCGCAGAAGCTCGACGATGCGCTCGGGCGGGTGAGCGGACCGGTGCGGCCCACCAAGCTCCGGCTCGACCTGGCGGACCTAGCGTCCGTGCGGCGGGCGGCGGCCGAGGCGGCCGACCAAGTGCCGAGGATCGACGTGCTGATGAACAACGCGGGGGTGATGGCGCCGCCCTACGGGAAGACAGCGGACGGGTTCGAGTCCCAGATCGGCACCAACCACCTCGGCCACTTCGCCCTGACCGGGCTGTTGCTGCCCCTGCTGCGGGATGCCCGGGTCGTCACCGTGTCGAGCTTCGCCCATCTGATGGCGCGGATCGACGTCTCGGACCTCAACTTCGAGCGCCGCCGCTACGAGGCGTGGACCGCCTATGGGCAGAGCAAGGTCGCCAACCTGTTGTTCATGGCGGAACTGGATCGGCATGCGCGATCCGCGGGCTCCGGCCTCATCTCGGTGGCCGCCCACCCGGGGTATGCGAACACGAACCTGCAGTACGCGGGGCCGATGATGGCGCACAACCCGATCGGCAAGGGCCTGGTCTGGGTCGCCAATCACACCGTGGCGCAGAGCGCAGAGGCAGGGGCGTGGCCGCAGCTGTACGCCGCCACCGCGCCGGGCGTGCGCGGCGGGGAGTTCTACGGCCCGTCGGGATTCCGGAACCTGCGCGGCCACCCGGGCCTGTCCAGCCGCAGCTCGGTGGCGCAGGACCCCGATCTGGCTGAGCGGCTGTGGGAGGTCTCGGAGGAGCTGACGGGGGTCGTCTTCGACTGGTAGGCGGCCATGCCCCCGCCATGTCGTGCAACACGGACGCCGGACCACCGCCGTGGCCTACCCGCCCAAAGAGCGTCGAACGCTGCGGGATCCGATGAGATGCGCCCATGACGAAACGAAGGCTCCGCGCACCCTCTCTCAGTCATAACAACGACGACGTGATCATCGCCGAACGGGGCGTCGGCCGATCGGTGGCGCCAGGATCGCCGGGACCCCACGGCGGGTCGGCTCAGCCTCTTCCGTACGGGTCTGGAGGATCTTGACGAAGCGGCCCATTCTCCGGCGGCCGGGTGTCCATACGGCCTCGCAGCGCCTGCGCGACTTCGTGCCGCACCGGCACCAGCCCGCAGATCCAGGCGGCCAGCCGGTATCAGCCGCTGCGATGACGGTCGACACGCCGCCGTGGCCTATCCCGCCCAGAAGTCGCTCCTCGTTTCCGGATTCGAGGCGATGGTTCGTCCTTCGGATACCTGCCCGTTCTTAATGACGAAGATGAAGGCTTCGCGGTTCTTGTCGAGACGCTTGCCCAAGCGGTCGGCAGTGACCTCCGTGACGGCAACGACAACATGATCGTCCCCGAAGACCTCCACTACCTCCTGCTGGAAGGTGCCCTGGGTCTCAGCTGGGATCAGGGCCCAGTTCGCAAAGACCGCCGGTTTGCCCTCGTACCGACCAGACAAGACGCCGGCGTTCTCCGCCACCCACACCACATCGTCTGCGATCACCTCGTTCAGCGTCGCCAGATCGCCGGCGGCGAAAGCCGCGAATCCCTTCTTCACCAACTCGGTTGAACTCGACACTTATCAACCCTCCGTCCCATGTCCGGCGGCCAGAACGGCCGCCGGCGCATACGCGCTGTCATGCTGCCCGCAGGGTACGCCTCCCACCCCCCACGTCGGAGGAGGGCGGCGCTGGACCACCCGATTGGCCGTCAGCCCGACCGCGGGCGGGTCAGGCTGTTGCGCGAATCCTGCCTGGCGTTCAAGGGGCCGTGCCATCGGCTCGGTCGTGCCGGGCGGGGCTCTCCATCGATCGCGCCAGGATCGCCGGACCCCGCCGCTGGATGTCGGCTGGTGCCCGCACCCGATGGTCGTTTGTTACCCGGATCCTCCACCCCGGCTGCCCGGTCCGCTGGCACCCGCTACCGCGCATGCAATGGGCAGCGCACCCATTTCGTCTCACGGAGGCTGGGGTGAAGCCCACTCGTGTCCAACGCGAGACTGGCTCCAGGCCGCAGCGCCGGTCGTGCCCCGGCGACCGCGTGAACTGGAACGGCGGCGCTGCGCGCCTCGGCAGCAGATAGTCCAGCCCGAGATCGCCGGGGCGGAACAGCGCGACCGCTGAGGTGCGCACGTTCTGTACTTCCGAAGCCGTGGTGCCGCGCCCTCGGATTCCCGGCCAGAAGCCGGTCGGGCAGTACGCAATGTGCGCGTCTCGCGGAAACCCGGCCGCGTCGTACAGAACGTCGCGCCGCTTGCCCTTCCGTCGAGTTGACACTAGTGTCAACTCTGGGGACGGGAGGGTGTTGTGGGACGTCGGTTGCCGACCATGGTCGACACGACAAGCCAGACGTACGAGGCC
>CAZECO010000329.1:0-2543 GCA_964510455.1 uncultured Actinomycetes bacterium
TGTCAACGCCGGCCGAAAACTGACCCCTTTCCGCCGGTTGAATATTGACCCCTCCCGGGTTCGGTTTGGTGGGCTCGGCGGCGGTGTCGCCGAGGGCTTGGTGGGCGGCGTCGAGCAGGGCTGCGAGGTGCGCTGCTGCGGCGCCGGCCTGGTTCAGGCGGGTGGCGGCACGATCGGCGCTGGTGCTGTCGGGCAGGTAGCGCCGCAGCTGGTTCAGGGTCTGCGGCAGCGCCGCGGCGAGCTCGGCCAGCGCAGCGCTCACGTGGTCCAGGTCGCCGATGTCGAGGGTGGTGATAGCCGGCCGGGTGAGCAGCGCGAGGTCGTGGACGGCGGCGGCGGCCGTGTCGGCGAGATCGGTGGGGTGGCGGGCCATGGCGTCAGTCCTCGCCGCCGGCGGCGGGTGGGACGCGGCCCAGGTCGCGGCCCTTGAGCCGGTAGGAGTCGCCCTTGAGGGCGACGACCTCGGCGTGGTGGACCAGCCGGTCGATCATGGCGGCGGCGACGACGTCGTCGCCGAACACCTCGCCCCACCGGCCGAACGGTTTGTTCGAGGTCACGATCAGGCTGGCGCGCTCGTACCGGGACGACACCAGTTGGAAGAACAGGTTCGCCGCCTCGGGCTCGAAGGGGATGTAGCCGACCTCGTCGACCACGAGCAGCGGGTAGCGGCCCAGCCGGACCAGTTCGGCCTGCAGGGCGCCGCCGTGGTGGGCCTCGGCGAGCCGTGCCACCCATTGGCTGGCGGTGGCGAACTGGACCCGGTGGCCGGCCTGGCAGGCGCGGATGGCCAGGCCGGTGGCCAGGTGGGTTTTGCCGGTGCCGGGCGGGCCGAGGAACACCACGTTCTCCTTGGCCGCGACGAAGTCCAGGGTGCCCAGGTGGGCGATCAGGTCGCGCCGCAGGCCGCGGGCGTGGTCGAAGTCGAACTCCTCCAGGCTCTTGCGGGCCGGGAACCTGGCGGCGCGGATGCGGCCCTCGCCGCCGTGGGAGTCCCGCGCCGAGACCTCCCGCTGCAGGCAGGCGACCAGGAACTCCTCGTGGCTCCACGCCTCGGCGCGGGCCCGCTCGGCCAGCCGGGGCACCGCCTCGCGCAGCGTGGGCGCCTTCAGCGCCCGGGTCAGGTAACCGACCTCGGCGGCAAGGTCGGCGCCGGTGGCCCCGGCCCCCGCGGCGGTCCGCGGGGCGCTCATGAGGCGAACCCGTCGACGTCGACGCCGAGTGCGGCGTCGTAGTCGGCCAGGCTGCGCCGCTGCACGGCCGGCGCCGCCGCACCGGCGCCGCGGACCGGCCGCAGCACGGCGCCTCGGGCGGCGCGCAGGGCGTCGGCGGCGCGACGGTGGGCCGGGTCGGTGATGGTCTGGTGCCGGGCCCAGACCCGCTCGTGGTCGGCCACCGCCCGCCCGTCGCTGAGCACCCTGACCCGCTCCAGATCGGCCACCACCTCGATCCGGCGGCCGATCGCGCCGGGGTGCACCGAGTAGTCGTTGCCGTCCAGCCGCACGTAGTGGTCCCGGGCCAGCCGCCCGGACCAGCGCCACCCGGTGGCCGGCGCCACCGGCGGCAGCGGCAGCATCGCCGCCCGGTCCGCGGCGATCCGGTCGGCCGGCGCGCACCCCAGCGCCCGCCGCCGCCGGGCGTGGGAACGGTCCAGCCAGTCCTGCAGCTGGGCGTTGAAATCAGCCGGCGAGGCGAAAGTCCGGCCCGGAAGGAACGACGTCTCCAGGTAGTCGTGGGCCCGCTCCACGATGCCCTTGTGCTCCGGCTCCCGGGGCTTCAGCACGATCACCTTCGCGGCGAGCACCCCGCGGAACGCCTGGCATTCCGCGGTCAGAGCGCTGCCGCCCCGCCGGTACCGCCCGACAGCTCCCTCCCCGTCCCACACCAGCGTCCGCGGCACCGCCCCCAGCGCCTCGATCAACCGCCACCACCCGGCGAACAGGTCCTCCGCCTGCCGCGTCGGCAGCAGCAGCCCCGACAGCCACCGGGAGTACCCGGTCACCATCGTCAGCACCGGCAACTGCACCGGGCGGCGGATCTGCCCGAAGCCCACCGGCACCTCCACCGGCGGGAACCAGAAATCGCACTGCGCGATCTCCCCGGCCCCGTAGGTGGTCCGCGACGCCGGGTCCACCGGCAGGTACGCCGGCCGCAGCTCGGCCACCCGCTGCCGGAACACCGTGAGCCCCCCGGACCACCCCACCCGCTCCGCGATCACCGTCGCCGGCATCGTCGGCACCGCCACCAGCTGCTCCCGGATCGCACCCTCGAACGCGTCCACCGCCGACCCCACCGGCCTGCGCACATACTTCGGCGGACCTTCCGAAGCGATCGCGGAACGAACCGTGTTCCGCGACACCCCCAACGTCCTGGCGATCATCTTGATCGGCAACCCCTCCGCTCGATGCAGCCTGCGGATCTCGGCCCAGTCCTCCACTGACAACACTTCCTCTCGCTCCTCTCGACCCGGTCTGGGTCGAGACTGGTCGCGCGAGGGGTCAAGATTCGGCCGACGCTCCGGGGTCAGTATTCAGCCGACGCCGACA
>CAZECO010000330.1:0-2542 GCA_964510455.1 uncultured Actinomycetes bacterium
GCCATGGCCGGTGCACCGACCGGGGTCGGACGACGGGAATCCCCTGGGGCAGGGACGCTCGGCTCGCACGTGGCGCGGGGAGTCTCCGATGTCGCCCCCTGCTCGCTGAAGGGGAGGCTCGCCGGACCGCTGCCCAGGATGGAGCGCGGCGTCGCTGGCACGATCTGCTGCACACGGGCGCGGGAGGTCACCGGAAGGCACCGTGTCCAATGCACGCCACGACCCCCGCTGACCGAGGGCATCGGGGGCTTCGCCTCAGCATGCTCACGTCGGCTGGGGCATATTGACCCCCATGACCGAACTCGTCCTGGGTCCGCTGCTCCGCCATGTCGACGAGCACTCGGCGAGCGTGTGGGTCGAGACGGAGGGCGCGGGGACGGTCCGCGTCACGGCCGGAGCGCAGGGCGAGGCCTCCGGCGAGGTGCGCACCTTCGGTGTGCATGGCCACCACTACGCGCTGGTCTGCCTCGACGGGCTCGAAGAGGGGCGCAAGTACCCCTACACGGTCCAGGTCGACGGTGAGCAGGTCTGGCCGCCTCAGGATTCGCCCTACCCGCCATCAGTGATCCCGACCCTCGAGCCGTCCAAGCCGCTGCGCCTGGCATTCGGGTCGTGCCACACCGCGGTTCCTCACGACGCGGCGGGCAACCAGCTGCACGGCGTCGATGCGCTGCGCGCCTACGCGCTGCGGTTGGCCCGGGTCACCGATCCCGCCGCGCCCGAGGACCCCGATCCGGGCGAGGAGCCACGCTGGCCGGACCTGGTGCTGTTCCTCGGCGATCAGGTGTACGCCGACGAGACCACCCAGCAGATGCGGGACTTCATCGAGTCGCGGCGCAGCATCGAGGAGCCGCCGTGGACCGAGCTCAAGGACTTCCAGGAGTACGCCGAGCTCTACCGGCTGGCGTGGACCGACCCGGTGAACCGCTGGCTGCTCTCGACGGTGCCAACCGCGATGATCTTCGACGACCACGATGTGCGAGACGACTGGAACACATCGCTGGCGTGGAAGCAGCAGATGGAGGCGACGTCGTGGTGGCACGGGCGGATCACCGCCGCGCTGTCGTCGTACTGGGTCTATCAGCACCTCGGCAACCTCTCCTCCGCCGAGCGCGCGGCCGACGAGATCTGGAGGATGATCGACGGCCACGGCGGGGACGGCGAGCTCGACCTGACCGACACGCTCGACGAGTTCGCCGAGCGAGCGGACCAGCACCCCGAGTCCTACCGCTGGAGCTATGCCCGCGCGTTCGGCGGCCACGCCAGGCTGGTGGTCGTGGACTCCCGCGCGGCCCGGGAGCTCGATCCGCAGAAGCGTTCGATGCTCAACGACACCGAGCTGGAATGGCTCGACCAGCAGATGCGCGGCGATGTCGACCACCTTCTCGTCGCTACGTCCGTACCGTTCCTGCTGTCCCCCGCCCTGCACTGCCTGGAGGCGTGGAGCGAAGCGCTGGCCGATGGCAGATGGGGTCGGCGCGGCGCGAGGGTGGGCGAGAAGCTCCGGCAGGCCGGCGACCTCGAGCACTGGGCCGCGTTCCAGGACGGTTTCCGGAACGTGCTGCGGATGACGCTGGAGGTGGCGCGCGGCGACCGCGGGGCGGCACCCGGGACCGTGACGTTCCTCTCGGGCGACGTCCACCACAACTACGTGTCCGAGGCTTATCCCAAGGACCCGGCCGAGGACCGCAGCCGGTCCAGCAGGATCATCCAGGCGGTCTGCTCCCCGATCCGCAACCCGTTGTCGCCGTCTCTGCAGCTCCTGATCCGGGTGATGGGCTACGGCATCGCCGGACACATCGGCCATGCGGTTGCCCGGTTGGCCAAGGTGCCAGACGCGCCGGTCGGCTGGACCACTGTCAAGGGGCCGTGGTTCGACAACAACCTGGCCACCCTCGAGGTCCGCGGCCGCGGGCTGCACATGTGGTGGGCGACCGGCGTGGTCGAGGGCGACCGGCACGAGCGGCCGAGGCTGGCCGAGGTCGCGTCGGTGGATATCGAGCCGCGGCCGGCGGGCCAGGCCGCACCCGTTCGCAGAAGCAGACGGCCATCCGTTCCGCGACGTGCAGGGCAAGTCAGCGGCGACCTGCTCCGCCCCACCCGGCGCCGCCACCGCCCGCGCGCCGCCAACCAAGGGCGACATGTTCTGCTTCGCTTGCGCGGCCGAACGAAGGAACTGACGAACCGGGGCAGGTTGCTGGCCCGTCGCACTTGATCGGCGGCCCCGGCGGGAAGCGGCCACCTTTCGCGGAACGAAGCAAGCCTCGATGGCCTTGCGATGGCCGAGCAACGGGGTGCCGCCCGGCGTGCGCAGCGCCCGGGTGAAGCAAACCCACCCAGCAAGTGCCAACTCGGGCGATCCGCCCCCGCAACGGGTGCAAACGAGTGCTCCGGAATCTGCCGGGCGGGTCGGGGCCGCGAGCGAGCGGGCCTCGGTGCCGTCGCGGCGCCCGCGTGTCAGACGGTCGGCAGCGGAGGGCCGCTGGCCCTCCGCAGGGGCGTTGATCGTAGCGATCCGCCGCAGCCGTGCGGTGAAACGCTG
>CAZECO010000331.1:0-2538 GCA_964510455.1 uncultured Actinomycetes bacterium
CGTCCGGCCGAGCGACCGCGACGACGGGTACTGCCACTACGTCGACTGACCGAGCGGGTCGCGTGGTGCGACTCTCGCTCCACCTGGCGGATCCGGGCAGCCGGACCGGGAGTGTTCCAGAATCACCGCAATGGCGGAACCCGTTGCGCCGCACGGTGTATCGGCCCGTGGGGCGGGTGGGACTCGAACCCACGCCTGGCGGATTATGAGTCAAGGGGAGCGGCGTGCACTATCTGGACACGGCGTGCAAATCACGCTCAGAATCGGCGTTCCCAATCCGTCAGTTGTGCAATACTGTGCATGGGGCTGCAACCGAATCTGGACACGGATCTGGACACGGGCGCGCCTGACGGATTTCTTCGAACGGGGGACAACCTGATGCGCGAGTACAAGTCGGGCACCATCACACAGCTGCCGTCGGGCAAGTGGCGCGGGCGGGTCAGCGCCCCCGACGGGCGCCGCATCAGCGTCACCAGGGACACCGAGAAGCAGCTGAAGGACGAGCTGCGGAGCCTCGCGGGCAAGGTCGCCTCCGGCGCCCCGGTCGCCTCCACCAGCCACACCGTCAAGACGTGGATGGCGATCTGGCTGGAAGAGTCGCGGCCCAACCTGGCGCCCCGCACCTACGAGTTCTACGAGGGGTACATCCGCCGCTACATCAACCCCCAGCTCGGCAAGATCCGGTTGACCGCGCTGAAGCCGGAGGACATCAACCGGGCCGTGCGGTACGTGCAGGACCGGGGGCTGTCCCCCAGCACCGCCGGGAAGGTCCGCACGATCATGCGGCGGGCGCTGAAGATCGCGCAGCGGTACGGGCATGTGGCCGTCAACGTCGCCGACCTGACCGACCCGCCCAAGCAGGTCGAGCCCGAGCGTCCGTCCCTGACCGCCGATCAGGCCCGCGCCGTGCTCGCCGCCTGCGCCGACGACAGGATGCGCGCCCGCTACCACGTCGCCCTGTACCTCGGTCTGCGGCAGGGCGAACTGCTCGGGCTGCGCTGGCAGGACATCGACCTGGACACCGGCGCCCTCGCGGTGCGCCAGCAGATACAGCGGCTCAACTGGCGGCACGGCTGCCAGCCCGCGCGCCCCGAGCTGGGCAAGGTCGCCAAGTGCGGCAAGGCCAAGGGTGTCGACTGCCCGCAGCGGCACAGCGGCGGCATCGTCGCCAGAGCCCCCAAGTCGAAGGCAGGGCGCCGCACCATCCCCCTGCCCGCCCCCCTGCTGGCCGAGCTGGAGGCGCACCGCGCCCGGCAGGCCGCCGAGCGGCTGCACGCCGGGAGCCACTGGCAGGACCACGGCCTCGTGTTCGCCCAGCCCAACGGCAAACCGCTCGACCCGGCCGGGGACTGGCGCGACTGGCGGGCCATGCTCACCAGCGCCGGTGTCCCCGCCAGCGGCACCCACGCCGCCCGCCGCACCTGCGCAACCCTGCTGCTGGAGGCCGGCGTGGATCCGCGCACCGTCGCCGAGATCATCGGCCACTCGTCGGTGCAGCTCACGATGGACATCTACCAGCAGACCGGGCAAGCCATCCTCCGGCAAGGGACTGACGCGATCAGCGCCGCCCTCGCCGCACCCGCACCGGTGACCACCGCGGTGGTCACCGAGCCCGAGCCGGCCGCGGTGCCGCCCGCGGGCAACGTCGTCCCGATCCGGCAGCCCATCGTGTACATGTCGTTGACCGCGACCGCCAGGAGCATCAGTCTCACCCTCCCCCAGCTGCGGAAGATCATCAACCGGGGGGAGCTGCGCACCATCCGCCACGCCGGCCGGGAGATGGTCCGCGAGGCCGACCTCGATGAGTTCCTCGCGAAGGTCCGCGCCGAATGGGGATGACCCCGGATTGTCGGAATACGACACGCGTGTCGTATTTGCGAGTTCTGGAGGTGACCCCACACGCGCGCGGGCGCGAAGCGGGCATCAGGTGGTCAGGATCTACCACCTGCGGATGACCCGCGCAGGCGCGGGCGCGAACTCCGGCGTGTCCCATGTAACGGATAGCATCGAACCGATATTGTGTCGATGTGAAGCGTTACAGCCGGGCGGCCGAACCCACCTGCCCCGTGTGCCGGCGCGGCTTCGAGCCAACCGAGCGGATCCACCTCAGCAAGGCCTCGATGCGCCGCGGCTTCGAGCCGTTCCACGAGCGCTGCCTCCAGGACTATCAGCGCCTGTCGCTCTCGTTGAGTTCGACCACAGGCTGTTGCTCCCGATGCCGGCGCCCGTTCACCGCCGGGGGGCGCTACCAGCGGTCCTACTGCTCGGCCGCGTGCTGCTACGCAGCCGACCTCGACCGGCACCGGGACAAGCGACCCCTGCCGATGGACCGCGAGTGCGTCCGCTGCGGAGAGTCGTTCACCCCGGCCAGGTCGGACGCCCGCTATTGCTCGGGCAGGTGCAGGGTCGCAGCGCACAGGGCGTCAACCCCAGGCTGACCCACACGCGCGCGGGCGCGAGTCCTCCGCCGGCACCAGGCCCTTGTGTCAACGCCGGCCGAAAACTGACCCCTTTCCGCCGGTTGAATATTGACCCCTC
>CAZECO010000332.1:0-2525 GCA_964510455.1 uncultured Actinomycetes bacterium
AGGATGCCGTTGAGGTTGGTGGCGAACAGCCACGGCGAGATGGTGGACGCCAGCAGCGCGCCGCCGAGCAGCACGGCGCCGAGGGCCAGCAGCGGCAGGAGGCCGAGCTCGCGGCCGGGTCGCGCGCGCTCGTCGCGGTGCAGCGGCAGCAGCAGCCAGTAGGCGATGTACAGCACGGCGCCGAGGCCGGCGGCGAACGTGAGGATCACGAATCCGACCCGGGTCCATGACACCGACCACCGCAGGTGTCCCGCGAGGCCAGACGCGACGCCGCCCACCCACCGGCGATCGGCATCGCGGTACGCGCGGGATCCCATGCTTCGAGTCTGGCAGCGGGCTGCCGGTGCGTCATCAGGGATCGACCCTGAGCATGTCCGTGGGGAATCTCAGGGTGGTCTCAGGGTGTCTCCCCGATGTGGGCGCCCGTCGCCGCGGGGCAGGCTTCAGATATGAGCGACACCACCACCTCCCCACCTCAACTCCTTCCGACCCGCACGATGCGGCGCAGCGCCACCGACCGCAAGCTCCTCGGCGTCTGCGCAGGGTTCGCCGAGCACTACGGCATGGACCCGCTGGTCGTGCGCATCGCCGTCGCTGTGCTCGCCCTGTTCGGCGGACTCGGCGTCGTGCTCTACCTCGCCGGTGCGGCATGGCTGCCCGAACCGGGCGACAACAGCGACATCCTGTCCGGGCGGCGGCTGCTCCTGCTGATCCTGGCCGCGCTCGCGGCGCTGGTCATCGTGCCGAATCTGGTCCTCCCGTTCGGCGACGGTACCGGCGTCGTTGTCGTCATCGCGCTGATCGTGCTGCTCGTCCTGCTGGCCCGGCGCCCGGCAGCGCCTGTGGCTGCCGACCCACCGACGGAGGTTCTCGACATGACCTCACCACCCGTTGAAGAATTCACGGAGACGGCTGCCTACGCAGCAACGCCCTACCCACGCGCGCCCTACCCGCAGCCGCCCGAGCCCCAGACCCCCCGCCAGCGCTCCTACCTCGGCGTGATCGCGCTGTGCCTGTCGCTCATCTGGTTCGGCCTGGCCTGGACGATGAACGCCGCCGACCTGACCTCGATGTCGGCGGTGACCATCTTCGGGGTGTCCCTGGCGATCCTCGGCGGCGGGATCCTGGTCGGCGCCTGGATCGGGAGGGCCCGCTGGCTGGTGCTGCTGGCCCTGCCGCTGGCGCTGACGGTCTGGGGATTGTCCGCGGTCCCGGACGGGGTCCGGCTCGGCGAGGCGGGGGACTGGGCGGGCGCCGGCATCGGCGAGACCGTGTTCCAGCCCACCGCCGCCAACCCCGACGACTTCGAGTGGGGGTTCGGCACCGCCACGATCGATGTCGCCGACTGGGAGCAGTACCCCTCGGTGGAGCAGATCTCAGCCAGCGTCGGGGTCGGCGAAATCGTCATCACCGTCCCCGACACCTGGGATGTCGTCGTCGCCGCCGAGGTCGGAGCCGGGTCGATCAGCCGGGACTCCGGGCCGGCCGTGGACGGCGCCGATGTGTCCGAGGTCCTCGTCTTCGACTCCGCCGTTCCCGACGCGCCCCGGATGCGGATCGACGCCAGTGTCGCCATCGGGAACATCCGGGTGTCGACGATGCCGCCGGTGCCGCCGATCCCGCCCCTGCCCGATCCCGCCCCCGTCGTCCCGCCCATCACCCCTCAGGACCCTGCGGCCATCACCCCTGAGCCCATCACCCCCGAACCCATCACTCCGGAGGAGTCAGCATGAACCGCCATCCCCTCGACATCTTCAGCCTGGGAGCGGGCCTCGCCTTCCTCGCCCTGGCCGTCATCTTCGTGGCCGACCTCGACATCAACGCCGCGCTGGTGTTCCCGCTGCTGCTGGTGCTCCTCGGCTCGCTCGGCATCTACGCAGCGGTGCGGGCGCAGCGGGCGAACGACGAAGCGGTGCGCGCCGCGGATTCCACAGGCATCGGGCCGGACGCTCTGCAAGGATGAGCGCGGGTCCATTCGAGAGCACAAGGAGCCCCAATGCCTGTTGCAAGTCCCGAGGTCTACGCCGAGATGTTCAACCGCGCGAAGGCCGGCAAGTTCGCCTACCCCGCCATCAACGTGACGTCGTCGCAGACAGCGTCAGCCGCTTTGCGGGGGTTCGCCGAAGCAGAGAGCGACGGCATCCTGCAGCTGTCGACCGGTGGCGCCGAGTTCGCGTCGGGCCAGTACGTGAAGAACATGGTCGCCGGTGCCACCGCTATGGCGGAGTACATCCGCTCCATCGCGGAGCACTACCCGATCAACGTCGGGCTGCACACCGACCACTGCCCCAAGGACAAGATCTCGACGTACATCGCGCCGCTGATCGACATCTCGCTGGAGCGGGTGGCCGGCGGCAAGGAGCCGCTGTTCACCTCCCACATGTGGGACGGGTCGGCGGTGCCGCTGACGGAGAACCTCGACATCGCCGAGGAGTACCTCGACAAGTGCAACCGGGCCAACATCATCCTGGAGATCGAGATCGGCGTGGTCGGCGGCGAGGAGGACGGCGTCGAGGCCAAGGCCG
>CAZECO010000333.1:0-2500 GCA_964510455.1 uncultured Actinomycetes bacterium
CAGGCGTTCCGAGCTCTCATCCCGGTGCTCCAGCAGCTGCTGCCCGCGGCTTAGGCCGCGCCTGCCGTCGTCGGGCCCGGTGCTCGCTGCGCTTCCGCGGGATCCTCGGCGGAATCGGCCAGACCTGGCCGGATCCGCTGTGAACTGCCTCCGCGCCATGTGTGCTCCAGCCGCGACGGGGTCTTCCGCCGGGGGTCGCGATCGCGCTGACCCTCCCCGCTCCGATAGCTGCCCGAGGCTCAGGAGATGTAGCGGCTGGCCGCAACCTCGCGGCGCCGGCTGTCGATCAGCAGTGCGGCGGCCAGGAAGGTGGTGGCGGGAACAGCCGCGATGATGCCGAGGCCGCCGACCATGGACCGGACGATCTCTGCGGCGATCACCTCGTTGTTGATCGATTGCAGCAGCGGGGCATCCGACAGGGTGATGAGCAGGAACAGCGGGAGCGAGGCGCCGACGTAGGCGAGCACCAGGGTGTTCACCACCGCCGCCACATGGTCCTTGCCGACACGCATGCCCGAGGCCCACAGCGACCGCAGCGAGATCCGCTGGTGGGCGCCGTACACCTCCCACACCGAGGCCGCCTGCGTCACCGTCACGTCGTCGAGCACGCCGAGGGCGCCGATCACCAGTCCGGCCAGCAGCAGGCCGCGCAGGTCGATGGTCCCGCCGGAGATGGCCGAGAGGTAGGCGGCGTCCTCGGTGGCCACCCCGGTGAAGTTCATCGCCTCGGTGAACACCCAGCCCAGCAGCGTGGTGATGATCAGGGCCAGCAGGGTGCCGATGAGGGCGACGCCGGTCCGCACGTTGAAGCCGTGGGCGAGCCCCATCGAGACGACCGCGATCGCGCCAGCCCCCAGTGCCGCGATGGCCACCGGAGGGCTTCCCTGCAGCAGGGCGGGCAGCACGAACACGGCAAGGATCACCATCGAGGCGGCTAGTCCGATCAGTGCCGTGACGCCCTTCCACCGGGCGAGGATGACGACGGCGCCGGCGAACAGCAGCGACATGACGAACAGCGGGACGGTCCGGTCGACATCGGCCAGGGCGTACCGCTGGTCGGTTTCGGATTCGGGCAGCGGCTGCAGGTACACCGGAGTCCCCGGCGAGAGTTCCGGCGAGGTGGGGCCGAGGGTCAGCGTGACTTCGATCGTGTCGCCCTGATCGGGCCCCTCGTCGATGCTGACGGTCGCCACGGCGCAATCGGTGTCGGCGGGCGCGTCGGCGCACGGTTCGACGGTCTGGATCGTGCCCCGCACGAAGTCGCCCACCGCGATCGTCGGGAGTTCCTGGCCGCTGGGCCAGTAATAGAACATGCCCGCGATCGTGAGGGCGACAAGTGGCGCCAGCACCCACGCGACGATTCGCTTGAGGCCCGGCGAAGCCTCGTATCCGTCGTCGTGGCTGTGGCTATGGCCGGCACCCATACCTGATTGCATAGCGCCTGCACGATGGCGATGGGCTGTTGTGGCTCGATCCGTCGCGTTACGGTGGGCTGCGTGGACGCCGCTGCCGCTGCTGCCGGCATCGCCGAGGAATTGCGGGCCGGGGCCGACCCACAGCGGGCGGAGCTGCATCGCAGGTACCTGAAGTCATCGATAGAGCACTGGGGCCGCTCGGTGCCCGATGTCCGCTCGGCGGTGCGCCGCGCCGGCGTGGCCCGATGGCCGCGGGACGAGTTGCTCGAGCTGGTCGCGGCGCTGTGGGCATACGAGGTGTTCGAGCCGAGGCTGGCCGCCGCAGTGATCCTGGACGGCCGCGCGAATGTGCTGGCCAGCCGCGACCTGCCGGAACTGGAATCGCTGGTGCGGCAGGCGGGGACCTGGGCGCTGGTGGACGTCCTGGTCCCGCGTCCCCTGGCGGCGATCGACGCCGAGGACTGCGACGCCACCACCGCAGTCCTTGACGAGTGGGCGAGGGACGCCGACTTCTGGCTGCGACGATCGGCGCTGCTGGCGCACCTGGTGCCGCTCAGATCCGGCGAACTGGGCCGCACCTGGGACAGGTTCAGCAGGTATGCGGACAGCCTGCTTGAGGATCGGGAGTTCTTCGTGCGCAAGGCCATCGGGTGGGTGCTGCGCCAGACCGCATGGCAGCATCCGGATCTGGTGGCGCAGTGGGTCGCGCTGCGGACCGAGCGGATCAGCGGCGTCGCCATTCGGGAGGCGGTGAAGCCGCTCGCGGCCGCCGATCGCGAGGCACTGCTGGCGGCGTACCGGAGCCGATGAGCCTCGGGCGTGCAGCCCGGGCCTTGTGCGGCCTTCCGCCGCCGTGCCTTGAGCGCGCGGATCTGTGTGCCGGCGGCGTCGGGCGCGCGATGGCTACGCCCAAGGCGGTACGACGTCGTACTGCAGGCTCCGAAACGTGAAGACGGCGTATTCGAACGGTCCGTCCGGGTGGGCGTACACCGCCGCCCCGCGGGTTGCCAAGCGCATGCCGTCCAACCTGCCGTCCAGCGTGCCGTGCTCGCTGAGCGGGGTGTTCCACCGCATCGGCGTGATGC